>SLKC01000178.1 GCA_007134775.1 Ectothiorhodospiraceae bacterium | reverse complement strand
GCGCGGTCGGGAACGAGGCGCAGGCGCAGGCGACATCGAAGGTGCCGGCCTGTTTCGCACCCAGCTTCTGCTGCAGCACCACGGAGGTGGATGGCGTGATGTAGTCGGGGGAGTCGGTGCCGAGGATGATGAGGTCCACGTCCTCGGGCTTGCGGCCGGCCTTTTCCAGCGCCTGCTTCGCGGCCGGCAGCGCCAGGTCGGAGGAGGCCCAGTCATCCGGCGCGTACCAGCGCTGATCGATGCCGGTGCCGGCCGCCAGCTTGCCCACCACCTCGGGCTTGTCCAGCGCAGTGAAGCGTTCGTTCAGCTGCTCGTTCGTGATGCAGCGCTCCGGCAGGTAGTGTGCCGTGGAGACGATCTTGGCGTGACGATTCATGGGTAACGGACCTCTGATACAGAAACCTGACTCGGCTGTCATGCGAAGGGCCAGATTACCCGAAACACCCCGGCAAGAAAATGGGCTTGTGCGGTGCAATGCGGCCAGGATTCACCGGATGTGAAGCAGTTCCGCCAGCAGTCCGGTATCCAGATGGGCGGCCACCAGCGCGCCCAGGCGGTCCAGTTCCCGCTCCCGGTGCGCCTGGTAATCCACGGCGTCGCCGGCCGCCAGCCCGGCGCGCTCCAGCAGGGCGTTGGCGGCGTCCGGGGCGTCGAACAGGCCGTGGATGTAACACCCCGCCACCTGGCCGTCGGCGCTCACGGCGCCATCCGTGCGGTCGCCGAGCCGCACCAGCGGCCGCGCCAGGTCCGCACCGGTGGTGACGCCGTTGTGGATCTCGTAACCCTGCAGCGCCGCGCCCTCGGGGATGACGGTGCCGGTGACGTCCCGGAGCTGCTTGCCGGGAATGAGGCGGGTGTGCAGGTCCAGCAGTCCGAGGCCGGGGCTGGTGCCGGCCGCGCCTTCCAGCCCGTCCGGGTCGGCGACGCTGTGTCCGAGCATCTGATAGCCGCCGCAGATGCCGAGCACGTGGCCGCCGTAGCGGAGGTGGCGCATCAGCACACGGTCCCAGCCCTGGTCGCGCAGCCACGCCAGGTCGGTGCGGGTGCTCTTGCTGCCGGGGAGGATGATCAGGTCCGCCGGCGGCGGTGTCTGGTCCGGGCCGACGAAGTGCAGGGCCACTCCCGGGTGTAGCCGCAGCGGGTCGAAGTCGTTGTGGTTGCTCATGCGCGGCAGCGCCGGGACCACCACCTGCAGCGCGTCGGCACCGGCGGTGGTGCCGGTGCGGCCGATGCTGTCCTCGGCATCCAGCACCAGCCCCTGGACGAAGGGCAGCACGCCCGCCACGGGGGTTCCCGTATGCCGGTGTAGCCAGTCCAGCCCGCTGTCCAGCAGCGCCGGGTCACCGCGGAAGCGGTTGATCACGAAGCCGCGGATGCGTTCGCGCTCCGCCGGAGACACCAGCTCAAGGGTGCCCACCAGCTGCGCGAACACGCCGCCGCGGTCGATGTCGCCCACCAGCAGTACCGGGCAGTCGGCGGCCTCGGCGAAGCCCATGTTGGCGATATCGTTGTCCCGCAGGTTGATCTCCGCCGGGCTCCCCGCGCCCTCGGCGATGATGACGTCGAACCGCGCCGACAGGCTCTCCCAGGCGGCCATGACCGCGTCCCGGGCGCTGGCCTTGAAGCCGTGGTAGTCCACCGCGTCCATGTTGCCGTAGACGTGACCGCGCAGGATGACCTGGGCGCCGCGGTCGCTCTGGGGCTTGAGCAGCACCGGGTTCATGTCGCTGTGGGGGGCGATCCCGCAGGCCAGTGCCTGCAGCGCGGTGGAGCGGCCGATCTCGCCGCCGTCTTCGGTGACGGCGCTGTTGAGCGCCATGTTCTGAGGCTTGAACGGCGCCACCGAGACGCCCTGGTTCCGCAGCCACCGACACAGGGCCGCCACCACGGTGCTCTTGCCCGCGTCCGAGGTGGTGCCCTGGATCATCAGTGTCGGCATGTCACAGCTCGACGCCCTTTTGCGCCCGCACGCCGCCGTCCTTGAAGGCGTGTTTTACCACCTGCATCTCGGTGACGGTGTCGGCAATGTCGATGAGTTCCTGCTTCGCATTGCGGCCGGTGACGATGACGTGCTGCATCTCCGGGCGCGCCATGAGGTCGTCCAGGACGCGGTCCAGGTCAAGGTACTCGTAACGCAGGGCGATGTTGAGCTCATCCAGCAGCACCAGCCCGTACTCCGGGTCCTGCAGCATGGCGGCGGCCCGCTCCCAGGCGTCGCCAGCGGCGGCCTCGTCACGGGCGCGGTCCTGGGTGTCCCAGGTGTAGCCTTCGCCCATGACGTGGTAGGTGACGTTGGGGTGTTCGCGGAAGAAGCGGTCCTCGCCGGTGACGAAGGCGCCCTTGATGAACTGCACGATGCCCACCTTCATGCCGTGGCCAAGCGCCCGGGCGACCATGCCGAAGCCGGAGCTGCTCTTGCCCTTGCCGGGGCCGGTGAGCACCAGCAGCACGCCCTTGTCCTCCTGGGCCCTGGCGATGCGCTCGTCGATGGCGCGCTTCTTCTTCGCCATGCGCGCGGCATGGCGCTCCGGGTCCTTGGCGTTTTCACGCATGGTCGAGCTCCTCCAGTGCGGTGCCGCGGAACAGGGCGGCTGCGGCCTCTGGCGCGGACGGAAAATAGGCGTGGTAGTAGCTGGCGGTCAACGCGCCGCTGCGGTAGACGGCCTCGCCGGCGGTGCCGGTGCGGTTGCGCACGGTGCGGGCGGC
>SLKC01000173.1 GCA_007134775.1 Ectothiorhodospiraceae bacterium | reverse complement strand
TCGATGACCAGGTCGTAGTCCGCGACGATGTCGAGCGCGTTGTCCGAGGTCAGGAAGGTCGGGTGTTGCACCACCTCGACGTGGGGGTTGATCTCCTTGATGGAGGCTTCAGCCGAGTCGAGCTTGCTCCGGCCGATGTCGGAGGTCCCGTGGATGATCTGACGTTGCAGGTTGGAGGCATCGACCACGTCGTCATCGGCCAGGCCGATCGTGCCCACCCCAGCTGCGGCGAGGTAGAGCGCGAGGGGCGAGCCGAGCCCGCCCGTACCGACGAGCAGGACCCGGGCCGCCTTCAGGCGCTCCTGCCCCTCGACGCCGACGTCGGGGATGATCAGGTGACGGCTGTAGCGGGCGATCTCGTCGTTGGTGAGGGGCTCGCGACGGTCTACGGCAGGTCGGACCACGGTGGATCGACTCCTGGGTCTCGGGAAGATGGGCATGAGCACGCTTGCGACGTGCGTCGCCTCTACAAGTAGTGTGAACGCCGGACCCCTGCCTGGACGTTCCGAGGCAGTGGAAACAGTGCAAACCTACCGGGCCGTGCCCTCCTGGGTGTGGCCCGACCTGAGCGGAGGGAGCCTTTCCGTGCGGGAAGCGGTGATCTGCGAACCGGTCCGGACCCCTGTCGGACGCTACGGCGGCAGCCTCAAGGAGGCCACGACCGTCGCCCTCGCCGCGACGGCGATCCGGGCGCTGCTGGAACGGTCGGGGGTCGACGGCGGATCGATCGACGAGGTGATCCTCGGCCAGGCCTACCCCAGTGGCGAGGATCCGGCGATCGGGCGCGTCGCCGCCTTGGATGCCGGGTTACCCATCGAGGTGCCCGGGATGCAACTCGACCGCCGCTGCGGCTCGGGGCTCCAAGCGGTCATGGACGCCGCGATGCGGGTCCAGACCGGCGTGTCGGACGTGGTGATCGCCGGCGGTGCCGAGTCGATGAGCCGGGTCGAGCACTACGCCCTCGGCCTGCGGTGGGGGGTCAAGGCCCCCGAGGTGGCACTGATGGACCGGCTCGCTCGCGGACGGGTCACCGCCGGGGGGAAGCACCACATCGTCGAGGGCGGCATGCTCGAGACCGCGGAGAACCTGCGCCGTGAGCTGAGCATCTCCCGAGAGGACCAGGACGAGCTGGCGTTGCGTTCCCACCAGCGGGCCGTCGCCGCCCAACAGGCCGGCCGCTTCGACGACGAGCTCGTGCCAGTGACCGTGCCGACCCGCAAGGGTGACGTCGTGGTCGACACCGACGAGCATCCCCGCGCGGACTCCGACCTCGCCTCGTTGGCGAAGCTGCGCCCGGTTCGTGGCGGCATCGACGACGCGGCAACCGTCACCGCGGGCAACGCCTCCGGCCAGAACGATGGCGCGGCGGTCTGCATCGTCACCCACCCGGATCGCGCCGAGGAGCTCGGCCTGCGTCCCCTGGGCCGCTTGGTGTCCTGGGGGTTGGCCGGGGTCGGCCCGGAGCGCATGGGTATCGGCCCGGTTCCCGCCACCGAGAAGGCGCTCGGACGCGCTGGCCTGTCGTTGGCCGACATGGAACTGATCGAACTCAACGAGGCCTTCGCCGCTCAGGTGTTGGCCGTCACACGGACGTGGGGCCTCGGCGATGCCGATCACGATCGGGTCAACGTCAACGGCTCGGGGATCTCGCTCGGTCACCCTGTCGGCGCGACCGGTGCTCGCATCCTGGCCACGTTGCTGCGCGAGATGGAACGACGCGAGGTGCGCTACGGGCTGGAGACGATGTGTATCGGTGGCGGCCAGGGGATCGCGGCCGTCTTCGAGCGCATCGCCTGATCAGGCTCGGGCCGCACCGGACAGGACCCTGCTCGGCGTGTGATCCCGTGGAGAACACGTCGGTGCCGCGACCGCCTCAAACGCTCGCTGTTGACCGCGGTCGTCGACGTCGCGGGAAGAGAGAGGGCCCTCGGCGTTCCTCCCCACCGGGGGCGCGACGCTCGTGGTGACTCCGCCGCTCGTGTGGTCGCGGTGACGCGGGCCGCCCGCCGGGAGCGGTGAATCGGCCATACGGGGATCGGACGGCGGTCCAGCCGCTCCCGAAACCGACCGGCCCTTGCCGCAGAGGCCGATGAGCCCTAGCGCAGAGCGCACACCTCCGTTATCGTAACTCTCGTGGAATCGATTCCAGGCCGGTGCGATCCGGCTCGGAAACGGTTCAAATCGCCGTGGGGCGAGACCCGTCCTTGGCCGGGCGTGCAAGGTCGTGGTCCTCCTCCGGGCGGCAGGCCGCACGAGCACAGGGAGGTCGCGCGGATGGCGACGATCGCCGAGGTGGCACGTCATGCCGGTGTCGGTGTCGGCACGGTGTCGCGGGTGCTCAACGACCACCCCTCGGTCTCCGACACGACCCGGGAGCGGGTACTGGCGGCGATCGAGTCACTGGACTACCGGCCGAGTCCCCTCGCCCGAGGGCTCAAGCGTGGTCGTACGGAGCGCATCGCCGTACTCGTGTCCTTCGTCACCCAACCGTCCTCGGTGGAGCGCCTCCGTGGCTTGACCGGAGCCATCGCTGGCGGCGGGTACGAGCTCGTGCTCTACCCGGTGGAGCACGAGACCCAACGTCGGGCGCACACGGCGACCCTGACAGGACCGCACCAGGCCGACGGGATCGTCCTGATCTCGCTCCCGCTGGAGGACGAGGAGGCCGGGCCCGACAGGCGTCGTACGGCGCTGCTCATCGGCGGTGGTG
>SLKC01000055.1 GCA_007134775.1 Ectothiorhodospiraceae bacterium | reverse complement strand
GTCAGACCCATACCGCCCACGCAGGATGAAGCGCCCGTTCTGGAAGGCTACCTGCGTGTTTTTCGCCAGACGCGTGGACACGCGTACGCCGTGATTCGTGTTGGCCGTCATATTGACGCCGCTCACCCGCGTCTGCGCCCGCAGCGATACCCCACCGGTACGGCTGGCACGCAGATAGCGCCCGCTGTGCTCAATCCGCTTCTGACGGCCCTCGCGATCCTTTTCCCCGATCTTCAGGAAGCCCAAGGACTTCGCCTCCTTCGACGCTTGGCAGCCGGCCACCGTTGCCCGATTGTACCCACGCCCTGCCCACCCGCGCATGGCCAGTGGGCCGTGCGAGCGGCTATGCTGGCGGCCCACCGAACCGAATCGGCCACCGATGAGCCCGTCGCCGCCTCAGGATCCCACCCCGGACTTGTTCGAACACCCGGACGCTGCGCGCGGCATGAGCGCGCCGCACCCGTGGCCCGATGCCGGGCGTTTCCCGCTGAATGCACTCGGCAGTTCCGTGCATGCGCAGGTGATGGCCGATCTCGCGGGGGCCAAAGAGCCGCTGATCGTCACCGCCTATACAGCACTTGACTACCTCATCGAACAGCTGCCGAAGCTCGACACGCAGGGTCCCATCCGGCTGCTGCTGGGTACGGAACCGGCGATCGGCTCGGCGACCCGCATCCGCCCCGGGCGCACGGATTTTCCTACCGAGGTCCGTGCCTACTGGCTCGAGCGCGGGGTATCGCTGCGCTTGTCGGCACGCGTAATCCGCTTCATCGAGGCTCTGCGCACCGGTGCGATCGTCGCCCGCTACCTCGACCGTGATGGTCGCCGGGCCCACGCCAAGATCTATCTCGACGACCGCGCCGTCACCGCGGGCTCGAGCAACTTCAGCCGCTCCGGCCTCGTGCAACAGCACGAGACCAATATCCGCTTCGACGCCCGCCGCGACCCGCGCCGCTACCGCGAGCTGCGCGCCATCGCGGAGAATTTCTGGGCGCTGGGTACCGAATACACGGCGGATCTGGCCGCACTGGCCGAACAGCTACTGCGCCAGGCCGACTGGCGCGAGGCCCTCGCCCGCGCCTGTGCAGAACTGCTCGAGGGGCAGTGGGCCCAGGGCTTTCTGCACGCGAACGACGCCGAAGGCGCCGGCCTGTGGCCGCACCAACGCCAGGGCATCGCCCAAGCACTCTACATCCTCGACCGCCAGGGCAGCGTGCTCATCGCCGATGCCACGGGTTCGGGCAAGACCCGACTGGGCACGCGCCTCGTTCACGCCATCCAGGCGCGCATGGCCGGCACCCAGCGCGGCGGCATTGGTCGCTCGTCGATGGTCTGCCCCGCCGCCGTGCGCGACAACTGGCGCGACGAGATCATCACCGCCGGTTGCCATCTCGATGTCCACGCCCACTCACTGCTCAGCCACACCGGTGCGCGCGAGCACCGACGCACCGTCGAGGCACTGCGGCGCACACAGCTTCTATGCGTCGACGAGTCGCATAACTTCCTCAACCTCGCCTCGAACCGCACCGCCCATCTATTGCGCAACATGGCAGATCACGTCGTGCTGTTCACCGCCACGCCGATCAACCGCAGTACCCAGGACCTGCTGCGCACCGCCGACCTGCTTGGCGCGGACAACCTCTCCGAGCGCACTCTCAACGCCTTTGAGCGCCTGCTCAGCGTCCGCCGCGTCGACCGCGGCCTCACCCAGGAGGAGATCGCCGAACTGCGCGCCGAGATCCAGCAGTTCACCGTCCGTCGCACCAAGCGCATGATCAACGCCCAGGTCGAGCGCGAGCCCGAGGCCTACGCCGCCGGCGCGGGGCGCCAACACAGCTTTCCGCACCACGACTCGCACGTCTACGATCTCGACGAGCCCGAGCGCGACCGCCGCCTCGCCGCCGAGATCCGCGAACTCGCGAGCCGCATCACCGCCGTCCACCACTTCCGCCGTCCGCTGGAATTGCCGGGCTCGCTGGCGCGCCGCGGCTGGACCGCGGAGCAGTACCTGGAACGCCGCCTGCTCGGCGCCCAGCGACTCGCCGGTTACGCCGTCATGGCGGCGCTGCGCTCATCGCGCATTGCCCTGCTCGACCACCTCATCGGCACGCGCGCCGCAGCCGCGGAGATGGGCCTGGACACCCATGCGCGCGGCCCGGAGACGGGCGATACCCTGAGCCGCCTGCGCCATTGCGCCGGCCGCGTGCCCGAAAACCGTCTCGGGATCGCGCTGCCCGACTGGCTCAGCGACCCGGCGGCCCACGCCGCAGCCTGCGCCGCCGATCAACGCCTCTATGAACAAATCCTCGAACGCGTGCGCGCCATGAGTTCGGCACGCGAACAGGCCAAGGCGCGCAAACTCGTCGAACTCGCAACGCGCCACGAGCTGCTGCTCGGCTTCGACCGACGCCCCATCACCCTCGCACTGATCGCGCGCGAGATCGCCGCGCTCCCCGATGCGCCGGCCGTCGAGATCGCCACGGGCGACCCGCGCGGTCGCGCCGGTCGCGCCGAGGTCCTGCGCGCCTTCGCACCCGAGGCCGAGGACAGCCGTGCTGCCATCGCCCTGTGCTCGGACAGCATGTCCGAAGGCATCAACCTGCAGGGGGCCTCGGCCCTGCTTCACCTCGATCTGCCGAGCGTCGTGCGTATCGCCGAGCAACGCGCCGGTCGCGTCGACCGCATGGACAGTCCCCATGAGGCTATCGAGATCTGGTGGCCGCGCGATGCCCC
>SLKC01000075.1 GCA_007134775.1 Ectothiorhodospiraceae bacterium | reverse complement strand
GCTCGTTGATACGGTCCATGACCACCACGAGATCCACCTCGGCGAGCAGCGGGGCGGTGACCATCTGCGCTCGATGGGGCGAGAGGTCGATGCCGATCGCCGCCGCCGCCGGGATCGCCGCCGCGTGTGCGGGTGCACCGTCGTGGGCGTGGAGCCCCGCCGATACCACGGTGCAGTCGCCCGCGTTGCGCTGCGCCAGGGCGCGGCGCAGCAGGTACTCGCACATCGGGCTGCGAAAGATGTTGCCGTGGCAGACGAACAGGACGCGCCCGATGCGCACCGGGTCCTGTTCGAGTGCGGGGAGTCGATGACCGAGCAGCCGGGCCCGGCGCCGCCGCCGGCTCCAGGCACGCATCGCGGGTGGCTGGTCGCGCCAGGCCTGCAGTCGCCGCACCAGGGGGGCCGGCAGCAGGCGGCGCAGGGCGCCGCGCACGCCGCGGCGTGCGATGGTGTTGACGGTGTGGCCCGTCTCGCGCAGCCAGGGCAGTGGATCGGTGAGCGGCCATAGGGCGTCGCGGGTGCCGGGGCGGCAGGCAGCGAGTACGTCGCCCCACGCGCGTAGTGCCGATGGTGGCGCGACCCCCGGCGGCCCCGGGCGACTGTGCCCACTGGCGCGCAGCAGCACACCCGCCGTCCAGCGCCAGCGCACGTCGACCGGGTAACTCAGCGGCGGGTCCGGCGTCCGCGCATGCAACAGCTGCCAGTGATACCAGGGGAAGACCATGCCGCAGCGCTCGGCGAGCGAGAGTGAGCCGTAGGCGCGGGCATTGACCTCCATGAACAGGGCTTCGCCGCCATCGGGCGGACGCCGGTACTCGACCATGCAGAGGCCGTCACCGCCGAGTGCGCGCAGTAGTTCGACGCTCTGCTCAAACAGGTGCGGATCGACTGCCTCGGAGAGGGCGACGACGCTGATGCCGCCGGACCAGGGCAGCTCCTGCAGGCGCCGGTGCTGGAAGGCGCAGACTGGCTCGCCCGCGTGCATCAGGATCTCGACGCCGACGCCCTCACCAGGCACAAACGCCTGGAACAGTAGATTGGTGCCGAATGCCGGGTCGGTGGCGAAGGCGGCCTGCAGGGCATCGAGGTCGGCGAAGTAGCGGACCTTGAACGGCTCGCTCACGCGCTTGTCGGCGGGCTTCGCGACCAGCGGGAACTGCAGTGCCCCCGCGACAGCGGCGAGGTCGGCCCGTGTCGGCACCGACCAGTCCGCCGGCACATTCAGCCCGGCTCGGCGGGCGTGGTGGGCCGTCGCCGCCTTGTCGAGGACGGCGGCGATCACCGCCGGAGTGGGCACGCTGCGGCGGGCTGCAGCCGGCAGTTGTGCATGGCAGCGGTCGATGAGGCAGAGACCGGAGTCGCTGGTCACCACGAGATGGTCGATGTCGCGCGCGGCAACGGTGGTCG
Organism: Ectothiorhodospiraceae bacterium; assembly: GCA_007134775.1. Lineage (GTDB taxonomy): Bacteria > Pseudomonadota > Gammaproteobacteria > XJ16 > Halofilaceae > Halofilum. The sequence goes on along the minus strand of SLKC01000075.1, from coordinate 1,327 downwards.
TCAGCGCGCTCGCCACGGCATCAACATCATCGCCGGCGGCGGCGAGCGCCACGGTCTCGCCGAGCCAGCGCGAGCGCGGCGCCTGCGCTGTCGGCTGCAGTGTCGCGACATCCGTGGCGATGCCGTTGCGCCCGAGTGAGCGCGCGATCGACAGCACGATCCGTGCCTCACTGCCCAGTATCAGGCTGCGCTCGCTCACTGCGGCGTCTCCATGCCGAAGAGGTCGCGCTCGCAGCGGTTGGCGTCGATGAAGAACTTCGGTGCCCAGTTCAGGTACTGGTAGCGCCCGTAGGCGCCGTCGATGGGAAACGAGCCGCGTACACCGCCGCATACGTCGGGCGCGCCGACCAGCACGACCGTGCGTCGGACCCAGCGGTTGAGGCGTCGCCCCGTATCGCCGTAGGCGGCGTGTCCGGTCGCCGCGTGGAGCAGCAGTAGCGAGTGGGCGAGCTGGACACTGCCGGTGAGGCAGACCCAGCCGGCCGCTGCCGTCCAGTCGTGCCGCCACTGCCCGGCCAGGCGTCCGTCAGCGGCGGTGACCGTGACAATGGCGTCGGCCGTGCGCCGGGCCGCGGCGAGCAGCTCCGGGTCCGCGCTGAAGCGCCAGGCCTCGACCACGCCGCGCAGGGCGTAGCCCAGGGTGTGGGTGAGGGGGCGGCTCGGGTCGCTCAGACAGCAGTCCGCGAACCAGCCGTTCGCCTGCTGCTTGCCCAGCGCCCAGCGCACGTTGCGCAGCGCCGCCTCGGCGTAGCCACGACCCGGCAGTGCCCGTTCGGCCTCGAGCAGTCCCCATGCGACGTGGGTCTCGTAGGTCTTCTCGCCGGGCGCCGCGAACGGCGTCGGATGCCGTCGCCAGGCCCCGTCGGGATCCTGCGTGGCGACAAGCCAGTCCGCCGCCCGCTGCATCGGCTCGTGCCAGTCATTGCCGCCTTCACGGGCGCCACGGGCGAGGCCGAGCAGGATCTGTCCGGTGTTGAAGGTCACCGGTACGCGCGGCTCGGCGTCGATGCGCCCGCCCTGGAAGCCCCCGTCGGCGAACTGAATCGATACCAGCCAGTCCAGCATGCGGTGGGCCCGCTCGCGCAGCGCGGGGTCGCTGCGCTCGGCGGCGACATCGAGCAGCGTCGGCACGATGTAGCCCGTGGTCTCCGGGTAGGAGGTCGACCAGCCCGTGAGCAGGCTGTAGTCGCGCGCGACGCCGCCGTCCGCGCTCGCCGAGCGGTCCTGCGCGCGAGCGAGCCAGGCGATGGCGGCATCGATGCTGGGGCCGATGCCGGGATCGGCCGCGGGCGGGCCGCGGCGGTCGCCGGCGCGCTGGCGGCGCGCG
>SLKC01000043.1 GCA_007134775.1 Ectothiorhodospiraceae bacterium | reverse complement strand
GTTACGGGGGGCGTGGAGCTTGAAGAGGAAGGGGTCGCCGGGCTGCAGGGCGCGGAACGCCTGGCCGCTGGGGCGCCAGAAGTTGACGTCGTCGGGCTCCTCGCGGCGGAGTTGGCGGAACCAGTCCCAGTCGGTGACGCCGAGGAAGGCCTTCATGCAGGTGAACCCCTTCGCTCCATCCTAGGCCCGGTGAGGCGGTCGAGGCACGCCGTCCATCGAGTCAGTGTCCGTGCGGCTCGAGGTCGTTGGTCCGGAGCGGCCGCATCGCGTACCACGCGTGCCGGTAGACCGCTTCTCGGTCTCGGGGTAGATCCTGAAGTGTCGTGAGGCCGGAGCCTGGAATCCCGGTCGTCTGGTTGACGACCAGGCACGTAAGCGGCGGCAAGCCGTTGGCCGCGCAGTACTTCATCACGACACCGAGGAACTGGGCGAGTACACCCGCGCCGGCCAGGCCGATCCGATTCGCGAGCTGTCCGTAGGTCAGGGTCTGTTGCTGGTGGGCAGCGCCGATCAGGACTTGCCAGACCTGGAGGGCGCGTTCCGTGCGGGTCATGTGACCTCCCAAGAGAGTGAGAACTCGCCGCTTCCGAGATCGAAGGCGAGCGTCGACCGCAGGTGCCGTTGGGCTCACCGTACCGCTTCCCGGAGGGAAGGCGCCGGCTCTCGATCGCCTGGCGTCGATAATGGCGGCATGGAAACGCCCCTGCTCGAACCAACTGCGATTCGGTCGATCATGGTGCGGCGCGGACCGAACCCGCCGGGACCGTTGGCGATCTATGCGGCGCTCTACCAGGCTGGTGAGGCCGGCACGCTGGAGGACGCCTTGATCGACCGCGTGCGCTGGGGAGACCGTCAGTCGTTCGCAATGGTGTTGCGTGGCATCTCCCGTCGTGTCGCCAGCGTTACCGGCAGGCGCTTCACGGACTACCGGGCGCTGTTCGTCGAATCTCGCGCCACAGGGGGGAAGCGACTCGCGCTTCGGTCTGAGGTGCGAAAAGCGATTGATGCGGACGCGAGCATGCGGCGGATCTTGACGCTGCCCGTCGAGGACATCCTGGCCACGCGCAACCCGGCCGACCCACAGGGAGACCAGAGGAACTGGCCGCGGCTGGAGTGACGATCATGGGCCTGTGGCCGATCGTCGCAAGCGGCACAAGCCAGACTCTTGTCGACTTCGCTGCGCGCGTCCGCGGGTTCCGCTGTCCACCCGGGAAGGCGACGGTCGAGTGGTGCGCTGGCGAGCTGCAGGTCGCTCTGGCCGAGGTTCGCGTGACCCCCGCTTGCGGTTTCGGGGGCCTTCACGTGAGGCGGCGGCCGTGGAGACGGCGGCGTGCCCGCGTTGACGCACACCGTCGACAGGACACGAGAGGGTTCTCGATGCAACTCAGTTGTATCGGAACCCCGGGAGACGATCGGTACGTGGGAGCGATCACGACGGGAGAAGAGCGATGAGCGAAGCATCCCCTGCAGAGCACTTCGGCCAACGCGCCCTGCGGTTGATCCATCAGATGCTGCAGCTCGATGACGACAACACCCTCTGGCACGACGATGGCTTCTCGTGGTGGCCGGGCGAGGTGCCGGTGCGCTTCCGCTGGCGAGCGCCGACCGTGGGCGACGGGCTGCCCGTGTGGCGCTTGTCCGCCGAGGTTCACGCCGTTCGCGGGGTGGACCCTGCTTCGCCGCAGCTCGACGCGTACCTCTTGATGACAGGCACGGTCCTGAACCAGTTCGCGACGGTCGTGGAAGACGGCACCCTGAAGCTCCGCTCGCTCGTGTACGCCTTGCCGGAGGGCGGCACGAGCGTGCTCGCGCACCTGGCCTACCGCGCCGCCTTCATGGTGCGCGTGGCCGAGCAGACGATCCCTGGGACCCTGAAGCTGCTCGGCGGCGGGGGGCCGTTCGGGATCGGCGGCCCGAAGGTGATCCGCAGCTCGCACCCGGTGGCGGGGCGACGTCGCGAGCCCGCCACGGAGCTGGACGTTCTCGTCGACTCGGCGCTGCAACTGGGTAGTTCGCCGTCGCCGCTCGACAGCCGACCGGATCTGGGCGCCGCCATGGTGGCGTTGCGCCAGGCGGGTTGCGACAAGGTGGCGGGCCCGCCCGAGGCAGAGGGGCTCGACGACGTGCAGGGCTTCAACGTGGTGATCGAGACGAAGCACGCGACGTCGCTGCTCGAGCTGCGCCTCGACGAGGCCAACCCCAACGTCGGGCAGGGACTTCTGGCGGTTCTGCGGGTGCGTTTCCCACAGGGCCACCTGCACGGCGACGCCCACCGCCTGGCGCGCGAGCTCAACGACGCCGAGTGGCGCGCGAACAAGCCGCTGCACGTTCAGGGGGCCTGGAGCGCGAACGCGACGGGAGCGGACGTCGCGTACTCCGCGTTCTACCCCAACGTCCTGCACCATCCGGCGCTCGGACGCGAGGTCGCGCTCGACGGGTTGCGGCGGGTTCGTTGGGTCTTCGACCGCTTCGGGTACGACGAGCCCTTCTCGCGCGAGGGGCCGTACGTGAGCCTGCTGTTGGGTCGCTCGGAGGCCACCGGGATGGAGGCCTGACGTGGCTGGCTTCGTGAAGGTCACCTTCGAGGACAACGGTCACCCGGGCTGGGACGCCGTCCGGTTCGCACACCGGCTCCTGATGATCGACGAGCCGTGGACGCAGTGGCACGACGACGGCTTCACCTGGTGGGCGCACGAACTCGCGCAGCGCTTCCGCTGGGAGGGACCGCTCGACGTCGACG
>SLKC01000036.1 GCA_007134775.1 Ectothiorhodospiraceae bacterium | reverse complement strand
CCTGGTGCGACTCGGGTGGTCCCACGGCGATCAGGAGGTCTTCTCGCGCGCGGAGATGATCGAGCACTTCGATCTGGCCGCGGTCAGCTCCTCCGCCTCGACCTTCAACCCGCACAAGCTGGAGTGGCTGAATCAGCAGCACCTGAAAATGCTGGAGCCGGCCGAGGTTGCTCGTCGTCTGCAGCCCTATCTTGAGCGCGCCGGCCTTGACCCCGCCAACGGGCCCGCTACCGAAGCGGTTGTGCTTGCGCTGCGTGAGCGCTCGACCACGCTCGTGGACATGGCGGAGAGCGCGCGCTTTCTTTACGAGGAGTTCGACGCGTACGAGGAGAAAGCGGCCCGCAAGCACCTCGGTGCGGCGGCGACCGGTCCGCTCGAGTCGGCGCTCGCGGCACTGGCCGAACTCGAGGACTGGCGCGCTGAGCCCATCCACGCCGTGATTGCCGGGATCGCCGAACAGCACGAGGTCGGGATGGGCAAGGTCGCGCAGCCGATCCGTGTGGCAGTGGCGGGCAAGGCCGTGTCACCGCCGATCGACGCCACGCTGGAACTGCTCGGCCGCGAGCGGACGCTGGCGCGGTTGCAGCGCGCGCTCGACTACGCGCGCAACTGACTTTTCACCGGGCGCCCGCGGGTGCCGGGAATTCTGTTATGCTGCGCGGTCGATGCGCCCCGGGCCGCATCGTCGATTCGCGGCTGGCCCTACCACCCTCGAGTTATCCCCTACTTACTTCGCCTCGATCCGACCCGGGCGAGCGGCAGCGCCGCACGCGGGCAGGCCAGCCAGGAGTCATCCAACCCGATGTCATTCGACGAACTCGGTCTCGCGACCGCCCTTGTCCGCACAGTCCGCGAACAGGGGTACACCACCCCGACCCCCATCCAGCAACAAGCCATTCCCGCCATCCTCGCTGGCGGTGATGTGCTCGCCAGCGCCCAGACCGGCACCGGCAAGACGGCCGGCTTCACCCTGCCGATCCTCGATCGTCTGAGCCGTGCCCACTCGCCGGGCGGCACGCGTCCGGTGCGCGCACTGATCCTCACACCGACACGTGAACTCGCCGCCCAGGTCGAGGCCAGCACCCGCACCTACGGCAAGGGGCTGCCGCTGAAGTCGATGACGCTATTCGGCGGCGTTGGCATGCAGCCCCAGATCCAGACCCTGCGCCGTGGCGTCGATATCCTGGTGGCGACCCCGGGCCGGCTGCTCGACCACCTGGGGCGGGGGACGGTGGATCTCTCGCGGGTGGAGACGCTGGTCCTCGACGAGGCCGATCGCATGCTCGACATGGGCTTCATCCGCGATATCCGTCGCGTCATCTCGTCGCTGCCCAACGAGCGCCAGACGCTGCTGTTTTCCGCCACCTTCTCCAACGAGATCCGCAACCTCGCACAGGACCTGCTGCGCAGCCCGACCCGCATCGACGTCGCCCGCCGCAACACGGCCGCGGAAGCGGTGACCCAGATCGTCCACCCCGTCAATCGCACGGGCAAACAGGCGCTGCTGTCCAGTCTGATCCGGAATGGCGATTGGCAACAAGTCCTCGTGTTCACCCGCACCAAACACGGTGCCGACCGCCTTGCGAAGCAACTCGACCGCGATGGCGTCACGGCCACCGCGATCCACGGCAACAAGAGCCAGGGCGCACGCACCACGGCGCTGAGCCGGTTCCACAAGGGCGGCGTACGCGTGCTCGTGGCGACCGACATCGCCGCGCGCGGCCTCGACATCGACCAGCTGCCGCACGTGGTCAACTATGAACTGCCGCATGTGCCGGAGGACTACGTCCACCGCATCGGCCGCACTGGGCGTGCCGGCCATGGCGGCCAGGCGGTATCGCTGGTCTGCGTCGATGAGCAGGGCCAGCTCGCCGGTATCGAGCGCCTGCTGAACCGTTCGATTACGAAGCAGACGGTCGCGGGTCACGAACCCGATCTGGCGGAGCGCCCGGAGCCGGCCACCAAGGGGCGCAGTGGCCGATCCAACCGTGGTGGCGGCGCCAGGCGGGGCCACCCGGGCGGCGGGCGTGGTGGCCAGTCTCGCTCCGGCCAGGGCAGCCCCGGACGCCGCGGCCAGGGGCCCCGGGGCGGGTATTCGGCTCGCGCCAAGTCCAAAGCCGCATGAGCGCAGCGGCGCGAGGCGCTGCGGTGCGGCGGGATTCTTGAGCCCGTGTCGTAGAACGCCCGCCGGATGGATTCCCGCGAAGACGCCAAGCACTCCAAGAATGTTGTCTCTGCAGCGTGCACCGCCCCATGGCGAGACTGCCTCTCTCAGCCGGTGCCGAAATGGCGTGTGAGCGGATCTTGCGGCGTTGCCGCGCGTTCAACGAAGAGGATCACAAGCGCTTATTGGCCAATGTGCGCTAACACACTGAAGCGTCGCGATCTATCCGGCAAAGTCATGGTCGAGGCGGGTGCCTCGGCGATTCGGTGAGTGGTTGCCGATGGATGGAGAGAGCATCATGACGCAGACGCAATTGAAGGTCCTTGCCGGCCCGAACCAGAGTGCAACGCGTTCCTCCGCGTTGGGGCTGGCGAGTCAGGCAGACGCATACAATGGGGAGTTCGGCCACAACAGCGAATCTGGCATCGACGATCAGACGTTGGCGATGAATGTCGCTGCGGCCCTTGCCAATATGGCCGGCATCGGCAGGGGCGCGATCGACGCGGAAAGCTTTGGTGAGGTGGTCCAGCTCAGCGGCACGTTGCAGTCGCAGGCGGACATCGACACAGCCGTCGCCGTGGCAAGCAGG
>SLKC01000167.1 GCA_007134775.1 Ectothiorhodospiraceae bacterium | reverse complement strand
GCTACGGGAGGCCTCGGTCGTCCCCCTGGATGGCTCCGAGTGGCGTGACCTGTATCTGCTCGCGGCACGTCTCCGGGCGGACTTCGCCTTCCGAAAGGGACTCTCCAACCGCGTCGTCGATGCCGCGAACCTCGGACGGTTCCGATTTGAGCCGACGCCGAGCTGGGAACCGGTCGCCCCCTCCGATCCCCGCGAACCCGGCGGCACGGGGGGTGGGGCACAGGACAATGCGACGTTTTCCGCACGACCGCCGGCCGGGGATCCGCTGTTGGCGGCCGGACGCTGAGGCCTTTTCCGAAGCGGTCTCTGACGCAAGCCGATCGCCTAGGCGTCCGTCCGTTTTCGCAGCTCGTCACAGAGTTGGCCCGCCGCATCTCGGATCGCGCCGACCATGCCGGCGGCTTCGTCGAGCCGCCCTGCCTTGGACAGTTTCTCGATCCGGTCCGCCACAGCCACCACCCGCTCGGCGGCGAACAGGCGGGCGGAACCCTTCAGGGTGTGCGCGGCGCGGCGGACTTCCTCGGCGTTCCCGCCCGCGAGGTGCGTCTCGATGGCGGCGACCAGCGTGTCACATTCGGGGATAAAAACCGATGCCAGACGCCGGACGCCGGCATCCCCGCCGGCGATCCGCTCCGCCGCCCGCGCCGCGTCGAACACGACGCCGCCCGTAGGAACCGCCGGGGGATCCGCTCCGGGATCCACCGACCGTTCGGGGGCATATTTGGCCATCATCCTTTGTAGCGGTTCCGGGTGGATCGGCTTGGCCAAGTAGTCATCCATGCCCGCTTCGCGACAGGCTTGGGCATCCTCCGGCATCGCCGCGGCCGTGAGCGCGATGATCGGGACGTGTGCCCCGGAATCGGCCTCCCGTCGGCGGATCTCCGCGGTCGCCTCCAAGCCGTCCATGTTGGGCATGTGCATATCCATCAAGATCAGGTCGAAGGGCTCTTCGCCCCAACGACGTACCGCCTCTTCGCCGTCACCGGCCAGAACCGGGTGATGGCCGGCGGCTTTCAATAGGCCCAGCGCCACCTGTTGGTTGGTGAGCCCGTCTTCGGCCACCAGGACCTTCATCGGCGGGCAGTGGGATAGTGTTGCCTGGGCGGTTTCGCCCCCGGCACCACGGCCGAGTTCCATCACGCCGAGCACGGCTTCGAGCAATTCGGATTGGACCACGGGCTTGGTCATGTAGCGGGCGATTCCGAGTTCCTGGCAGCGGGCCACATCACCGCCGCGGCCCCCCGAGGAGAGCATGATCATGCGGGCGTCGGCGGCTTCGCAGGTGTCATGGATGGCCGACGCCACGTCGAAACCGTCCATGCCGGGCATCATGCAGTCCAGCAAGATCAGCCGATAGGGCGTGCCGCGTTCGGCAGCCAGACGGATCTCTCGGATCGCCTGCGGCCCGTCGGCCACGACCGCGGGCCGAAAATGCCAACTGGAAAGGATCTCCCACAAGATGCGGCGGTTCGTCTCGTTGTCGTCGACCACCAGCACCGGAAGCTCGTGAAACGCCCGCAACTCGCGGGCCGGGTCCGTGCCCTGCTCGGACGCCGGGTCGAGACGAATGGTGAAGGAAAACGTGGTACCGGTCCCCGGTTCGCTCTCCAGACGTAGCGAACCGCCCATCAGCTCGACCAGTTGCTTGGAAATCGTCAAACCGAGCCCCGTCCCGCCGTATCGCCGGGTGGTGGAGGCGTCGACCTGCGTGAATGCCTCAAGCACGGCCGCCTGTTTCTCCGCGGGAATGCCGATGCCGGTGTCCCGGACGGAGAAGTCCAACCATAGCTGGTCTCCCATGTCCTGTTCGGCGACGCTGACATCCACCGCGACCTCTCCGCGTTCGGTGAACTTGATCGCGTTGCTGATGAGATTGATCAAGATCTGGCGGATCCGCCCCGGATCTCCGATCAAGCGATCGGGGATGTCGGGCGCGATCCGGCAAGCGATTTCCAACCCCTTTTCGGCGGCCCGCAACGTGAGCGTCTGCCCAGATTTCCCCACGGTGTCCCGCAGCGAAAAGGGGATGCGTTCCAGTTCCAGCTTGCGGGCCTCGATCTTCGAAAAATCCAAAATGTCGTTGAGTAAGCCGAGCAGCGACTCGGCCGATTGGCTTACCAAATCCACATATTCCCGCTGCTCCCGGGTAAGTTCCGTTTGCCGCAAAAGCTCGGTCATGCCGATGACCGCGTTCATGGGGGTGCGAATCTCGTGGCTCATGTTGGCCAAGAAATCGCTCTTGGCACGGTTCGCTTCGGCGGCGGCATCGAGAGCCGTCCGCAACGCGTCCTGGGATGCCTTGAGTTCGGACACGTCGCGGGTGATCCCGAACGTCCCGACAATCTTTCCCTTCTTGTCCCGCAGCGGCATCTTGGTCGAGATGCACCACGTGTCGTCACGATCCGGCCAAGTCTCCCGCTCCAACCGATCGACCAGGGGCTCCCCGGTGCGGATGATCTTCAACTCGTCTGCGCGTGCCGCGTGGGCATGTTCCCGGGTGAAGATATCGGCATCGGTCCGCCCGACCACTTGGCCCTCGTCGCCGAACCCGAACTTTTTCGCCATCGCCCGGCTGACCCGCAGGAACCGGCTGTCGGTGTCCTTGAAATAGATAGAGTCCGGGATGTTTTCCAACAACATGTTCAGAAAGTGACGCTCGCGATCGAGCATCTTTTCGGCGCGAACCCTCTCGGTCACGTCCCAAAACAGCAGCTGCAAGCCGATGATCTGACCGCGTGGGTCGATGATCGGGCT
>SLKC01000142.1 GCA_007134775.1 Ectothiorhodospiraceae bacterium | reverse complement strand
GGGCAACCCGGTCAGCTCGCTCGTGAGCTTCGAGATGCTCGCCGCCCCCGCGCTGCGGCGGATGATGGGCCACCGCCGTCTCGCCCGCCCGAGCGTCGTCGCCGTCGCCGACCGCGACCTCCCCCGGCGGCCCGACGGCAGGATCGGCCCCGAGGTCGATCGTGGGCTCCCCCCGCCCGTCGACGGCATCGGCGAAGTTGCGCTCCCCGTAGAAGCGGCGGGCGGCGCCCTTGAAGGCCCGGCTCCAGGGCGCGTCGGCCATCGCCAGCGCGAGCAGCTCCTCGGGGATGTCGCGGTCGATCTGGCACCAGACGTGGTGGACGCGCTGCACGACCGTGACCGTCCCACCGACCGCCAGGATCCACAGCACGGGCTCCAGCAGCCACTGGTGCAGCAGGAGCCCGACGATGAGCAGCACGGCACGCTCCGCCCGCTCCAGGATGCCGATCGTGCAGGTGAGGTCGATCGCCTCGGCACGGGCACGGACGTAGCTCGTCACCTCCGCGGCGACCAGGGCGACGATGGTCAGCACGAACAGGCGCGGCTGGTCGGAGACCCACCACGCCATCCCCCCGAGGATGAGCCCGTCCGACACCCGGTCCGTCACCGAGTCGTAGAACCCACCGAAGGGTGTCGCCCGGTTGTTCGCCCGCGCGACCGAGCCGTCCAGGACGTCCATGAGCCCGCCGGCGGCCAGCAGCCATCCCGCGGTCATCAGGTGCCCGTTGGCCACGGACCACGTCGCGGCGGCCGTCAGCAGGAGGCCGGTGGTGGTCAGCACGTTCGCCGAGACGCCCAGACGCGCGACCCCGCGGCCCACCGGTCGGACCACGGTCTCCACGAGATGTGGGTAGTTCGAGCGGATAGCCACGACGTCCCTGCCTGCGGCGCATGCGGGGTTCACACGCTAGCGCAGACGACGCTCCGCCCCGGTCCGATCATCCGGACGGGGGGGAGACGTCGATCGGGCACGTCGCCAGGGCGGCGCGCCGCCGTGGCACCCCCGCCGCCGCACCTCGGGTGGCGCGGTCGGGAGCGGCGAGGGCAGACGCCCGCCAGCGGTTCAGGCGTCCACGTCCGCGAAGGCGGGCAGCAGCTCGTCGTACATCTCCTCCAGGGCCCGGGGAAGGACCCGCGCCGCACCCACCACGGAGATGAAGTTGGTGTCGCCGACCCACCGGGGCACCACGTGGAGGTGCAGGTGCTCGGTGATGCCCGCACCCGCGGCGGCGCCGAGGTTCATCCCGAGGTTGGTGCCCTGCGCGCCCAGCTGCTCCTGGACGATCCCGACGCTGTGCGCACCGAGCTCCCACATCTCCACGGACGCCGCCCGGTCGAGGTCCTCGAGCCGGGCCTCGTGCGCGTAGGGCACGACCATCAGGTGGCCGGGGTTGTAGGGATAGGCGTTGAAGACGACGAACGCATGCCGGCCGCGGTGGAGGATCAGCGACTCGCGGTCCCGGTCCCGGTCGCGGGCCGGCAGCACGCAGAAGGGGCAGCCCTCCACCCGCTGCTCGCCGGCGATGTAGCCGAAGCGCCAGGGAGCCCACAGGCGCTGCAGGTCCTCGACGCCCACCCCCGGCTGGTCGTGGCGGGCGTCACGGCCGACGTCGCCGACCCGCTGCGGGAGATCCTCCACGGCGATGCTCCTGGTCGGCCCGGGACGATACGTGGTGCCGGCGCCACGGCCCAACGCGTGGGACGATGGGCCCGACGTCCGCGCATCCGACGACGCCGACCTCGAGGAGCGACCATGGCTGCGACCGAGATCCCGACCGTGCGAGGCCCGGTCCCGACCACCGGGCTGGGCACCACGCTGATGCACGAGCACGTGTTCGTCCTCACCCCGGACAGCCAGGTGAACTGGCCCGGGGAGTGGGACGAGCAGGAGCGCGTCGCCGACGCGGTCGAGCGACTCCGGGCGCTGCGCGACTCCGGCGTCCACACGATCGTGGACCCGACGGTCGACGGTCTCGGCCGCGACGTCCGGCGGATCGCGCGGGTCAACGAGCAGGTCCCCGACCTCAACATCGTCGTGGCCACCGGCCTCTACACCTACAGCGACGTCCCGCACTTCTTCGCCCACCGCGGCCGGGGCGTGTCTCCGGACCTGCCCGAGCCGATGGTGGAGCTGTTCCTCGGCGACATCCGCGAGGGCATCCAGGGCACCGACGTCCGCGCGGCGTTCCTCAAGTGCGCGATCGACCACCACGGCCTGACGAGCGGCGTGGAGCGCATCCTGCGCGCCGTCGGCGAGACACACGTGGAGTCGGGGGTGCCGGTGATGGTCCACACCCACCCACGCACCCAGACGGGCCTCGACGTCGAGCGGGTGCTCGGCGAGGAGGGCGTGGACCCCCGCCGCGTGCAGCTCGCCCACAGCGGCGACAGCACGGACGCGGACCACCTGTCCGACCTGGCGGACAAGGGCTTCCTGCTGGGCATGGACCGCTTCGGCGTCGACGCCGTCCTGGACTTCGAGGCACGTGTCGACATCGTCGTCGAGATGTGCCGGCGGGGCTACGCGTCCAGCATGGTCCTGTCCCAGGACGCCTCGTGCTACATCGACTGGCTCGACCCCGACCTCCTGGCCCTCATGCCCAACTGGCACTACCACCACGTGCGCGACGACGTGGTCCCGGCGCTGCTCGAGCGGGGGGTCACCGAGGACCAGGTCGAGCGGATGCTGGTGGACAACCCCCGGGAGTGGTTCGAGGGGCGCTGAGGCGCTGGGCGGAGTTCCGCCGTCCGACACGTGCC
>SLKC01000201.1 GCA_007134775.1 Ectothiorhodospiraceae bacterium | reverse complement strand
GCGCCAAACCCGGTTCGGCGTCAGAAGACCGCCTCGGGCACTTCCTCGCCGCGGGCGACGCGCACGGCGCAGAACTTGAACTCGGGGATCTTGCCGTAGGGATCGATCGCCTCGTTCGTCAGCAGATTGGCCGCCGCCTCGGCAAACGCGAAGGGCACATACACCTCGCCGCGCTGCATGCCGTCATCGCCGCGGGCGTAGGCGGTGATGACGCCGCGCCGCGATTCGATGCGCACCGGATCACCCTGGGTGACGCCGATATCGTAGAGATCGAGCGGATGCATGCTCACGGTCGGCACCGGCTCGATCGCGTTGAGCACGCTCGCGCGCCGCGTCATCGCCCCGGTGTGCCAATGCTCGAGCTGGCGCCCCGTGATGAGCACACAGGGATACGCCTCGTCGGGGACCTCATCCGCGCTGATCAGATGCGCCGGCACGAAGCGCCCACGCCCGCGCGGGAAGGTCTCGCGGAAGACCACGCCCTGTCCCGGATCATCGAGCGACTCGCAGGGATAGGTCACCGACTCTTCGCGCTGCAGCCGTTCCCAGGTGATGCCGCGGATCGACGGCATGGTCTGGCGCATCTCCTCGTAGACCTCGGCGACATCGCCGTAGTCCCAGTCGAGGCCCATGCGCCGCGCCATCTCCTGGACCAGCTCCCAGTCCTGACGCGCCTCGCCCGGCAGCTCCAGCGCCTTGCGCCCGAGCTGCACGCGCCGGTCGGTATTGGTGAAGGTTCCGGTCTTCTCCGGGAAGCCCGAGGCGGGCAGCACCACATCGGCGTAGGCGGCGGTCTCGGTGAGGAACAGATCCTGGACCACGAGATGGTCGAGCATCGCCAGCGACTCGCGGGCGTGGTTCAGGTTCGGGTCCGACATCGCCGGGTTCTCGCCGAGGATGTACATGCCGTGGAGCTTGCCGGCGTGGATCGCGTTCATGATCTCGACCACGGTCAGGCCCGGCTCCGGATCGAGCCCCTCCACGCCCCAGAACTGCTCGTACCAGCGCCGCACCTCGTCGTTGCCGACGGCAGCGTAGTCGGGATAGACCATCGGGATCAGACCGGCATCGGAGGCCCCCTGGACGTTGTTCTGCCCGCGCAGCGGATGCAGACCCACGCCGGGCTTGCCGATGTTGCCCGTCATCAGCGCCAGCGCAATCAGGCAGCGCGAGTTGTCCGTGCCGTGGATGTGCTGCGAGATGCCCATGCCCCAGAACATGATCGACTTCGACGTCGCGTACAGGCGCGCGACCTCGCGGATCGTCGCCGCCGGGATGCCGCAGACCTCGCTCATCGCCTCGGGGCTGTAGCCGCTCATCACCACCTCGCGCAGCTCCTCGAAGCCCTCGGTGCGCGTGGCGATGAACTCGTCGTTGGTCAGCCCCTCCTCGATGATCGTGTACATCATCGCGTTGAGCAGGGCGACATCGCTGTCGGGCTTGAAGTGCAGGAAGTAGTCGCCGTAGCGCGCCAGTTCGATGCGGCGCGGATCCATGACGATCAGCTTCTTGCCCTGCTCGGCAGCGTTCTTCATGAAGGTGGCGGCGACGGGGTGATTGGCCGTGGGATTCGCGCCGATCACGACCATCACGTCGCAGTCCTCGACATCGCGGACCTGGTTGGACACGCCGCCGGAGCCGAGCCCCTCGATGAGCGCGGCCACGGACGAGGCGTGGCACAGCCGCGTGCAGTGGTCGACGTTGTTCGTGCGAAAGCCCGTGCGCACGAGCTTCTGGAACAGGTAGGCCTCCTCGTTCGAGCCCTTGGCCGAGCCGAAGCCGGCAAGCGCGTTGCCGCCCTTCTCGTCGCGGATGCGCCGCAGCCCGGCTGCGGCCACGTCGAGCGCCTCGTCCCAGCTCGCCTCGCGGAAGTAGCGCTCCGGGGCGCCCGGGTCGAAATCGGCGGGCATCTCCTTGGGCACACCCTCACGGCGGATCAGCGGCTTGGTGAGCCGGTTCGGGTGGCCTACATAATCGAAGCCGTAACGGCCCTTGACGCAGAGCCGGCCCTGGTTCGAGGGCCCTTCCTCGCGGCCCTCGATATGCAGGATGGCGTTGTCCTTGATGTTGTACTGCAGCAGACAGCCCACACCGCAATAGGGGCAGACCGAGTCGACCTGCTTGTCCGGCACCTCCAGGCCGACCTCGTTCGCCGGCATCAGCGCGCCCGTGGGGCAGGCCTGGACGCACTCGCCGCAGGCGACGCAGGAGGACTCGCCCATCGGGTCGCCCAGATCGAAGACAATCTCGGAGTGGTCACCGCGGAAGGCGAAGCCGATGACGTCGTTGCCCTGCTCCTCGCGGCAGGCACGGACGCAGCGCGTGCACTGGATGCAGGCGTCGAGGTTGACCGCCATCGCCGGATGCGACTGATCCGCCGCGGGCTGTTCGCGGGGCGCGAACCGCGGCTTGCCCAGCCCGATCCACTGTGACCACTGGGTCAGTTCGTTCTCGCGCGTGTACTCGGTATCGGGCATGTCCGACTGCAGCAGCTCCAGCACCATCTTCTGCGCACTGGTGGCGCGCTCGCTGGTGCTGTGCACGACCATGCCCTCTTTCGGCAGCCGCACGCAGGAGGGCGCGAGCACGCGCTCGCCCTCGATTTCGACCATGCAGGAGCGGCAGTTGCCGACCTCGCGGTAGCGATCCATGTAGCACAGGTGCGGGATTTCGACGCCGTTGCGCTCGGCCGCCTGCAGGATGGTCTCGCCGGCGTGGGCGCGCACCTCCCGGCCGTTGAGCGTGAACGGGATGGTCTCGACGACGGTTTCGGG
>SLKC01000088.1 GCA_007134775.1 Ectothiorhodospiraceae bacterium | reverse complement strand
GCCGGATCCCAAAATCTCGTATTCCGCGATCTGATCGGGTGTGCCGCCGCGGAGTTCGACGTGATTGGACTCGTTGTCCTCCCAGACGTCCTCGATGTCGACGTCGTCTTCGTCGCTGTCCCAGGAGCCGACTCCTTCCAGTTCGCTGAGGTCGAACTCGTGACCGTTGACCGTCGCAGTGACGTCCGCGCTGGCATCGACCTCGACGACTGAACCAGTGATGTGGTAGTCGTCGCGGAAGCTCCCGAGGTGGCCTTCGACAACGAACTCGTCGCCATCGGTTACGGCACTGTCGCGGTACGGATCGTCAGGGTTCGTATCGGCGTACTCTCCCGACTCGGCGTCGCCATACCCCTCGAGTCGGTATTCGACGGTGCTCCGTCCCGAGGTGCGCTCGAGTACAATGTGGTTGGATTCGTCGTCGTTCCAGACATCCTCGATGCTGCTGTCGTCCTCGTCCTCGTCGTCGCCGTTTTCCGGCGAACTCGGGGACGGCGACTGCGATGGTGAGGAACCTGACGATCCGGATGCGGCTTCCTCTGCCGACAGCGGCAGACTCTCAATCTCGCTGGGTTCAGTACGGGGTTCACGGTCGGCTGGCGATCCATTGATGTTGCCTGTGCTCGCCCCACCGTGGGAGCCTTCTGTTTCCCAATACGTGTTTTCCGCGGTGACCGAAGCGTGGTCCGACGCCGACCACGCACCGTCGCCGAGAACCACATCGCCGAGTCCGCTGCGGTGACTGATGTCGCCGGTTCCGTCGGCGTTGCTCAGATCGCAGTCGATAAGTTCGGTGTGCTGAAAGAACGCCCAGTAGTTACGATAGTTGCGGTGCATCACGCAATTCTCAAGTTTTGAGCCGTCGGTCCCGAGACGGAATCCGGCAGGGGTACACTGGGATGCGTATGAGTTCCGAATGATCACCCGGCCACCGTTACCAGGTGCGGGATGGTCATTCGGGTTCCCTGGACTCGAGGCGTAAACGGCGTTATCACCGAAGTCCTGAAAGTTCGCATTCTCTATAATAATTTCTCCCGAGTGGCTCGGCGGGACGAACATTCCTGTCACGGCACCACCACCAGCCGTCCAGTTTGTCCCATCAGCCCAGTAGAAGTTCTCGACGCGTCCATTCCCAGAGAGGATGATCGGCTCGTCTTTGGCGGTATCGTCCCACTCGCCACGGATGCCGACGTTCTGGATCGTCCAGTCGTTCCCGGTCGCGTTAATACGGAATTTCGCACCGCGAGCCGAGATGTCGATGAGGACGTTGCCCCACGTCTCACCATTCGAAAGACTCTTTGAGTACGTCTCGTTCGCAGACACAACAATTTCATCATAGTCGTCGGATGCCGCAGCGGTGATACCGGCAGCGACCGGTAGCGACGCCGTCGCCGCAATCCCTTTGAGATACGACCGACGATTGACCTGCGAATGCCTGTCATCATCTGCGTCGATAGATTCTCTGTCGAACATTGTATGCTGAGAAAGAGAGTCTATTCGCAAACACTGTCCCGTTAATCAGTGCTTTCTTTATACCAGAACAAACTCATCGGAAGATGTGTAATACAGATAATAGATATAAAACAATACCGTCAGTCGGAAATTACTATATATGAATCTGTCCGAATGGGCGCTTGGAACACTCTCGTACTCAGTGCAGTGGCTTACGTTCGCCAATTATCCATAATATAGTAAATTATCTTATTAATAGAAGTTCGTGATCGGCCGATAACGGCAGATCGCTCTCACCGATACCCGAGTTGTTCGAGATGCTCTTTGGTTTCTTCGTCGAGCGAGCGTTGCTCCGGTTCAACAGTAACGGAAGCGACGCGTTCGGTCAACTGCCGCGCCTCGGATTTCGAAATTGACGGCGTTCCGTACGTCCGTTCCGACGCGAGGTAGTGTGTGATCGTGTCCAGGAGCTTTCGGGGTGTGGATTGGCCGCCGCCGAACGACCCAGTGTATCCCGAAAAGAGCGCGTCGTACATGGCGGTCAGTGGTAACACGAATTTGCTCGTTTCGTTTATCACATATCCACCGTCCGCCGTCCAGATACTCGACGCATCGTAGTTCGGATCAAGCACCGTATCACGGTACTTCGCGTTCGGACGCATCACACCCTGGGTGTACGCCGGACGGTCTGGGTTAAGGGCTGTGAGTAATGATTGGCCGTCGCAGTCGATCACCGGTTTCGAGTCGTCAACAAGTGACTGAATTGTTGGGAAGAGGTCGGTGTGATGGAGGAACGTCTCGCCATGCTTGTTTTCGAGCGAGTCGTGTATGAAGACTGCCGGAACATAAACGACCTCTGGGGCAGCCGGTAGTCCATGGCCGACAAAGCCGCCGTGCTCGCCAAGCAACTCACCGTGATCGGCAAGGTATATTACGAGCGTATTATCAAGCAGCCCTCGCCGTTCAAGAACTTGTAATCGCTGTTCGAATCGATCGGTGCTTTTTTCGACCGTTCTCAGATACAGTTCACGAAGTTGCTCGACGTCCGAGATTTCCGAGAACATCTCTGCGGTCGTATGGTCCTTGTAGCCAACGTACGGTGAGTGACCACCGTTGTCATGCTCGAGGACGACAAACGGTTCGTCGGCCGTTTCGAGATTAACCGTGCCAGGGTCGTTAAGAATATCTTGGACTGCTCTTCCTTCCCAGACGACCTCGTTATATCCCGTCGTCACGTCGAGATCGAATAATGTCGGTAATGAGTTGGTGAGTGACTCGTTGAACCACGTCACTCCGTGGTGAGGTGCATCCATCCCAGTTGCGATGCT
>SLKC01000188.1 GCA_007134775.1 Ectothiorhodospiraceae bacterium | reverse complement strand
GAGCCCGAGCCCGAGCCCGAGCCCGAGCCCGAGCCCGAGCCCGAGCCCGAGCCCGAGCCCGAGCCCGAGCCCGAGCCCGAGCCCGTGGCGGGGGCCGACACCCAGGCCGGTACAGAGCGGCCGGCCGCGGCGGGCCGCGAGGCGCAGGCCGCGGAGGGGGGCGGTGACCCGGGCGTAACGGCCGACTATCTCAGCGAGTTACAGGCCCATCTGGCCCGCCATAAGCGTTACCCGCGCCAGGCGCGTCGGCGGCAGCAGGAGGGCGAGGTCGTGGTCGAGTTCACGGTCGCCAGCGACGGTACGCTCGGCGACGGGCGGGTGGTTGTGAGTTCGGGGCACGAGATCCTGGATCGCGCGGCGCTGGAATTGTTGGCGAGCGCCAGTCCGGCGCCCGAGCCGCCCGATGATACACCGGAAGGACGCCTGGAGCTGACCGTACCGATCGCCTACAGACTCGACTGAAGCGCGGCGACTACGCAGGCCATCGCGTCACGAATTCGGCGGGGTGCGGTCCCGGCTATGGAGGATGTGCGAGTCCGGATCGTAGCGATCCTTGAGATCATCGCGGATGGTGCCCTCCCACAGCGGGACGCCGACGAAATAGCCGGCGCGGCCGATGATGTGGGCGGCCACCGGTGCGGTCAGGATGATGAACACCACCACGGCGAGGGCGCGCGCGGTAACCGACCCCTCCAAGAAGTAAGTCGCGACCGCGAGCACCATTAGCCCGCCGCCCAGTGCGCCCGCCTTGGTCGTCGCATGCATACGCGTGGGCAGATCCGGCATGCGGACGGCACCGATCGCGGCGACCAGCATCAACAGCGCGCCGCCGATCAGTAGTATGCTGGTGACGATCTCATTCATCACGTCGTCCCCCTCGCTCGAGGTAGCGGGCAAAGCCGATTGCGGCCAGGAACGCGGTCAGCGCGAGCACCACTGCGACATCGAGAAAATTCGTGTCACCGGTAAAGATCGTGTGTACCGCGATGAATCCTACAGTCAAAGAGGCCAGCAGCTCCAGCGCGATGACGCGGTCCGGCAGCGATGGCCCGCGCGCCAGCCGGATGAACGCGAGGATCAGCGCGACACTGAGGATCACGAACGTGATGCGAATGACGATATCCAAGTCCGACTCCTGTTCAGCTCGCGCGCACCGCTATCGCAGGATGTCCATGACGCGGCGCTCGAGCGCCTTAATCGAATCCTCGAGCTCCTGCTCGCTGTCGATGTACATTGCGTGAATATACAAGACCTTGCGGTCACTCGAGACATCCAGGCTCAGTGTGCCCGGCGTGACCGAAATCAGATTGGCGAGCACCGTGATCTCCGCATCGCGGTCGACCGTCAGGGGGATCGCGACGACACCGGGGCGCATCTGGTGCGTTGGCGTCACGACATCATAGGCCACGCGGAGGTTGGCCTTGACCAGATCGTAAATGAAGAAGAGCACGAACCCAATGATGCGCGGCACCTTACGCGTGTAGCTATTGCCCAGGCGCATCTGCCACGCCGCCATATACAGGACCAGATAGCCGATGACATAGCCGACGACAAAGTTCGAGCCGGAAAAATCGCCCGTCAGCGCAACCCAGGCCAGAGCCAGCAGCAGATTCCACAGGAACGCGATCATCGGGTCTCTCCCAGCACAGCCTCGATGTAGACGGCCGGATCAAGCATCTGCTCTGCGGCGGTGTGCGCGAGTTCATAGATCGGGTGGGCCCACAACCCGATGATCACGGTCATCAGCGCCATGCCGCCGATTGCCGTGTACAGGGGCCACATGGGTCCCGAGGCCTGGGGAGGCGCGGGCGCATTGTCGGGCGTGGCCTTCCAGAAGGCCTCGGCCCAGATCTTGACCATGGAGTAAAGCGTCAGCAGGCCCGTGATCAGCGCCACGATGACGATCGGCCAGGCGGAAACCTCGACCCCAGCGCGGATGATGATGAATTTCGCGAAGAACCCGGACAGTGGAGGCATGCCGGCCAGGGACAGGGCCGGGATCAGAAACAGCAGTCCCAGTACGGGCCGGGAGCGGTAGAGTCCGCCCAGGTGCTTGAGTTCATAGGTCCCGCACAGTCGGTAGGCGGCACCGCTTACCAGGAAGAGATTCGCCTTCACGATGATGTGGTGCATGATGTAGAAGACACCGCCGACGATCGCGAGGGGCGTGAACAGGGCGAGCCCCATGATCATGTAGCCGATCTGGCTGATGATGTGGAACGATAGGATCCGACGGAATTCGAACTGTGCGGCGGCGCCGAGCACGCCGGTGAGCATGGTGAACCCGGCGATCCACAACAGTAGGTTGTGGGTGTAGCCGACGTCCTGGTCGAACAGCAAGGTGAAGAAGCGGAACAGGGCGTACACACCCACCTTGGTCAGCAGCCCCGCGAACAGGGCGGAGACCGCGACATGCGGTGTGTGGTACGACGCCGGCAGCCAGAAGAAGAAGGGGAAGGCCGCCGCCTTGATCGAGAACGAGACCAGGAACAGCATGCCGATGACCGTGATCAGGCCATGCTCCTCGGTCTGGGCAAACTTGTCGGACAAGTCCGCCATGTTCAGCGAGCCGAACATGCCGTAGGTGAGGCCGACGGCGGCGAGCAGTAGCACCGACGAGAGCAGATTCAGGGTCACGTACTTGATCGCGCCCTCCATCTGTGCGCGCTCACCACCCAGGGTGAGCAGCGCGAAGGAGGCGACCAGCAGGACCTCGACCCAGACGTAGAGGTTGAAGATGTCGCCCGTGAGGAACGCGCCGCTGACGCCCGCGAGCAACAAGTGGAGCAGCGGATAGTAGCCGAACTTCTCCTCGGACTCTTCTACGGTTCCGATCGAGTAGACGGCCACCGCGAAGCCAGTGATCGCGCCGAGCACAGTCATGATCGCGCCGAGCAGGTCAGCCACGAGGACGATGCCAAAGGGCCCCTGCCACTCGCCCATGTGCATCACCAGCACGCCCTCGCGGGCGACGGTGATCAGCAGCCAGACGCTGGCGGCGAGGAGCGCGCCCGTGCCCAGCACGCCGAGCACCCGTTGAGCGGGCAGTGAGCGCCAGAGCGCCAGCGACAAGGCGCCCACGATCATGGGAATGACGACCGGGAGAGCGACGAGCGCGTTCACGTGTCCGTATCCTTCATCTGGTCGAGGTCGTCGTGACCGACCACCTCGTAGGCCCGGTGGATGAGCACGACAGCGAACGCCAGCACACCGAAGCTGATCACGATCGCCGTCAGGATCAGTGCTTGTGGCAGCGGATCGGCAACCGCGCCGACGGGCTGCTCCAGCCCCTCCGGCACCAGTGGGGGCGCGGCCCGGGTGAAGCCGGAGACAGTGAAAATCAGCAGGTTGGCGGCGTTGCTCAACAGGATCAGGCCGATCACGAGTTTGACCAGACTGCGCCGCAGTATCAGGTAGATCGCGGCCGCGAAGAGCACGCCCACCACGATGGCCAGTACAGGTTCCATGTCAGTTCTCCTCCGCCTCGGCGAGGGCGAAGACGATGGTCATGACCGTGCCGATGACGACGAGATAGACGCCGATATCGAAGATCAGCGGGGTATTCAGGCTGATCGGTCCCAGGCTGACGTCCCACCACTGGGCCGCCAGATAGGCCTCGCCGCGGAACATCGCGGGGAGTCCGGCGAGCGCGCCGAGCAGCAGGCCGACGCCCATCATGGTCCGCGAGTCCACCGTGAGCAGTCGGCGCGAGGTTGCTGCATCGTAGGCAAAGACGTAGAGCGCGAACGCGCTCGAGGCCACGAGGCCTGCGATGAAACCGCCCCCGGGTTCGTCGTGCCCGCGCAGCAGCAGGAAGACCGACAGCAGCAGCAGCAGCGGCAGCAGCGCCCGCGCCGCCGTTTGCAGGATCAGTGAGCCACCCATCAGTGACGATCCTCCGCACGCAGCTTGACCATGGCGTAGACCCCGATTGCGGCCAGGGCGAGGACATAGATCTCACCCAGCGTGTCGAGTGCCCGGAAGTCGACCAGGATCACGTTGACGATATTGCGCCCCTTGCCGCCGGGTACCGATTCCTCGACAAAGTATTGCGAGATCGGGTCGAAGTACTGCACGTCGATGGCGAACAGTACCAGGAAGAAGAAGGTCAGCCCGACGAGGCCGCCCACGACGAGGTCACGCAGGCGGTCCCGTGTCGAGGAGAAGTCGACGAAATCGGGCAGGCGGAAGAGGACCAGCACCAGCAGGATCACGGTGAGTGTCTCGATCAGGACCTGGGTGATGCCCAGATCGGGGGCGCTGAACAGCACGTAGATCAGCGCGACACTGAAACCGACGATGCCGAGCGAGGCGACCGCACCCAGCCGCGAATGAGTCGAGGCCACGAACACGGCCGCGACCACGAGCAGCGCCGCAATGAGGAGTTCGTGGGGCAGCCCGTCAACGGCGGTCAGCGGCGGTGCGAGCCCATAGCGCCCGAACAGGGTATAGCCGACGAGCACGACCGTGGCGATCAGGATGGTGTAGAGGTAGTTGCGCATGTAGCCGTTCTGCAGCACGCGCGTCTGCCAGTCGGCGAGGCGCTCGAGCCCGCGCATCGCCTTGTCGTAGCCGCGTTCCATGCCGAAGCGGTCGATGACGCTCGTCCGCGCAAGGCGCTCGCGCACACCATCCCAGTTCAGATAGATGAAGATACCGCCGGCCAGGCTGACCAGGCTGAGTAGCAGCGGCAGATTGATGCCGTGCCACAGGGAGAGATAGAAGTCGACTTCCTCGCCGTATACCGCCGCCACGCCAGCCTGGACGAAGAGTGAGTCGGCCAGCACCGGCACGAGCCCGAAGGCGAGTCCGAGGGAGCCAAGCACGATGGGACCGAGGAGCATCGCCCAGCTCGCTTCATGCGGCTCCTTCGGGGTCGCCTTGCGCGGGCCGTGGAACGGGCGAATGGCGACGATGCCCGCGATCGCGACCACCAGCATCGCCGAGGCGACGGCGAGCACGGTCAGCACCGGGGCGAGCCAGGCCGCGCCGAGTGCCGCCTCGAACATGAGTTCCTTGGCGACGAAGCCGAACAGGGGCGGAATACCGGCGAGCGAGAGGGCCGCGATGGAGGCGAATACCATGGTCCATGGCATCGCCCGCGCAAGCCCACCCATCTTCGTGATGTCCTTCGTGCCCGTTTCGTGATCGAGCGCACCGGCCACCAGGAAGAGCGCGCCCTTGTACAGCGAGTGGGCGAGGAGGAAAGCGATCATCGCAATGATTGCGCCCTCGGTGCCGATCCCGAGCAGCATGGTCAGCGTGCCCAGTGCCATGACGGTGGAATAGGCGAGCACGCGCTTGATTTCGGTGCTGCGCACGGCCATTACGGTGCCCGTGAACATCGTGATGGCCCCGATCAGGCCGAGTGTGATGAGCCATGCGTTGGTGTCGCCCAATGTGGGGTGCAGTCGGGCCATTAGGTAGACACCGGCCTTGACCATCGTTGCCGAGTGCAGATAGGCGCTGACCGGTGTTGGCGCGGCCATAGCATTCGGCAGCCAGAAATGGAACGGCACCTGTGCGGACTTCGTGAATGTGCCAAGCAGGATGAGCAGCAGGATGCCGCCGTAGGCAGAGTGCTCGCCGAGGGATTCGCCAGCGAGGATCTCGGAGAACTCGTAGCTGCCGGCCACGGTGGCCAACAGGATCAGTCCGGCGAGCAGGGCCAGACCGCCCGCGACCGTCACCAACAGGCCCTGAAGGGCGCACTTGCGCGACTTCTCTTCTTCGTGGCTGAAGCCGATGAGCAGATAGGAGGTAATGCTCGTCAGCTCCCAGAAGACGAACATGGCGATCAGGTTGTCGGCCAGGACGAGTCCGAGCATCGAGGCCATGAAGGCCAGGATGACCACGTAGAAGCGCGGCAGATCGCGGTGTCCAGCAAGGTAACCGCCGGCATAGATGACAATGAACGTGCCGATGAGGCTGATGAGCAGGGCGAAGAGCAGGCTCAGGCCATCGACGAGGAACGACATGTTGATGTCGAGTCCTGGGATCCAGGGGTAGACGATGACTTCGGGGTCACCGGCGGCGATCTGCGGCACCCAGGTAGCGAAGTAGACCGTAAGCGCAGCGGGCAGCAGGCCGAGCACCCAGCCTGTGCGTCCACCCGCGAGTCGGAAGACCCAAGGGGCCAGAGCGGCAACGATAAAGCCCGACAGGACGGCAATCAGCATCGGTTGATCATTCCCGGCGGGTCACGCTCGGCCGGACCATCCCGACGCCCGTGGGGCTGTCCCTACGCGGGTGGACCGGTCCTGCGCGCCGGCTTCAGTTCTGGTTCTTCGTACCCTTCGCCGCGGGCTGTTGCCCGGCAGCGATCCCGCAGATTCGGACAAGCGTGCTGCCGGGCCGTCCCGGCTGGTTGCTGAGGCAGATCGCGGCACGAGGCGAGAGGGCACCACGCCACTCCCCCAGCCGGATTGCGCATGTCGAGGCGAAACGTATCAGTCTGGCGGGCGCCAGGCAACGATTCGGATGATCGCCAGGGCCCGGTAGCGGCCCCAAAGCTCACCCGATCAAGTGCTCGAGCAGAGCCTTCTGTACGTGGAGGCGATTTTCCGCTTCCCGCCAGACGACACTTTGTGGTCCGTCCAGGACCTCGGCTGCGACTTCCTCGCCGCGGTGCGCCGGCAAACAGTGCATGAACAGGGCATTCGGGGCGGCCTTCGTCATCAGCCCGGCATCGACCTGAAAGCCGGTGAAGGCATCGAGGCGGGTCTCCTGTTCGGCTTCCTGGCCCATGCTGGCCCAGACGTCCGTGGTCACGAGTTCGGCTCCCGCCACTGCGACCTCGGGGTCGGTGAAGACCCGAGTCCAATCGCCACCGGCGCGGACGACTTCCGCTTCCGGGGCGTAGTCGGGCGGCGTGGCAATGCGCAGGTTGAAACCGAGCAGGGCGGCCGCCTCGATCCAGGTGTGGCACATATTATTGCCATCGCCGATCCAGGCGACTGTGCGCCCGGCGATATCACCGCGCAGTTCGGTAAAGGTTTGCAGATCCGCGAGGAGTTGGCAGGGGTGGCTGCGATCGGTGAGGGCGTTGATGACCGGCACCGTCGCCACGGCGGCGAATCGCTCGACCGTCGCGTGCTCATTGGCCCGGATCATCACGGCATCGGCCATGCTGCTGACGACCCGCGCGGTGTCCTCGATCGGCTCGCCCCGTCCGAGCTGGGTGTCGCGCGGTGATAGAAAGATCGCGTGTCCGCCCAGATGGGCCATGCCGGCCTCGAAGGAGATGCGCGTGCGCGTCGAGGCCTTTTCGAAGATCATCGCGAGTACGCGCCCCGGGCGCGAGGCATGGCGCTCGCCGTCGCGGTACATGCGACCGAGTGCTGCGCCACGCGCGAGCAGCTCGCGGACCTCGTCCGCCGAAAGATCCGACAGGTTGAGGAAGTGGCGGACGTTCATGATGCCTGTTCCTGCTCGGCGAGGAACTCGCGGATCACGCCGCTGACGCGCTCGATGATCGTGTCGGTCTCGGCATCACTGAGCACGAAGGGCGGCAACAGCCGGATTGTACGGCCCGCCGTCACATTGAGTAGTACACCGGCGCCGAGTGCGCGCTGCATCAGGTCCGGGCAGTCGACGGCCAGTTCGATACCGATCATCAGGCCCCGCCCACGGATCTCACGTACCCCGGGGTGGTCGCCGAGCAGCTGCTGGAAGCCGGATCGCAGGCGCTCGCCCAGCTGCGCGGCCCGATCGACCAGGCCCTCGCGTTCGATGGTGTCGAGTACCGTCAGGCCCGTCGCCATCGCCAGCGGATTGCCGCCGAACGTCGTGCCGTGGCTGCCCGGAACCAGCACCCGGGCTGCCTCCCCGCGAGCCACGCAGGCGCCGACCGGGACGCCGTTGGCCAGTGCCTTGGCCATGGTGATGACATCGGCGGTCACTTCGTCGTGTTCCTGCGCAAACCAGTGGCCGGTACGACCGATGCCGGTCTGGATCTCGTCGAGCATGAGCAGCCAGCCACGCTGGTCACAGATCTCGCGCAGGCGCGCGAGATAGCCCGCTGCGGGCAGGCGCACACCGCCCTCGCCCTGGATCGGCTCGACCAGCACGGCGACGATCCCGGGTCGGTTGGATGCTGCGCGCTCGATCGCCTCCGGGTCGTCGTACGGGACCCGGACGAAGCCCTGAACGAGCGGCTCGAAGCCGGCTTGGACCTTGCGACTGCCGGATGCGGAGAGGGTCGCCAGCGTGCGCCCGTGGAAGGCGCCATCGCAGACCACGATTCCCGGCGTCTCGATGCCGCGCTCACGGCCAAGACGACGGGCGATCTTCAGTGCCGTCTCGTTCGCTTCGCCGCCGGAATTGCAGAAGAAGGCGCGTTCGCCACCCGTCAGCGCCGCCAGACGGGAACCCAGGGCCTCCTGCGCCGGGATGTGGAAGTTGTTGGAGACGTGCACGAGTTCACGGGCCTGCCGGGCAAGCGTCTCGGCCACCGCGGGGTGGGCGTGGCCCAGGGCACAAACGGCGATGCCGCCGAGGGCGTCGAGGTATTCCCTGCCAGCATCATCCCACACCCGGGCGCCACTGCCGCGAACCAGGGTTGCGGGTAGGCGCTTGTACGTATCCATCAATGCTTCGTCGGCCATGACGGTGTCCTGCGGGTTGCCAACGAAAATAGCCGCCCAATGGCGGCCTGATCCAAACGAATCAGTATACGACGACGAGGGTGGAATGCAAGGTCTGCGGGATGACTATCGTAGGGAAAAATGCTAATGTCGCGCATTGATTAACGGTCCGGCGGGCAGCCGGTTGACCTAGCCCGACGACAGGCCTGCGAGGTGAGTGATGGACGTGGAACAGCGGATACGCGAGCACATTGCGTCGAAGCCCGTGGTCATTTTCATGAAGGGGACGCCGCAGCAGCCGATGTGCGGCTTTTCGGCCCGTACGGCAGAGGCGCTGAAGACGTGCGAACGCCCCTTTGCCTGGGTGAACGTTTTGGCGGATCCGGAGATCCGGCAATCGCTGCCAGCGTACTCGGACTGGCCGACGTTCCCGCAGGTGTTCATCGATGGCGAATTGGTAGGCGGTTGCGACATCACCCTGCAAATGCATGAGCAGGGAGAACTCGCGTCGATGGTGCAGCAGGCGAGTGACGCGGCCGAGGCCTAGCCGGAACTAGTGCACCACAGCATTGCGGTCGGCGAGATCGCGCTGCGCACGGGCGAGCAGGTCACTCGGCGAGAGCGCGCTCCCCGGGCCTTCCCAGATCGTTAGGCCGAATGCGAGATCCAGCTCGACGCATTGGCCGTTGCCGCGGACCGGGCGCTGTGCGATTTCATTGCGCAGCCGACCGATGAGCGATCCCTCGATGCCGCTCGGCTCGGCGGCGGAGAACACGAGGCCGAAGCGTGCGCCGTCGAGGCGGCAGACGGTATCGATTGGGCGTACTGCGCGCATCATGCGCCGCCCTGCGCGGGCGAGCAGCAGCGGGTCGTCAAGGCGGGCACCCTTCACCGAATACAGGTCGGCGAGGGCGCAGCAAAGGACGCCGCCGCGCATCGATGTCTCCATCAGATGGGTTGTGAGCTGCGCCTCGAAGTAATCCCGGTTGCCGAGCCCCGTCTCGGTGTCCATGGCCCAGCTCCGAGTGCGCGCATCGTTGATTACCGATAGCGAGCGCTCGGTGTCCAGCACTGTGTTCTGCAGATGGGCATGCTTGCCCGCCGCGAAAACGCGCGCGACCAATTCGCGGGCGTCGAAGGGTTTGCGCAGGAAGTCATCGACACCGGCCTGGAAGGCCTCGACCAGGGCATCAATGCCTTCACGGGACGTCGACAGGATCAAGGCCGTGTAGTGCCCCTCGTGCTCGTCCAGTTCGCGGATGCGAGCGGTCAGCTCGAGCCCATCCATCTCGGGCATCATCCAGTCCGCCAGCACGACGTCGGCCGGACGCTCGCCGAGCATCTCGAGCGCGCGCGCGCCCGACTCGGCAATGCGCACGTCCTCGTAGCCCGCGGGAACCAGGGCACGTTGGAAAAAGGCGCGACCGGTTCGGGCGTCGTCGACGATGACGATGGCCAGGCGATCATGTTGCAGCGCTGTGTCACCGGTTACCATGACGCGAGCTTGCACCTCTAAAACGGCCTCAGTCTCCCTCGTTTGCGATATCGGAGGCAAGTGGCGCAGTCCCCGCTCAGCCGGCGTTCAGCTCCTCCCATCGGTTGACGATGGTGCAGAACAGCGCCGCGGTGACCCGCGTGTCGTAGACGGCGGAGTGCGCCTCGCGCCCATCCCATTCCAGTCCTGCCTCCTCGGCGGCGCGGGCAAGTACGGTCTGGCCGAAGGCGAGCGCGCTGAGGCTGACGGTGTCGAGGAAGGAGAAGGGATGGAAGGGGTTGCGCCGGATACCGGCGCGGGCGACCGCGGCGTTGAGGAAGCCAAGATCGAAGGAGGCGTTGTGCCCGACGAGGATGGCCCGATTGCAGCCCACTCCCTTGACGGCGCGCCGTACGGGTTGGAAGACGAAGGCGAGCGCATCGTGTTCATTGCGTGCGGCGCGCAGCGGATGCCAGGGGTCGATACCGGTCACTTCCAGTGATTTCGGTTCGATGTTCGCCCCTGCGAACGGGATGACATGTGTGCTCGTGAGTTCGTCGGGGTAGATCCAGCCTCGGGGGTCCATGGCCAAGGGCTGTACCGCGATTTCCAGCAGCGCGTCCGTCTCGGCATTGAATCCGCCGGTTTCCACGTCGACGACGACCGGCAGGAAGCCGCGGAAGCGCGAGGCCATGGGCGTGATGCCGCCGGGCTGATACATGCGTTTCTCTCCGGTAAGGAGTGGTGTGCGCCCAGGCACCGGGGCAGGTAAAAGAGCCCATGTTGAAGGCGCTTGCGGCCAAAGGCAATGTGCCCACGGTCCATGATGGCATGGGGCGGCGTGCGGTGCGTACGCTGACCGCTTACACTCGGCATTTCGCGCAGAAGGACGGGTCAGCGTGGCACGACTACTGCAACTCTTTGGCGATATCCTTGTCTTTCGAGCCGGACCGCAGGATGTGCCGGCCTCTGTAACGCTGCTGGTGATCACGCTGTTGGCGTCGTTGCTCGCGTCGATGTTGGTCGGCCTGCACGCCTTTGCCCCGGCCCTCGCGGTGGGGCGGACTCTGTTTGAAACGGGCCTCAGTGCCGGGTTGCTCGTCGGACTGCTCCGAGTGTACGGCTACGGCGAACGCTTCCTGCAGAGCTTCACCGCCCTGTGTGGTGTCAGCGCGATCCTCGCCCTCCTCGCCTGGCCGCTGTTCGGGATCATCGTCGAACGCCCCGCCGAGGATGGCCTCGCCGCCCTGGCCATGCTCATGCTCTGGCTGCTGTTCTTCTGGAGCCTGCTCGTTACCGCCCACATCCTGCGCAACACACTGGCGTTGCGCTGGACCGGTGGTCTCCTGCTGGCGCTGGCCTACATTTTGCTCGCGGCGGGCGTTACCGAACTCGTGCTGCCAGTGCCGGAGAGCAGCTGATGCATATCCACATCCTCGGAATCTGTGGCACCTTCATGGGTGGGCTGGCGCGACTGGCCGCTGCGTGCGGTCATCGCGTGACCGGGGCCGATGCAGACATCTATCCGCCCATGAGCGAGCAGCTCCGCGATGCCGGGATCGCCCTGGTCGAAGGTTGGGATCCGGCGCAGCTGGAGCCGGCACCGGACTGCGTCGTCATCGGCAACGCGCTCTCACGCGGCAATCCCGTGGTGGAGGCGGTGCTCGAGCGGGAGCTGCCCTACACGTCCGGGCCCGCCTGGTTGGGCGAGCAGGTGCTGCGCGGGCGACATGTGCTGGCGGTCGCCGGCACACATGGCAAGACCACGACGGCGAGCATGCTCGCAGCCATCCTTGAGGCGGACGGGCGCGAGCCCGGTTTCCTGATCGGCGGTGTCCCGCGGGATTTCGGGGTGTCGGCGCGTCTCGGGCGCGGCCGGGCATTCGTCATCGAGGCCGACGAGTATGATACCGCCTTTTTCGACAAGCGCTCGAAGTTCGTCCACTATCCGGCGCGGACGCTCGTGTTGAACAACCTCGAGTTCGATCACGCTGACATCTTCCCGGATCTCGCCGCCATTCAGCGTCAGTTCCACCACTGGATCCGGACCGTGGCGCCGTCGGCGCGGATCCTCGTCAACGCCGACGACGATGCGCTCGCCGATGTGCTCGCGGCGGGCTGCTGGAGTACGGTCGCGCAATTTGCACCGCCCGGCAGTGCCAGGGACGCACCCTGGCGGGCTGTCGCCGATGAGGCCGGCAGCCATTTCCGTGTCGAAGGTCCCGACGGCGCCCGCGGGGAGACCGACTGGCCCCTGGTCGGTCGGCACAACGTGACCAACGGCCTGGCGGCCGTGGCGGCGGCCGCCCATGTCGGGGTCGATTGCGAGGTGGCCACACAGGCGCTTTCGGGGTTCGGGGGGGTCGCGCGGCGACTGGAGGAGCGGGCCCGCGGTAACGGCATCGTGCTGTATGATGATTTCGCCCACCACCCGACGGCGATCGCGACGACGCTGGCGGGGCTGCGGGCACGGGTCGGGGCGGGTCGCCTCATTGCCGCCCTGGATCTGGCTTCGAATTCGATGCGCCAGGGCGTGCACTGTGCGCGACTCGGTGAGGCGCTCGCCGCGGCGGATCGCGTGCTCATCCATGCTTCGGGCGATCTCGGTTGGGATCCGCGGGCGGTGGCCACGATCGGAATAATCGATGTGCATCATGATGCGGATGTCCTCGCCCAGTGCCTGACTGCCGAACTCCGTTGCGGGGATCATGTGGTGTTGATGAGCAATGGCGGTTTCGGTGGACTGCCTGCCAAGCTGGCCGCCTGGATCGGTAGTGATGGAGGAGGTGAACGTGATGCCGGCTGAACCGCGCCGCGTCGTCCTCGCGATCACCGGCGCTTCCGGCGTGCAGTACGCCCTGCGTCTGCTCGAGCAGTTGCTGCACGCGGGCTGCCACGTCTATCTGCTCGTCTCGAAGCCGGGGCAGGTGGTCATCGGCATGGACACGGATCTGAAGGTCCCGGGGCGATCCGCCGACATGGAGCGCTTCTTCGCCGAACAGTTCGGTCCGACCGCGGGCAGGCTGGAGGTGCTCGGCATGGACGAGTGGACCGCACCCGTGGCGTCGGGGTCGGGCGCTCCGGATGCGATGGTGATCTGTCCCTGCACCACGGGCACACTCGCCGCGGTGGCGAGCGGGCACTGTGCCAGCCTGATGGAGCGGGCCGCCGATGTCGTGCTCAAGGAGCGCAAGCGGCTGATCGTCATGCCGCGCGAGATGCCCTTCTCCGAGATCCACCTGGAGAATATGCTGCGCCTGGCCCGCATGGGGGCGGTCATCATGCCGCCCAACCCGGGTTTCTACAATCACCCGACCACCGTGGACGATCTCGTCGACTTCGTCGTTGCGCGGGTCCTGGATCATCTCGATGTGGAGCAGACACTGACACCGCGCTGGGGGTTGGACGGTGTCGAGGGCGGCGGGTGACGGCGATGCTGGCCGATGGACTTGCGACACTGCCGCTGTTTCCGCTGACCAGTGGGCTACTGCCTGGCGGACGCACTGCCTTGCGCCTGTTCGAGCCGCGCTATCTCGACATGATCAGCGACTGCATGAAGCGCGACCACGGATTCGGTATCTGCTTGATCCGCAGTGGGGGCGAAACGGGCCAGCCGGCCATGCCCTTCGGGACCGGCACCGAGGTCCGCATCGTCGACTGGGACCGAGAGGACGACGGACTGCTCGGCATTACGGTCGAGGGCGTCTGCAAGTTCCGGATCCACGGACTCGATTTCCAGGACGATGGCCTGATCCTCGGTGAAATCGAGCGGTTGCCTGCGGAACCGGCCGAGCCGGTACCGCCCGAGATGCGGCATCTCGCGGAGATCCTGCGCCTGCTGCTCGATCGCGTTGAGCCCTCGCTGCACTATGAGCGACCGCAGTGGGATGATGCGCGCTGGGTCGGCGGGCGATTGACCGAACTGCTGCCGTTGCCTCCCCGGGTGCGCCAGCACCTCATCGAACTCGACAGCCCCACGGCACGCCTGATCGAGCTGAATCAGGCCTTGAAATAGACCTCGCGGGATTGAAACCCGCGCACTGCGCCCCCACCCCGAGCCGCTCCAGCGGGCGAACATCGTCTCGTTCCATTTACTTCACCATGGGAACTGGCATGGCTACTGTCGAGATCACTCAAGACAATATCGAAGAGACCATCCGCGGCCACGACATCGTCATCCTCGATTTCTGGGCCGAGTGGTGTGGTCCCTGCAAGTCGTTCGCCCCCGTCTTCGATGCGGCGGCGGAACGCCACTCTGACATCTGCTTCGGCAAGGTCGATGTCGAGAATCAGCAGGCCGTCGCGCAGATGTTCGGCATCCGCTCGATTCCCACGCTCGCCATCTTCCGCGAGCAGCAGCTGATCATGATGGAAGCCGGCGCCATGCCCGAGGCCACGCTCGAACAGGCGATCGAGACCGTTCGGGGACTGGACATGGATGAGGTCCGCGAGGACCTGCGCAAGCGGGCAGCGGCGGCGAAGGAGCAGGAGCAGGGCTGATCGGTGGCGTCCGCCCGCGCGCTCAGGTGGGGTCGTCGAGCCGCTTCACAAAGACCTTCGAGTTGCGCTGCCAGTTGTATAGCGCCTGACGCTCGGCCGGGAGATCGGCGACATCACCGGGTTCGTAGCCACGCTCGCGGAACCAGTGCATCGTCCGTGTCGACAGCACGAACAGGCGGCGCAGTCCCCGGTTGCGCGCGTGGCTTTCGAGCCAGTCGAGCAGTTGCCGGCCGCGCCCGGTGTTGCGGTAGTCGGGGTGGATCGCCACACAGGCAATCTCGGCGCTTTCGCCATCGGGCAGCGGGTAGAGACCGGCACAGCCGATGAGCGTACCGTCACGCTCGATCACGGTGAAGTGGTCCGCTTCCAGTTCGATCTGCTCGCGCGAGCGGCGCACCAGTGAGCCATCGGCCTCAAGGGGCTCGATTAGCTCGAGTATGCCGCCGACATCATCGATGCGCGCCGCACGCAGCCCTTCGTAGACTTCTGCGGTGACCAGCGTGCCGACGCCGTCGCGCGTGAACAGCTCAGCGAGCAGGGCGCCGTCGCTGCGCGCGATCAGGTGGGCGCGCCGCACCCCGCGGCGTACGGCGGTGACCGCGCTCTCGAGATGGCGTGCGGCCTCGGGGTCATCGCGGCCTGCACTGGCGAGCCAGCGGGTCGCGCGGGCGGGATCGAACTCGCGGATGAGCTGGCCGCCGCCGTCGCGGACGCCGTCATGTTCCATGAGGAAGAGCAGCTTGTCGGCGTGCAGCGCGATGGCCGTGCGCGTGGCGACATCCTCCGCATGCAGGTTGAAGATCTCGCCCGTGGGCGACGCCCCGAGCGGAGACTGCAGCACGATGCAGCCGCGATCGAGTGCCGCATTCAGGCCCGAGACGTCGACCCGCCGCACGATCCCCGTATGTTGGTAGTCGATACCGTCGTGCACGCCCCAGGGGCGTGCCGTGATGAAATTGCCGCTCACGACCCGGATGCCGGCACCGGCCATCGGTGTATTGGGCAGCCCCGCGGAGAGCAGGGCCTCGATCTCCTGACGCACACGGCCGGTCGCTTCACAGACCAGGGGCAGGGCGGCGCCGTCCGTTACCCGCAGCTCATGGTGGTAGTGCGTGGCGACGCCGGCCTGCTGCAGGCGCTCGTCGATCTGCGGCCGGGCGCCGTGGACGACGACCAGGCGGATGCCGAGGCGCGCGAGCAGCGCGATGTCGTGGACGAGTCCGGGGAAGCCTGGCTCGGCGACGGCCTCGCCGCCGAGCGCCAGGACGAAGGTCTGCCCGCGGTGCGCCGCGATGTAGGGCGACGCGTGGCGGAACCAGGTCAGATGGCCGTGCGGATCGGCTTCGGCGTTCATCGCGCAGTCCGGTTGCAGCACAACAGGCGCGCGATTGTAACCGATGGCGACCGGATCAGCCCGTATCCGCCGCGGAGACCCTCCCGTGCACGCGCGCCCGTCGCGGATCGAACAGCGGCCGCAGGGAGAGGCGCGCGGCGACGGGGCGGCCGGCGACCTCGACGGTGAAACCCGGCTGTTCGACGAAGGCGCGATCGATATGCGCCCCCTCGGGGTGGACGAGCCAGCCCAGACCCACCGCAGCGCCCAGCGAGTGGCCGTAGCGCCCGGATGTCACGCGACCGACGATGCGACCGTCGAGCAGGATCGGCTCGTCGTGGTAGATCAGTGGCTCGGGATCGTCGAGCTGGAGCGAGACCAGGCGCCGACTGCGGGGCTGCTCGCGCAGTGCATCGACGGCGCTGCGGCCAATGAAGTCCTTGTCGCGGGCAACGGCGAAACCGAGTCCGGCGGCGAGGGGATCGTCCTCATCGCTGATGTCGTGGCCCCAGTGGCGATAGCCCGACTCGGTGCGCAGCGAGTGCAGGGCGTGGAAGCCCGCCGGTCGCGGTGGGTGCTCCGCGCCCATCAGCGCATCGAAGACCGTGACGGCGAATTCGGTCGGCACGTACAGCTCCCAGCCCAGTTCGCCGACATAGGTCATGCGGGCGGCCCGCACGCGGGCGTAGCCAATCTCGAGCTCGACCCAGTGGCCGAAGGGGCATTGGTCGTCGCTGAGGTCGGCGCCGCTGACCGCCTCCAGGAAGGGACGCGAACGCGGCCCCATGATCCCGATCACGGCCTCGGCGGAGGTCATGTCGGTAACGGTCGCGCGGCTCGTGCGCGGGATATGCTGTTGCAACCAGGCGAAGTCCTTGCGCTGTTGGGTCGCCGGGGCCACCACCATGAAGCGGTCGCCGTCGAGGCGGGCGATGGTGACGTCGTCCTCGATGCCGCCGCGTTCGTTGAGCAGCAGGGTGTAGATGACCCGACCCGGTTCGATGTCGACGCGATTGGAGCAGATTCCACCGAGAACGGCCTCGGCGTCGGGCCCCTGCACGAGCAGCTTGGTGAATGCACTCTGATCGAAGAGCGCGAGATCGTCGCGCGTAGCCAGGTGCTCGGCGGCATGGCGTTCGAACCAGCCGGGTCGGCCGAAGCTGTAGTCGTAGACCGGGGTGGTACCAGGCTCACCAAAGAAGTCGGGCCGCTCCCAGCCCCCCGCCTCGCCGAAACCGGCGCCGAGGGCGGCGAGCCGGTCGTGTAGCGGCGATCGCCGGGCGTCGCGGGCGGTGGCGTACTGGCGGTAGGGCCAGTGCATGGCGTAGAGCAGGCCGAGACCCTCCACGGTGCGGTCGCGCAGATACTGGCGATTATTCTGGAAGGGCAACATGCGGCGGACATCGACATCCCAGAGGTCCATTGGCGGATGGCCGTGGACGATCCAATCCGCGAGCACACGACCGGCACCGCCGGCGGACTGGACGCCGACGGAGTTGAAGCCGCAGGCGACGAACAGGCCGGGCAGTTCGGGGACCTCACCGAGGAGGTAGCGGTCGTCCGGCGTGAAGCTCTCCGGGCCGTTGAAAAACAGCTGGATACCGGCCTCACCCACGGCGGGTACGCGCGTCATCGCTGCCTCGAGCTGTGGGGCGATATGGTCCCAGTCCGCCGGCAGCTGCTCGAAGGAGCAGTCTGCGGGCACACCGTCGCTCGCCCAGGGTTTGGCCACGGGCTCGAACATGCCGATCAGGAGCTTGCCCGCGTCCTCTTTGATGTAGATCGCGTGGTCGGGGTCGCGCAGCACGGGCAGCGGCCCCGGCGGTTCGGGCAGTCCCTCGGTGACCACGTAGAAGTGCTCCGCGGCGTGCAGCGGCAGGTCGACGCCGGCGGTGTGGCCGAGCTGGCGGCTCCACATGCCCGTGCAGTTGACCACGAATTCCGCCTCGATCGGCCCGTTCGCCGTGTCGACGCCGGCGGCACGGCTCCCGGCGCGACGGATGCCCGTGACCGGGGTGTGCTCGCGGATGGTCACGCCGAGCTGGCGTGCGCCGCGGGCCAGCGCCTGCGTCAGATCGGCCGGGTTGATCTGGCCGTCCCCGGGCAGCCACAGGCCGCCACGGACGCCATCCGGGTCCATCAGTGGCCAGCGCGCCTGGATCGCTGCCGCATCGAGGAGCTCGGTGTCGAGGCCGAAGCACTTCGCCGTCGAGTGGGCCCGCCGCAGCTCGTCCCAGCGCCCGTCCGAGCTTGCCAGCATGATCGAGCCGCGCTGGAGGAAGCCGGTGGGCTGTTCCGTCTCGGCCTCCAGTTCGCTGTAGAGTTCGGCGCTGTACTGGGCCAGTCGGGTCATGTTCGGGGTGGCGCGGAGCTGGCCGACCAGTCCGGCAGCGTGCCAAGTGGTGCCGGATGTGAGCTGGTCGCGCTCAAGCAGCAAGACATCGCGCCAGCCGCGGTGGGCGAGGTGGTAGGCCACCGAGCAACCCACGGCGCCACCGCCGATGACCACGACGCGGAAACGTTCGACAGACTCCGGGTTCATTGCCGCCTCCATGAAAAAACTATTGCCATTTTCACGGATCCTTTGAAAGAATCCAACCCGGGATATGGACAAGGGGTTATGCCATGGCGGAACTGCCCTCTCAGGCGCGGGTGGTCATCATCGGTGGCGGTGCGGTCGGTTGCTCGTGTCTCTACCATCTCACGCAGGCAGGCTGGCGCGATGTGGTCCTGCTGGAGAAGACCGAGCTGACGGCCGGCTCGACGTGGCACGCTGCGGGCAACTGCCCGAACTTCGTCGGGTCGTGGCCGATCATGCGGCTGCAGCACTACTCCACGGAACTCTATCGCCGCCTTGGCGATGCCGTCGATTACCCCATCAACTACCATGTGACCGGGGCCGTGCGCCTTGCCCACTCCCGGGATCGCATGCAGGAGTTCCGCCACGGTGTCTCCATGGCCGAACGCCAGGGCATTCCGCTGGCGCTGCTCGATACCGACGAGATCCGCGAACGCCACCCCTTCGTCGAGACCCACGACATCGTCGGCGGCCTCTGGGACGAGACGGATGGCGATATCGACCCGGCCCAGCTCGCCCAGGCCTTCGCCCGCGGTGCGCGCCAGGGTGGTGGTCGAACCGTCGGGCACTGCCCCGTGACCGCGGCCGTGTGGCGCGGCCACGAGTGGGAACTGACGACGCCACAGGGGACGATTCGGGCCGAGTACGTGGTCAACGCGGCGGGCTACCGCGCGCCCGAGGTCGGCCGGCTCTTCGGACGCCACGTCCCGGCTGTCGCGATGGCCCATCAGTTCCTCGTCACCGAGCCGATCGAAGAACTCGCCGCGCGCGAGGACAAGCTGCCCCTGCTGCGCGACCCCGACGTCTCCTACTATCTCCGCCAGGAGCGCGATGGGCTGATCCTCGGCCCCTACGAGTGGCAGGCCACGCCGCACTGGCTCCGGCGAGACGACCCGATGCCGGACGATTTCTCCTTCGAGCTGTTCCCCGACGACCTCGAGCGGCTCGAGTACTACATCGAGGATGCGTGTCGACGCGTGCCGCTGCTCGCGCAGGGGGGCATCCAGCGGGTGATCAACGGGCCGATCCCCTACACCCCGGACGGCAGTCCGCTGATCGGACCGATGCCGGGCGTGCCCAACGCCTTTGAGGCCTGTGTCTTCACCTTCGGCATCGTGCAGGCCGGTGGCGCGGGCAAGGTGCTGGCGGAATGGGTCACCGAGGGCGAGACCGAGTGGGACATGTGGACAGCCGATCCGCGGCGGTTCACCGAGTTCGCGACCGCGGACTACTGTGTGGCGAAGGCGGTCGAGGGCTACAGCCACGAGTACGCGATCGGCTATCCCCATGAGGAGAGCCCGGTCGGTCGGCCGTTACGCACCGACCCCCTCTACGGCGTGCTTCGGGATCGCGGGGCGCTGTTCGGCGCCCGCGGGGGCTGGGAACGCCCCACCTGGTTCCCGCGCCCCGGCGTTGACGAGCCCAGCGATGCGCGCACCTTTGACCGGCCCCACTGGCATGCGGAGGTCGGCGCCGAGGTCGAGGCCGTCTGCGCGGGTGCAGGGCTGATCGATCTGCCCGGCTTCTCCCGCTTTGCCGTTCACGGCCCCGGAGCGGCGGACTGGCTCGAGGGCCTCATCGCGGGGCGGCTGCCGCGCACGGGCCGCGTTGGCCTCGCCTACATGCTCACCCCCCGTGGCGGGGTGCGCAGCGAGTTCACCATTGCGCGCTTCGCCGCGGACAGCTTCTGGCTGATCGGGGCGGGCTCCGCCGCCTGGCACGACCGGGACTGGCTGTTGACACACCGCCCTGCCGATGCCCGCTTCTCCGTGGCGGACCTCACTGAGCAGTGGGGGACACTGCTGCTCGCCGGGCCGCGTGCGCGGGCGATCCTCTCCGAACTCACCCCCGTGGATGTCTCCGCGGCGGCGCTGCCGTGGCTGGCGCATACCCCCATCGAGATCGGGCCCGGGCGCGGCCATGTGCTGCGCATCAATTACGCCGGCGAACTCGGCTACGAACTCCACGTGCCAATGCCCGCGCTCGTCGGCGTCGACGAACGGGTGCGCGCGGTCGGCGCGAAACATGGGCTGAGCGATTTCGGTATCTACGCACTCGACAGTATGCGCCTGGAGATGGGCTACCCGGGCTGGAAGGCGGAGCTCACCACCGAGCGCGGGCCCCTTGCCAGCGGTCTCGCGCGCTTCGTTGCTGCCGAGCGGGGGGGATTCCCCGGCGCCGAGGCAGTGCAGGCGGAACAGCGAGACGGGCCGTCAATGCAGCTCGTGACGCTGGTCGTCGCTGCCGGTGACGGCCCCGACGCGCCGGCACACGCGGGAGTCCGTGCTGATGGTGCGCTGGTGGGCGGTGTGACCTCGGGCGGATGGGGGCACCGGGTCGGGGCCTCGCTGGCGCTGGCCTTCGTCGATGCGGGCCACGCCGCACCCGGTACCGAGCTGACGGTGGACATACACGGTGCACGACGCCCCGCCACGGTCCGCCGGGCGCCGCTCGTCACCCGCACGCCGGATGCATCGCCCTGATGGCCGTAGGCTCGCTCAGGTGGGCGTGAGGACGTAGATCCCCGGGTGGATGCCGCCGAGTTCAACGATGCGGACATCGCGGATATGCCAGCCGCCGGCCTCGCGGCAGGCGGTGTTGAACAGGCCGCGGCGATCCGCGAGCAGGACTAGGCGCCCATCCGGTGCGATGAGCTTGCGCGCACTCACCAGCAGTTCCCGGTAGAAACGGCGGAAATCGATGTGGCGTCCCAGGCGGCGGCCGAAGGGTGGGTTGGTGACGATCGCGTCGAAGGGTGCCTCGGCCGCATCGGCGATCGTGTCGAGTTCGCGCGCGTCGCCCACGAGCGTTCGTCCGCGCTCGGCTAGGCCGTAGGCGGCGAGGTTGCGCGCGGCCCCCTCGACACAGCGGGCGTCGCTGTCGACGCCGACGAGGCGGGTGGCGGGGTGGATGCAGCCCGCTTCGAGCAGGATTGTGCCCGTACCGCAGCAGGGATCGAGCACGCTGCGTGGGGCCTGGCCTGTCGTGGCGAGGCGCAGCAGTGCGTAGGCGACGTTGGCGGCGATCGCGACACGGCGTTCGAAAGGGCGGGCGAA
The DNA here is from genome assembly GCA_007134775.1 of Ectothiorhodospiraceae bacterium. GTDB lineage: Bacteria > Pseudomonadota > Gammaproteobacteria > XJ16 > Halofilaceae > Halofilum. The sequence goes on along the minus strand of SLKC01000188.1, from coordinate 10,155 downwards.
GCGCCGACTGAGCGGGTGGTTGCTCCAGCGCACCCCGACAAGACAACGCTCGCCAACTACGTCGACCTCGACGTGGACATCGTAGTGGCGCAGATCCACGGGTGCGCCCGTGCCCGCCTGGATACCCGCGCCCGCGGCGGCCTGGACATCCATGCTGGTGAACTCGTGCTCGCCGCTGCGCACGCTGGATACGCGGAAGGTGGTGCTCGTATCGAGCCCGGGCAGGGCGAGCGCCGCCAGTCGCGTGCGGATGATCTCGAGCGGATCATCGCCGACCAGGGGGAAGGCCGCGACCTGGCGGATCGCGTGGTGGATCGAGCGCAGGCGCAGCGCCAAGGGGCGGAGTTCGGTCTCGCGGGCCGCGATGCGCACGGGCACCCGCCCCTTGTCCGTGCGCTCGGGGAATTCGTACGCGGCGGTGTCCAGGCCGGCCGCAGCGAGGTGCTCGGTGAGCTCGGCGCGCACGATCGCCTCCAGGCCCGGGTTCGTCGTCAGCTCCAGGGTCAGGCGGTCGTCGTGGTTGGCGTGCGAACTCATGCGGGGCCCCGCGCCGGCGCCGCCGGACGCGGAATGACGCGCTGGCGCGGTTCGTGGCTTCCACGGGGTGCGGCCACGGCGCTCAGCTTGCCGCCTGGCTACAGAACCGCCCGATGAAGCGACGCAGCAGCTCGACGGTGGGCTCGAGATCGGCGAGCGGGATGTACTCGTCCGGCTGGTGCGCCTGCGCGATGCTGCCCGGGCCGAGGATCACTACATCCATGCCGAGCTGTTGATAGAAGGCGGCTTCGGTGCCGAAGGCGACCGCCTGGGCGGTATGGCCGGTGAACTCCTCCGCGGTGCGCACGATGGGCGCGTCGGCAGGTGTTTCGACCGGAGGTGTCCCGTCGGTGAGCGACTCGAAGTGGATCTCGAGCCCGCTGCCCTCGAGGGCCGAGTAGATCTGCTCGTGGATGCGGGCGCGCTCGTGTTGCGCGTCCATCCCGGGCAGCACGCGCAGATCGTAGGCGAGGACGCACTCGCCGCAGATACGGTTGGGGCTGTCGCCGCCGCGGATCTGGCCGAGGTTCAGTGTGGGCGTGGGCACGCGGAAGGCCTCGTTGCGGTACTCGCGCTGGAGCTGCTCGCGGACCTCAACGATCGCGGTCATGGCGCGATTCATGCCGTCGAGGGCGCTGTTGCCGTAGCCGGGGTCGCTGGAATGGCCGGAGTGGCCGATCAGGCGCAGCCGCTCCATGATGATGCCCTTGTGCATGCGCACTGGCCGTAGCCGCGTAGGCTCCCCGAGAATCGCAGCATCGGCCTGGAGGGTGCCCTCGGCGGCGAGCGCGCGTGCGCCCGCCATGGTCGTCTCCTCGTCGGCAGTGACGACAAGGTGCACCGGCCGCGCCAGGTCGCCGGCGGAAAAGCCGGCAGTCGCCGTCAGCGCCAGCGCCAGGAAGGACTTCATGTCACAACTGCCGAGCCCGTAGAGCCGGTCCTCCGACACGGTGGCGTTGAACGGGTCGTAGTGCCAGCGACGTGCATCCCAGGGTACGGTGTCGGCGTGGCCGGCGAGCACGAGGCCGCCCGGGCCCGAACCCAGGGTGGCGACCAGGTTGTACTTGGCTGGGTCGGTCGGCACCGGTGTGATGCGCACCGCCAGCCCGGCGTCCTCGGCCCAGCCGGCGATGTGGTCGATGACGGCGCGGTTGCTCGTGTCCAGGTCGGGATCACCACGGCTGGTGACCGACGGCGTCGCGATCAGCGTCGCAATCATGTCGCGGACGCCGGGGACGGATGCGGTCACGTGCGCTCGTCCTCGCGGTCGGTGACCGCACCGAGTGATGCGGGCGACACGAGCCGGGCGTACTTGGCGAGCACGCCGCGCCGATAGTTGGGCGCCGGGGGCTGCCACGATTGCAGGCGCCGGTCGATCTCCTCCTGCGCGATATCCAGCGTGATGGTGCGGGCCTGCGCGTCGATGGTGACGGTGTCGCCGTCCTCCACGGCCCCCAGTGGCCCACCCGTCGCCGCCTCGGGCGTGATGTGGCCGACAACGAAGCCGTGGCTGCCCCCGGAGAAGCGCCCGTCCGTGATCAGGGCGACATCGTTGCCCAGCCCGCGTCCCATGATCGCCGAGGTCGGCGACAGCATCTCGCGCATGCCGGGGCCGCCCACAGGCCCTTCGCCGCGGATGACGATCACGTCGCCGGCGACCACGTCGCCATCGAGGATGCCGCGCAGCGCCTCCTCCTCCGAGCCGAAGACGCGCGCGCGCCCGCTGAAACGCTCGCCCTCCTTGCCCGTGATCTTCGCCACCGCGCCCTCGGGTGCGAGGTTGCCGTAGAGGATGACCAGGTGGCTCGTGGCCTTGAAGGGGCGGTCGAAGGAGGCAATGATCTCCTGGCCCTCCGGATAGGGCGCGACATCGGCGAGGTTCTCCGCCAATGTGCGGCCGGTGACAGTGAGGCAGTCGCCGTGGAGCAGACCGCGGTCGAGCAGCATCTTCATCAGCGGGGCGATACCGCCAATGCGCACCAGATCGGACATCATGAAACGACCGCTTGGGCGCAGGTCGGCCAGCACGGGCACGCGCTGGCCGATGCGCGTGAAATCGTCGATCTCGAGGTCGACACCGATCGCGTGGGCCATCGCCAGCAGATGCAGCACGGCGTTGGTCGATCCCCCCAGCGCGATGACGACGGTGATGGCGTTCTCGAAGGCCGCCCGCGTCATGATGTCGCTGGGCCGGATGTCCTGGCGCACGAGTTCGAGCACGGCCTCACCGGCGCGGCGGCAGTCGGTCAGCTTGTCCTCGGAGACGGCTTCCTGGGCGGAACTCTCCGGCAGGCTCATTCCCAGGGCCTCGATCGCGGAGGCCATCGTGTTGGCCGTGTACATCCCGCCACAGGAGCCGGCGCCGGGGATCGCGCAGCGCTCGACGGCGAGGCGCTCGTCGGCGCTGATCTGTCCCTTGGCCTCCTGGCCGACCGACTCGAATACGGAGACGATGTCGACGTCCCGGTCCTTGTAACAGCCCGGCTTGATCGTGCCGCCGTAGACGAAGATCGCGGGCCGATCCAGGCGTGCCATGCCGATGAGGCAGCCCGGCATGTTCTTGTCGCAGCCACCGAGGGTCACCAGACCGTCGAAGCCCTCGCAGCCGGTGACGGTCTCGATCGAGTCGGCGATGACCTCGCGCGAGACCAACGAGTACTTCATCCCCTCGGTACCCATCGATATCCCGTCGGAAACCGAGATCGTATTGAACAGAACGGCCTTGCCGCCGGCCCCATCCGCGCCTTCGACGGTGGCATCGGCCAGGCGGTTAATGTGCATGTTGCAGGGCGTCATCATGCCCCAGGTCGAGGCGACGCCGATCTGTGGTCGGGTGAAATCCTCCTCGCTGAAGCCGACCGCGCGCAGCATGGCGCGACTGGCCGCACGTTCGGGACCATCGACGATGGAGGCAGAGTAGCGCCGCGCGTCAGGGTTGCGGCGGGAGGATGACTCGTCGACCATGGACAGCTCCGGGTGACAGCGGGACAGATCGGCGCAAGGTTAGTGACCGCGGCGCCACCTGGCAACCGCCCGCTGCCCTACCGCCGAGCGAGGAAGGCGACAGGGCAGCGGTGCTATCATGCCCGCCGATGACGAGTGCCACAGCAACCGGCCCTACGCAGTGGCGAGTTTGCCGAGAGAAACGGGCTCGTCGACGACTCTCCGTCATGCGTGCGGCTGTGATGGTATCCACTGTCGGCGTGATCCTCGCGTTCAATCGACGGATGGCGGAGCAATTCAGGGGCTGAGGCCTTTCGCCTCGACACCGCTGCTTGCGCGTGAGCGCTCTGCCAATCGCGAGGTGGCCGCATCCGCGGAATGGTTTCAGCACCCTTGGCTGGCGATGACCGACCTATGCAGAGCGCACCGCTAAGCGCAGAGATCTCCTACTGGCGGGACAGCGCGGCACTGTTCGAAGCGATGGCAGACGAGCCCTGGAGTGCGCTGCTCGACAGCGGTGCCGCAGGCCAGGTGGCGGGGCGCTACGACATCATGGTGGCGGACCCGATGACAACGCTCGTCGCGGGAGACGAGCAGACCGAGGTGCATCGGCGCGACGGCGCGGTCGAAATCCACGATGGCGATCCCTTTGCGCTGCTGCGCTCGGAACTGGGCCCGGTGGCGCCGTCGCTCGGTGATTGCCCCTTCGCCGGCGGCGCGGTTGGCTATTTCGCCTACGATCTCGTCCGGCGGATCGAGCGGTTGCCGGCACGGGCCGCCGACGCGGAGGGCCTCCCCCTCATGGCCGTGGGTATCCACGACTGGGCCGTGGTCGTCGACCACCGTTGCGAGCGGGCGTGGCTGGTCGGCAGTGATCGGGATCCGCGCACGCGCGAGCGCTGGGACGAGCTCGTCGCGCGCCTGCGCTCACCCGCCGCCTACGAATGGGGGGCGCCGCTGCGCGTCACCGGTCGCCCCCGCGCGAATCTGGGCGCGGAGGGTTATCGCGAGCGCGTTGCCCGCGTCCTGGATTATCTCTACGCCGGGGATTGCTACCAGGTCAATTTCGCTCAGCGCTTCGAGGTGGAGGCCCTCGGGGATGCGTGGCCCGCCTACCGCCAGATGCGGGCGCTCAATCCCTCCCCCTTCGGGGCCTGGTTGCGCCAGCCTGGCCGCGAGATCCTGTCTGCCTCACCGGAGCGTTTCCTGGCAGTGGACGCCGAGGGGCGGGTCGAGACGCGCCCGATCAAGGGGACGCGCCCGCGGGCAACGGACCCGGCACAGGATCGCGCGCTGGCCGAGGCCCTGGTCGCCAGTCCCAAGGACCGCGCCGAGAACGTGATGATCGTCGATCTGCTGCGCAATGACCTCGGTCGCGTGTGCCGACCCGGCAGTGTGCGCGTGCCTCGACTCTTCGCCCTCGAGAGCTTTGCCACGGTCCACCATCTGGTTTCCACGGTAACGGGCGAACTCGCTGGCGGGTATCACGCGCTCGATCTACTGCGCGCCTGCTTCCCGGGCGGATCGATCACGGGTGCGCCGAAGATCCGCGCCATGGAGATCATCGAGGAGCTCGAACCGCACCGGCGTGGTGTCTACTGCGGTTCGATCGGTTATGTCGGTTTCGATGGCGCGATGGATACCAATATCGCCATTCGCACGCTCGTCTGCTCTGAAGGCCGCGCGCGCTTCTGGGCTGGTGGTGGGGTGGTTATCGATTCCGCCGTCGAGCAGGAATATCAGGAGAGCTTCGACAAGGCCGCCGCGATGCTGGGGCTGCTTGAGCGCATCGCGGCCGAGTATTGATGCGTCGCGCGCCATGACGCGCTATAGTCAAAGCGGTCGACCACGAGGGTCGAATGTCACGGCGAGGGGATTGCCGCCATGGAACGGGAGCGCCGGCGGGCTACGCGACAGCAGTTGATTCTCCGGGTGATCGTGGTCGATGGCGTCTCCGGGGCGGTCGTCGGTGATCTGATCGACCTCTCCTTGCACGGGCTGCTGGTCATCGGTGAGCGTCCCACGCACCCGCTCCTCCGATATCGCGCATTCGAGCTGTGCCTGCCATTGCCCATCGCGGGCCAGGACCACTTCGATATCGATGCCCGCCCTGTACGAGTGGAGCGCGAGCTACCGCGCGGGCTTTATGCCTTCGGGCTGGCGGGGTTGCGTACCGATGCGGCGGGCCGCGCAGCGGTGCGCACACTGCTGGCGCGCTACACGATGCCCCGCGTATCCACGGAGGCCCCGGAACGAGACTCGCGGCGGCCCGATTCCTGAGGCCTCAAGGCCGAGGAACCCAGTATGCGCCGATGGGTCCCCCATGGACCCCTGTCAGGTCGCGGCACTTGGCTCCTCCGGCGCTGCCAGCCGCCATGGGGGAAAGGGATCCGGTAGATCGGCCCAGCTTGCTGGATTGAATTCCCCTGCGTCGACCGGCGTGATCAGGCAGGCATCGAGCGCCTCGCGAATGCCCTCGGCATCCATGTCGGCACCGATGAACACCAACTCCTGCCGCCGGTCCCCGTAGACCGGATCCCAGACGCGTTCGATCATCGCGCGCCAATCGGCCTGGTCGGGCCATTGTGATGGATCGATGGTCGCCCACCAGAAGCCGGCGGCCTGGTGGGTGAGTAGCGCCCCCGCCATGCTGAGTTCACCGACCCAATCGGGGCGGGTTGCGAGCCAGAAGTGACCCTTCGCCCGGATGACACCGGTCCAGCTCCGCGCGAGCAGTCGGTGGAGCTTTTCCGGGTGGAATGGGCGGCGCGCGCGATAGACGAAGCTGGAGATACCGTACTCTTCCGTCTCGGGGATATGCTCTTGCGGGGCGAAGAGCTCTTTGAACCACAGTGGATGTTCGCGCGCGCGCGAGAAATCGAATCGCCCGGTGCTCAGGATGCGATCCGGTGCCACATCGCCGAAGCGGGTTTCGATGACCTCCGCCTCCGCGTTGAGGGCGCGGATGATGCGCCGCGCGTCGGCGGCGTCCGCGTGGCTTGCGGCGTCGAGCTTGTTGAGCACGATGACATTGGCGAACTCGATCTGCTCGACGAGCAGATCGACGAGGGCGCGCTCATCGCCCTCGCCAGCGGTTTCGCCGCGGTCGCTCAGGAAATCCGTGGAACTGTAATCGCGGACCAGATTCGCTGCATCGACCACAGTCACCATCGTGTCGAGCCGTGCCACATCGCCAAGCGAGTCCCCCGCCTCGTCACGGAAGTCGAAGGTGGTGGCCACAGGCAGCGGCTCCGAGATCCCCGTCGACTCGATCAGCAGGTAGTCGAAATGCCCGGCCGTCGCAAGTTGGCGGACCTCTCTCATCAGATCGTCGCGCAGCGTGCAGCAAATGCAGCCGTTGCTCATCTCGACAAGCTGCTCGTCGGAACGGGTCAGGCCGCCCGCGCGGATCAGATCGGCGTCGACGTTGACTTCGCTCATGTCGTTGACGATCACGGCAACACGACGACCGCTGCGATTATTGAGGATGCGGTTGAGCAGCGTCGTCTTTCCCGCCCCCAGAAAGCCTGAGAGAACGGTAACGGGCAGACGGGGGTCGGTCACAGCGGCCTCGGTCATGGTAGCGGCTCCATGCGTTCCAGGTTATGTTATAAAGTAACATATCGTGGATCATCATCCATACCCTTTAGACCCGATGCGGTTGCCGGGATCGTCCGCCGGGTGTGCAGGGGGATACTTCGCCGGGTCCGGGGCGCAGGTGTCCCGCGCTCGATCCGACGGGGATCTAGATGCGTTGGCCGGTTCGTACAGCGTCTCGGGACGCTGTTGGCGTCAGTCGGAGTCGAGCAGTGCGCGCAGTCCGGCAAACTGTTCGCGGCCGCGCGCGAGGCGGGTTTCCCGATCCGGCTCGGGGCCGGCGCCCTCCCAGTCGAGGTCGGCCTCGGGCAGCTCGTGGAGGAAGCGGCTCGGTTCGCACTCGATGGCTTCCCCCCATCGGCGTCGCTGCGCGGCATAGGTGAGCGCGAGCGTTTTCTGCGCGCGCGTAATGCCGACATACAGCAGCCGCCGTTCTTCCTCGATACGGTCCTCGGCGATGCTGGAACGGTGGGGCAGGTTTTCCTCCTCGACCCCCACGATGAACGCGTGCGGGAACTCCAACCCCTTGGCCGCATGGAGCGTCATCAGTGCCACGGCGTCGCCAGCGTCTTCGCCGGTCGTGCGATCGAGCATGTCGATCAGCGCGAGGCGGGAGACGATCGCGGGCAGGTCGCGTTCATTGCCCTCCTCGTCGGTGGCCATGCGGGCGACCCAGTCGAGGAGTTCGTCGACATTGGCGCGGCGGCGCTCGGCGGTCTTGGGGTCGCTTGCCACCTCCTCGAGCCAGCCGCGATAGTCGATCTCGTCGATCACGCCGCGACAGACGGCAACGGGGTCGCCGCGACTGGCGTTATCGCTCATGCCGATGGCCCACTCGGTGAAGCGCTGCAGACGCCGCAGCGGCTTCTCGTCAAGGCGTTCGGTGAGGCCAAGCTCGGTGCTCGCTGCGACCATGGAGACGCCGCGCTCGCGCGCGTACTGGCCGAGGCGCTCCAGCGTCGCGGCACCGATCTGGCGTCGCGGTGTATTGACGATGCGCAGGAAGGCCGTGTCGTCATCGGGGTTGGCGAGCAGACGACAGTAGGCGAGCACGTCCTTAACCTCCCCGCGATCGAAGAACGAGGCCGAACCGCTGACTTGGTAGGGGATGTTGCGCTCACGCAGGGCGCGCTCGAACGCTCGCGCCTGGGCATTACCGCGGTAGAGGATAGCGAAATCGCTCCAGCGCAGTCCGCGGTGGGCGCGGCGCGACAGGATTTCGCTGGCGATGCGATCGGCCTCGTCGTCGCCGTCGCGACAGGGTATGACCCGGATCGGGTCGCCGGTGCCGAGTTCGCTCCACAGCTTCTTCTCGAACAGGTGCGGGTTGTGCCCGATCAGGTGATTGGCCACCCGCAGGATGCGGGCGCTCGAGCGGTAGTTTTGCTCGAGCTTGATGACTTTTAGTCGCGGGAAATCGTCCTGGAGCCGGGCGAGATTCTCCGGGCGCGCGCCGCGCCAGGCGTACACGGATTGGTCGTCGTCGCCGACCACGGTCAGGCCGCCGGCGGGGCCGACGAGTTGCCGCACGAGCTCGTACTGGGCGTGATTGGTGTCCTGGTACTCGTCGACGAGCAGGTGGCGGACCCGGTTCTGCCACTTCTCGCGGACTTCCGGGTGGCGCTGCAGCAGCTCGAGCGGCCGGACAATGAGGTCGTCGAAGTCGACCGCGTTGTAGGCCCGCAGGAGACGATCATAGCGAGCGTACAGGGCGGCCGCGCGCTGTGCGCTGTCGTCCCCGGCCGCGGCAGCGGCCGCATCCGGCGTCATGGCGTCGTTCTTCCAGGTGCTGATGATCCGGCGCACGGCGTCCTCCTCCTCCAGATTGCCCTCGCCGGCGCCGCGGAGGAGTTCCTTGATCGCGGTGAGGCTGTCGGTGGCATCCATGATGGTGAAGCCGCGCCGATAACCGAGAGCGGCCCCGTCGGTGCGCAGGATTTGCAGGCCGAGCGTATGGAACGTCGATATTGTCAGCCCCCGGGTGCTGTTGGCGGGCAGGTCGGCGCTGACGCGCTCCTTCATTTCGCGGGCCGCCTTGTTGGTGAACGTCACCGCGATCACAGCGCGCGCGGGATAGCCGCAACCCTCGAGAAGGTGTGCGATCTTGTGCGTGATCACGCGCGTCTTGCCGCTGCCCGCGCCGGCGAGCACCAGCAGCGGGGATTGGGTCTGGCGTACGGCGGCGCGTTGTTGCGCATTGAGATCGGGCATGGCCGTTCCGGTAGCGGGGACCGCGCGCATTCTATCAGTCCGAAGCGCAGTGACATGGCGGGTGGCGATACCCCACGCGGGTCGGGAGGTCGAGACCATGTTGGGGCCGCGCGCGGCCGTGATTTGTGCAGTTGTTGCGCCGCCAGTGCTCGCCTACAATTGCACAGCTTGCGCTGGCGTAGCTCAGTCGGTAGAGCAGCTGATTTGTAATCAGCCGGTCGCAGGTTCGAATCCTGTCGCCAGCTCCAATCCAGTGCCGCCGGGCAGGGTTGACAACCTCAGTATTTTGCCGCAGCATGCACGGCTTGCGTCCGGGAGGGATACCCAAGCGGTCAACGGGGGCAGACTGTAAATCTGCTGGCTCAGCCTTCGGGGGTTCGAATCCTCCTCCCTCCACCAAATGCCGGATGCACGGGTGCCGCTGGTCGGTCGCGGCAGCCTGGCCGGATGCGCAGCGATCTGGCCCGTTTCTGGGTGGGCCCAGGCCGGATTCGCTGCGGGAGTCGGCGGGTGTAGTTCAATGGTAGAACCTCAGCCTTCCAAGCTGATGACGCGGGTTCGATTCCCGTCACCCGCTCCAGCTTTTGCGGCGGGACGAGGTGGCGCCGCTTGCGGCGCAGAGCACGCCCATATAGCTCAGTGGTAGAGCACTCCCTTGGTAAGGGAGAGGTCACCGGTTCAAATCCGGTTATGGGCTCCAGTAGAGCCAATCGCAGGTGTTCGACGGTTCGGGAGATAACACGGCATGTCCAAGGCAAAATTCGAGCGCACGAAGCCGCATGTGAATGTGGGAACGATTGGTCACGTGGACCATGGTAAGACGACGCTGACGGCGGCGCTGACGAAGGTTCAGGCGTCGTCGACGGG
>SLKC01000176.1 GCA_007134775.1 Ectothiorhodospiraceae bacterium | reverse complement strand
TATGTTATAATATTTTTGATCTAGAGTAATGTATTTTTTATGAGAGTTTATTTGGTATTATTATTTTTATTTATATTTTTATTATGACAATAATTGCGTATTATTTATTCAAAAGTTTAAATTTAATATAAACTTTGATCTCAATTTATTTTAAGTTCGAAATAGCATGTTTATGTTTTACGATTTTTACCTATACTTTCCATTTTAAATTCTCATTTTGAATTATAAATTTAGATTATTGAAATTTTAATTTTATATTACATTTTAATTTGTTGATTGAGGTTTATTCGTTTGGTTCAACTTCTTTGAAAATTATGAACTTAAATTGTGTTGATTTGAGCTGAATGATATTTTGTGTCCTGTTTAGTTCTTTGAAAGAACATTTTGTTCTATTCTCTTTGTAGGAAAAACTGAAGAAAATCGTAATTTTTTTGATATCGCTGATGATTGGTTAAAAAGAGATCGTTTTGTGTTCGTTGGTTGGTCAGGGTTATTACTTTTTCCTTGTGCTTATTTAGCTTTAGGAGGGTTTTTAACTGGTATTACCTTTGTCAGTTCGTGGTATACACATGGTTTAGCATCTTCCTTTTTAGAAGGATGTAATATGTTAACAGCGGCTGTATCTACTCCAGCGAATAGTATGGGTCATTCTTTAATGTTATTATGGGGACCTGAAGCACAAGGAGATTTCACACGTTGGTTACAATTAGGTGGATTATGGACTTTTGTCGCATTACATGGTGCTTTTGGTTTAATTGGTTTTATGTTACGTCAATTTGAAATTGCTCGTGCCGTACAAATTCGTCCTTATAACGCGATTGCATTCTCGGCACCGATTGCTGTTTTTGTATCCGTATTCTTAATTTATCCACTTGGACAATCAGGTTGGTTTTTTGCCCCAAGTTTTGGAGTTGCTTCTATTTTCCGTTTTATTTTATTTTTTCAAGGATATCATAATTGGACGCTTAATCCTTTTCATATGATGGGTGTAGCTGGAGTTTTAGGAGCCGCTCTTTTATGTGCTATTCATGGTGCTACTGTTGAAAATACTTTATTCGAAGATGGAGACGGGTCAAATACTTTCCGTGCGTTTAATCCAACTCAAGCTGAAGAATTGTGTTGATTTTATCTAATTATTTTCATTTTTATTTGACTAAATCTTTCATTAAATATATGAAAAGAGAATTTAGCATGTTGAATAAAGAATTGTAGTTTAGTCAATTCAAAGAATGATGGTTGAATTTTGTATCCTAATATCGTTTGTACATATAAAATAAGATTATAGTTTTCTTTCTTCATTTCTTATATAATATTTTTACACAACATCTTTTAAATAATTAGATAGATTTACTTAGAGAAAAGCTGTATGCTATAAGTTTAGCATGTACAGTTTCTGAACAGAGTGTTTTATTCTAGTTTCTACATATTCTATGGTGACAGCTAATCGTTTTTGGTCACAAATTTTTGGAGTAGCTTTTTCCAATAAGCGTTGGTTACATTTTTTTATGCTTTTCGTTCCTGTTACTGGTTTATGGATGAGCGCTCTTGGTGTTGTAGGATTAGCTTTAAATTTAAGAGCTTATGATTTCGTTTCTCAAGAGGTTCGCGCAGCTTCAGATCCGGAATTTGAAACTTTTTATACAAAAAATAATTTATTAAATGAAGGTATTCGTGCATGGATGGCTGCTCAAGATCAGCCACATGAACAACTTACATTTCCAGAAGAAGTTCTTCCACGTGGAAATGCTCTTTAATTTTGTCTTTATACGGGTTTTTTTATAATACTGAAGATTGAAAATGTTTTATAGTTAAGTATAATTTCAAAAATACTTTTATTTATTGTTTTCGTTGATTTTTTATAGCTTCATGAACAAATTCAAAATCATAGGAGGTTTTCCGTGGAAACTCTTTTTAGTGGAACTATTAGTGGTGGTCGTGATCAGGAAAGTACAGGTTTTGCTTGGTGGTCAGGTAATGCTCGTTTAATTAATTTATCTGGAAAACTTTTAGGAGGTGTGTCTTGTTTTTTTTATATTTATTTTTAAAATAAAAAATGTTTTTAAAAATTAAAACTGAGGTATTTATTTCTTTGGATTTTTTGTTACTAGTGTTGCACTAGTATATTGTTCTACTTACTTTTAAAAGATTTTAATTTTGTTTTTAAAAGAATTCTCAGTAATTTTTTTCAGGTTAACTATCTAGCTTTTGTTAGGATATGGTTCTTTTCAATAAAATTTAAAATGAATTGTAATATTTGAATTTTACTGGAAAGATTATATTTAAAATGAAATTCATTTTAGTAAAAATGTATGTCAACTATGTTTATGATTGATTACAATGTTAATAAAAACTTTTGGAAATTATTTTCTTGGAAAAAAGCACAAAGTAATTTGTTTTGTTTACAGAAACGTCTTTTTCGTTCCGTTCAAGTTGGTGATATTTGTAATTCTTTGAGAATTCAACGTTTAATTTTGAGTTCAAATTCTACTCGTTTACTTTCTATTAGAAAAATAACTCAATTAAGTTCGAAAAGAAAAATTCCTGGTATAGATGGAAAGATTTTGCGCAAAAATTTCAATTCAATTTTCTAAAAATAATAAACTAAATTGAAACTAAAGTGTATTTTTTAATTACTTATTAGAGCATGTTTTAATAGTTATAAAAATTTTAACAGATATAAATAGAAATCTTTTTATAAAATCTTTTTTGTTTTGATAATTTTGGTTTTTAAGGATAAAGCTGAATGATATTTTTATCTTGTTCAGTTTTAAGAGTCGTTAAATTTTCTTGCACTCTGATTTTTAACTTTTTCAGAAAGATTTGAGT
>SLKC01000161.1 GCA_007134775.1 Ectothiorhodospiraceae bacterium | reverse complement strand
CCGCTGGCAGCCCGTCCAGCCCCAGGGGGCCCCTTTTTCCGACTCCCACCCCGTTTGCCTTCTACTACATCACGGCCCTGGCACGCCACCACGCCGTGCCGGTGGTGACGGCCGACCGCAAGATCCAGGACTACCCCCACGTCAAGACCATCTGGTAGTCGACGCTGGAGATTCGGGGTCAGAGTCTAGTCATCGTACGAATCGACTCATCGGGTCGGAGTCGATTTTCGCCAGCATCGCAGCGCGGCCCCGGTTCCCTTTCCCCCATGGTCCGTGAACCAGGCCAAGGTTTCACGACGGACCCGTGGTCTCCTACACTGCGGGTTGCGGCACGCGCGCAGGGCGCGCGCCGCAGCGCAACATGGAGAAAGAAGGGGGAAAACCCATGGATCGAGACGAACTCCATGAGTATCTCCGCGACCTGTTCGCCAACGCCGGGCACTACGACGCCGACGATATCCGTGCGACGGTCGAGAACGCCTACGAGGAGCTGCTCGGCTACGATGTGGCAACGATGGACGATGACGACGAACGCCTCGGCTACTGGGAGGATCGCCTGGCCGACGACCTGGATGCGGATTCCTTCATTCCGACGTTCCTGGATCAGGCGGAGACGGATCCGGGCACCCACGTGGGCGCTGCCGACTTCGCGGCGAACGTCCTCGCCGTGCGCGCCGCGCGTGAGGAGGCCGAGGCCATCAACGCTGCGGTGGGCGACCCGCCGGCGGATGCGGCTAGTGAGATGGCGGATGTCAATGCGGTCGCGAGCGGCGCGCGCGACGACGCGCTCGATCTCACGCCGGCGCAGCAAGACGACGTCGCCGATCTCGACCCGGACGATCCGACGCCGGACTTCGACGACGATGGCCTGCAGGTGTTCACGCTCGCCGACGCCTTCGCCGACGATGACCTGCCCGCGGCCTACGCGCTCAGCGATGCCGCCATTGATCTCCGCGAGCAGTCGGTCAGCGACACCGAGAGCGACCTCGCCCGTGCGGCCGACATCGTTGACGACGCCGCCAACGCCGGTGAACTCACGCTCGACGCGACCTACGGCATCCGCGATGATGTGGCTGCCTTCACCGGCATCGGCGTGGACGACGAGCCGTTCGCCGGGGCGGCCTCGGTCGTGCTCGCCGATGGTCCCGCCGCAGCACTCAGCGGCTTCGACCTTGACGCCAGCGGCGCGCCCGCCGATGCCGATTGGATCGTGGACGCGGCGCCGCTCACCGAGGACAGCGTGGTCGATCTGGAAGGGCTCACCGGTTTCGACGCCTTCCGCCTCGGCGGGTCCCATGACTTCGACCCGGAGACCCCGGGAGCGCCCGACCTGTTCCTGCCCGATGACGCCGATCTCGATGTCATCGCGGAGTCGGGGGTCAATGTCGCGCTCGGCGACGGCGGCCAGAACTTCTTCGGCAGCACCGCGGCCGACCGCGTCATCGTCGGCGAGGGTGATGACTGGATCCTGGGCAATCCCGAGACCGAGCCGGCGGCGGCGACGACGCAACAGCTTACTTCCCCGATCGACATTCCCGACCCCATCATCGACCCGGGCGATCTCCCCGGCTTCCATCTGGCCACGAATCAGATCGAACTCGGTGCCGGCGGCCGTAACACCGTGGTCTTCGGCGAGGCGGTGCGCGCCGAGTTCGTCATCGACGAGTTCGAATTGGGCGATGGCGACACGGCGGACCGGCTCGACTTCTCCGCGATCGCCGATGGTGTCGGACTCACGAACCCGGACGGTGAAGACGCCAGCCCGAGCCTTGACGTCGTCGTGACCAACCAACAGGCCGCTGAAGATGCCTCGGTCATCGCTTTTGCGGACGGCGACGCCGCCGACGCCACGGAGATTGAAGAGGAGTTTGACTTGTTCGGGGGCGAGTTCGGCTCTACTGTTCAGGTGCGGAACGCCGATTTCGAGGCCGACAGCCAGCTCCTGTTCCTGATCGCCGACGGCGATGGCAACACCAATATCTGGTATTGGGATGATGCAGGCGGTGACGGCGATGGCATCGTCGATGCCGGTGAACTCACCAATATCGGCGTTCTGGCGGGCGTCGATGGCCCCGCCGACATGACCGCGGACAACGTCGTCACACCGCTCGACGGGCTCCCGCTCCCCGAGATGCCGCCCCTGGAGGGTCCCCAGCTCCTCAGCGCCACCGAGGCCGACGGCGGGACCTGACGCCCCCAAGAGGGGGCAGAGTCATCTTGCGGGCGGCCCCCGGGGGGGCAGAGACCCCGCGACGCGCGAAGAACACACCACAGTGGCGGGCTCTTCGGAGTGGACGTGTGCGGCCATGGATGGCCGCACACCAAGCGCCCATGGAAGGCTTGAGCGGTCCACGGAGAAGGGCCCGCTACTGTGCTGTGCCTGCGACTACCTCGCGCCCGCGAAGGAACACACGGCACCACATTACTCGCAATGCAGCACGCCTTCCCGGCATCCTAGCCCTCTGCTACGCTCGCCGCGCACTGCAGGGAGACGCGGCCAACGGGGCAGGGAATGAGCCACGACCAGAATTTCAAGAACCTCATCCTCGAATATCCGCAGCAGGCCCTGGCCTTCCTCGCCGGCGACGAGGCCGAGGGTCTTGAGCGCGGCGCGCGGGTGACACCGCTGCGCCAGGAACAGCTCCAGCAGCGCCTCGGCGAGCGCTTCCGCGAACTCGACGTCGCCCTGCAGGTGGAGTGGCCGAACGGCGAGCGCGCCGCTCTGCTGTTCGTCATCGAGGAAGAGACGCGCAGCCGCCGCTTCGACCTCTACCGCCTGGCGCACTACTGCCTTGACCTCGCGGTGCTGTGCGCCACCGACCGCGTCGTGCCCGTGGTGGTGT
>SLKC01000066.1 GCA_007134775.1 Ectothiorhodospiraceae bacterium | reverse complement strand
GGCGGAGACCAGCCAGACCACGGTGTCCGCCTCTGCGGGGACGACCGGTTCATCGGCGCGCGGGGCCTTGAGCGCGCGCATGCGGGCGCCGTCGGCCTTGACCAGGGTGACATCGAAGCCGGCCGCGGCATGGCAGGCGGCCACCTCCTCGGCGGGGATCCCGCCGACGCGGCCCGATTTCTCCGCCGGCCGCGCCCAGGCGAGCGAACCACCACCGGCGGCGGCTGTCACTGCGGCGGGGAGGTCGCGCGCATCGGTCACCAGCCGTTCCACGCCGAGTGTGCGCGAGAAGCTCGCCATGAATACGGTGCAGGTCAGGCCGAAGCGCCCCGGATGGGCGCGCGCCAGCGCGTAGAGCGTGGTCTTCTTGCCGCCCGCGCCGATCGCGCAGAGGATCCCCTGGCGGGCGTCGAGGGCATCGATCAGAGCTTCACTCATGGCGTTGCTTCTCCTGCGTCGCGGGCGTTCAGTGGGCGCACGCCTTGACCGTGAGGATGGGCGGCAGGTAGCGGGCGAATTCGTGCCACGACGCACCGCGGTCGCCGCTGATGAAGAGGTGGCCGCCGGAGGTGCCGAAGTAGAGGCCGAGTGGATCGAGGTGGTCGCTGTCCATGCCGTCGCGCAGTACGGTGCAATAGCAGTGAGACTGCGGCAGTCCCTGCGTCAGCGCCTCCCAGCTCCGCCCGGCGTCACGGGTGCGATAGACGCGCAGGCGGCCATCGACGGGGAAGCGCATCTGGGTCGAGGCCTCGGGGATGGTGTACAGCGTATCGGCGTCACGGATGTCGGTCGCCAGGGCGTAGCCGAAATCGCTGGGCAGCCCCGCGGTGATCTCTGACCAGGTATCACCGCCGTCGCTGCTGAACCAGGTGCCGACATGGCTTTGGCGGTAGAGGCGCAGCGGATCGCCCGGATGCATCAGCAGCCGGTGCTCGTTGTGCCCTGCGATCGGATAAGGTTCGGCGAGGTAGGGGGCGTGCACGCCGGCGTTGATCGGCGTCCAGGTCGCGCCCCCGTCCGTGGAGCGATAACAGCCGCCGGCGCAGAAGGCGCAGTAGATCCGACGGGCATCGTTGGGCGCTACGGCGATCGAGTGCAGTGCCAGTCCCCCTTTGGCCGGGTGCCAAAGCGCTGCCGTCGGGTGGTCGGCCAGCGCACGTACGGGCTGCCACGAATGACCGCCATCGCCGCTGGTGAACAGACCCGGCGGCTCGATCCCTGCGTAGAGGCGCTCGGGCTCGGCGGCCACGCCGGGGGCGAGGCACCAGATGGTCTTGACGCTGCTGAGGTCCTCACCGGCGTGGTGGCGCGGGATCTCGGCGAGCGGCTCCCAAGTGTCGCCGGCGTCGTCGGTGCGGTAGATATGGATGCCCCAGACGGGGTGGTGCGCGGCGGCGTAGCCGCGCCGCGGTGTGCGCGGATCGAGCCATGCGCTCTGAATCTCGTAGCCCGCGATATGCGGGCCGTCGAGGTACCAGTCGCGGCGGTCCTCGCTGCGCACGGTGAACAGCCCCTTGCGCGTGCCGATGATCAGCGTAACGCTCATCTCGCTCCATCCTTCTTCCGGACCGCTGCGCCACGTGCATGCGCCGCGCGGGTGATCAAGGGTCTCGCTGCGCTCACGGTAGCGTTACGGCCTCGGGCGCCTGCCAGCCTGTTTCGCGATGTTCGACCACTACCGTGGTCCAGATGCCGCCGCGCACGTTGAACCGGCCGGTCAGGCGCAGGAAGCGGGGTTGGCACGCCGCGACCATGTCATCGACGATGCGGTTGGTGACATCCTCGTGGAAGTGGCCCTCATCGCGGAACGACCAGATGTAGAGCTTGAGCGCCTTGAGCTCAAGGCAGAGCCGGTCGGGTACATATTCCAGCTCGAATGTCGCGAAATCGGGCTGCCCCGTCTTCGGGCACAGACAGGTGAATTCCGGGATCGTCATCCGGATCGTGTAATCGCGCTCGGGGCGCGGATTGTCGAAGGTCTCGAGCGCACGGGTAGGCTCGGTGGTCATCGGTACTCCGTTGCGTGGGATGCAGGACGCCGTGGGTCGGCCGGAGTGGTCATCTTGCCGCGTAGCCGGCGCGCGGGCAATAATGACCGGTTACCCATGCTTGCCACTCCTGGCCCCCAAAGCCGCTGGCACGAGGACCGTTCCCCGATGCGACTGAGCAAGATCAAGCTCGCCGGATTCAAGTCGTTCGTCGATCCCACCACTGTGCCCTTCCCAAGCAACCTCGTCGGCGTGGTCGGCCCGAACGGTTGCGGCAAATCGAACGTCATCGACGCCGTGCGCTGGGTCATGGGCGAGAGTTCGGCCAAGCATCTGCGCGGCGGGACCATGGAGGACGTGATCTTCAACGGCTCGAGTGCACGCAAGCCGGTCGGCCAGGCGTCGGTCGAGCTGGTCTTCGACAATACCGACGGCTCGCTCGGCGGAGAGTATGCCCAGTACAACGAGATCTCCGTGCGGCGTGTGGTCAACCGCGACGGCAACTCGGTCTACTACCTCAACGGCACGCGCTGCCGGCGGCGGGATATCACCGATATCTTCCTCGGCACCGGTCTGGGGCCGCGCAGCTACGCCATCATCGAGCAGGGCATGATCGGGCGCATGATCGAGGCCAAGCCCGAGGAGATGCGCATCCACCTCGAAGAGGCGGCCGGTATCTCCAAGTACAAGGAGCGCCGGCGCGAGACCGAGAACCGGATCCACCACACGCGGGAGAACCTTGCGCGCCTCGATGACCTGCGCGAGGAAATCACCAAGCATCTCGACCACCTCGCTCGGCAGAAGCGCACGGCGGAACGCTACCGTGAGCTGAAGGAGGCTGAGCGCCAGGCCCAGGCGGAGCTGCTCGCACTGCGCTGGCGCGACCTGGCCGCGGATGCGGAACAGCGCGAACGCGCCCTGCAAAGTGAGCAGACCCGCCTTGAGGAGATCGTCGCCGAACAGCGCCGCGCCGAGGCCGAACTCGAGCGCGCCCGCGAGTCTCACCACGAGGCGACCGAGTCCTTCAACCAGATCCAGGGGCGTTACTATCGCCTCGGTGCCGAGATCTCGTCGACCGAGCAGAAGATCCAGTACAGCAAGGACGCGCGCCAGCGCGCGCGCGATGAACTGGCCCAGGTCGAGCGCGAGTATGGCGAGACCTCGGAACACATCGAGACCGACCGCCAGCGCCTGGTCGAGCTCGACGAGGCGCTGGCCGCGGATCGGCCGCAGCAGGAGCATGTCCAGGCGGTGCAGGACGAGGTCGCCGAGGAGCTCGCGCGGGCCGAGGCGGCGATGCAGCAGTGGCAGTCGGACTGGGAAGCCTTCAACGAACGCGCGGCCGAGCCCGCGCAGCAGGCCCAGGTGCAGCGTTCGCGCATGGAGCAGCTCGAAAGACATCTGGAGCAGGTGCGCCAGCGCATCGCGCGCCTGGAGAGCGAGCGCGGGGAGTTGGATCCGGCACCGCTGGAGCAGGCGATTCACGAGCTCGGCGAGCAGGATGAGGCGGTGGCCTCGGAGCTCGCCCGACTGCAGGGCGCGCTCGACAGCAATGCCGAGGCGCTGACAGCGGCGCGTGAGGAGCAGGCGGGCGCGCAGCAGGTACTGGATAGCGCGCGCGAGGAGGTCCAGCGCCTGCAGGGGCGGCTGTCGTCACTCGAGGCGCTGCAGCAGGCGGCCCTGGGGCAGGGGGATGAGGCCGTTGTCGAGTGGCTGGAACAGGTCGGCGTCGCCGATCGCCCGCGCCTGGCACAGCAGCTCAACGTCGATGCGGGTTGGGAGCGCGCCGTCGAGGCGGTACTCGGATCGGGCCTGGAGGCGGTGTGTGTCGACGACGTCGCCGCCCTCGCGGACAAGCTGACCGATCTCGCCGATGGGGGGATCACGCTGGTCGATGACCGCGCCGCAGGGGCTACGGGGGAAGCGGACGGGCGCCTGCTCGATGTCGTCGGTGCGCCGCTGGCGCTCGCGCCCCTGCTCGATGGTGTCTACACCGCGCCCGATACCGTGACCGCGCTGGCGCGTCGCGACCGCCTCGCCGCGAATCAGTCCTTTGTCACCCCCGAGGGTGTACGCGTGGGCCCCAACTGGCTGCGGGTGGCCAATGCACGTGACGAGGATAGCGGTGTGCTCGCCCGCGAGCAGGAACTCAACCGCACGCGCGATGAGGCCGAGACTGCGCAGGAGCGGGTCGCGGCCGCCGAGGCGGAGCTCGCGCGTGTAACCGAGCGCATCCGCGAGCTTGAGAGCGCGCGCGAGGCGACCCAGGAGGAACTCAACCGCGCCCATCGCGAGCACAGCGAGACCACCTCGCGGTTGCAGACGCGCAATACCCAGCTCGAGCAGACCCTCCAGCGCCAGGCGCGCATCGACGAGGAGTTGCGCGAACTGCGCGAGCAGCTCGCGCGCGAAGAGGCGGAGCTGGAGGCGGCGCGCCATTCCCGCAACGCCGCGTTGGAGCAGAGCGAGGCCTTTGATGCCGAACGCGTACACCTGCAAGAGCGCCGTGAGCAGCTCGCCGCCGATCTCGAGGACGCCCGCCAGCGTGCCCGCGAGCACCGCGACGAGGGCCATCGCATCGAGGTCCGCCTGGAGTCGACGCGCAGTTCGCGCGAGGCCACGGCACAGAACCTTGAGCGCATGGAGCAACGCCTGCAGCAACTGCAGACGCGCCGCGAGGAGCTGCAGCAGACGCTCGACAGCGCCGACGCACCCATCCGCGAGCTTGAGTCGGAACTCGAGGACATGGTGCAACAGCGCCTCGCGATCGAGCAGGAGATGGCGAGCGCGCGGGCGCAGGTGGAGTCGATCGAACAGCAAATCCGCGAACTCGAGCAGACCCGGGGCGACCGCGAGCGCCGCGCCGGCGAGATCCGCGAGCAGGTCAGCCGCGAGCAGATGGCCGTGCAGGAGGTGCGGGTGCGCCGCCAAACGCTCGAGGAGCAACTCGGCGAGCGCGGGCTCCAGGTCGAGCCCCTGATCGAGCGCGTTGGTGAGGATGCCACCGCTGAGGCTTGGCAGACGCAGGTCGATGCGCTGGTGCAGAAGATCGAACGCCTCGGCCCGGTGAACCTGGCCGCGATCGACGAATACGAAGAGGAGTCCAAGCGCAAGGCCTATCTCGACGAGCAGCACACCGACGTGGCGCAGGCGCTGGAGACGCTGGAGAAGGCGATCGAGCGTATCGACCGCGAGACGCGGTCACGCTTCAAGCAGACCTTCGAACAGGTCAACGCGCGGCTCCAGGAGCTGTTTCCGCGCCTGTTCGGTGGCGGTTCGGCGCACCTGGAGATGAGTGGCGACGACCTGCTCTCCACGGGCGTGACCATCATGGCCCGGCCACCGGGCAAGCGCGTGTCCAACATCCACCTGCTCTCCGGTGGCGAGAAGGCGCTGACGGCGGTCGCGCTCGTCTTCGCCTTCTTCGAGCTCAATCCCGCGCCCTTCTGCCTGCTCGACGAAGTCGATGCACCGCTGGACGATGCCAACGTCGGGCGCTACTGTGAGCTGGTCCGCGAGATGTCGGAACGGGTGCAGTTCATCTTCATCACGCACAACAAGCAGACCATGGAACTCACCAACCAGCTCACCGGCGTAACGATGCGCGAAGCCGGCGTTTCGCGACTCGTCGCCGTTGATGTTCAGGAAGCGGCCGACATGGCCCAGGCCTGAGCGGGGGCGCATGGACACGTTGCGCTGGATTCTGCTCGCCCTCGGCCTCGTGCTCATCGCCGCGGTCTGGATCGACGGTGTGCGTCGCCGCCCGGCCCACGAAGAGAGCCTCCTGCAATCGGCGCGGCGGCGCTGGCGCGGCCGAACCCGGCGCAAGCGGCCCGAGGCGCGCACCGATCCCGCGGATGTCGATCTGCAGTCGCGGGAAGGGCCCGATTTCGGCTTTGATCCGGGCGACCTCGACGCCCTGGTCGACGACGAGCCAGCTCGGGAGCGGGAGCAGCCGGCGCGTACGACCCCCGAAACCTCGGCTGCGGATGCGACCGCGGCGCCAGCGGAGGTCCCCACTGCGGCGCCTGAGGAGGAGCCCGCGGCAGCCGATCCGGTGGCGCGCGCCGGGCAGACGGGTGGGGGCGAGCCCGCGTCAGCGCGGAAGCGCCCCCGTGAATCGTTCGCGGCCGATGCGAGCGACGACGAGCGGCGCACCGTCGTGCTCTACGTCGTCGCGCCGCCGGGCGAACGCTTCAGTGGTGATGAACTCGCCGCGGCCTTCGCCCACCTCGGGCTGGAGTTCGGTGACATGGATCTCTTCCACCGTTTCGACGAGAACGATCGCGCCTTGTTCAGCATCGCCAATGCAACCCGGGAGGGCACCTTCGACCCGGACACCATGGCGGAGATGGAGACGCGCGGCGTCGCCCTGTTCGCACGTCTGCCCGCGCCGGGGGGCGTGATCGCCGTCTTTGACGAGCTTGCGCGCACCGCGCACGCGCTGGCGAACCTCCTCGGCGGCCGGGCGCTCGATGACCGCCAGAGCACGCTCACGCGGCAGACGGAGCAGGCGATGCGCGACGAACTCCGCGAGTATGAGCACCGCCGGGCAAGAGCGCCGCGATGACGACCACCGATCGAGCGCCGGCCGCTGTCGAGCGCGCCGCGGAGCTGCGCGCCGCGCTGCACGAGCACGACTATCGCTACTACGTGCTCGACGACCCGGCCATCTCCGATACCGAGTACGACCACCTCTTCCGCGAGCTGCAGACGCTCGAGGCGGAGCACCCCGATCTGGTCACGCCCGATTCGCCGACCCAGCGGGTCGGCGCGCCGCCGCTGGAGCGGTTCGGCACGGGCGATCACCTGCAGCCGATGCTGTCGCTGGAGAACGCCTTCGACGAGGCGGAGATGGCCGAGTTCGATCGTCGCGTGCGCGAGCGGCTGGAGACCGAGGGCCCGGTCGCCTATTGTGCCGAACCGAAGCTCGATGGCCTGGCGGTGAGCCTGCTCTATGAAGGGGGCATGTTCCGCCGGGGGCTGACGCGGGGCGACGGCACCACGGGGGAGGACGTCACCCCCAATCTGCGCACCATCGACGGCCTGCCGCTGCGCCTGCGCGGCGAGGCTCCGCCCGCGCGTCTCGAAGTACGCGGCGAGGTCTACATGACGCAGGCCGGATTCGCCGCACTCAACGAGCGCCAGGCAGCGGCCGGGCAGCGCATCTTTGCCAACCCGCGCAACGCCGCGGCCGGCAGTCTGCGCCAGCTCGACTCAAGCATCACTGCGGCGCGCCCGCTGCTGCTGTGCTGCTACGCCGTCGGCGTCGTCGACGGCAGCGATCTCCCCGCGACCCAGCACGAGGTCCTGGCGTGGCTGCAGGCGCTGGGGCTGCCCGTGTCGCCGGAGCGCCGGGTCGTCACCGGGCTCGCCGAGGTCCACGGCGCCTACCGCGACCTTGCCGCGCGCCGCGCCGAACTCGGCTACGAGATCGACGGTGTGGTCTACAAGGTCGACGACCTGCGCGCCCAGCGCGAGCTCGGCTACGTCGCCCGCGCCCCGCGCTGGGCCATCGCCTGGAAGTTCCCTGCCGAGGAACAGACGACCGTACTGCGCAACGTCGAGTTCCAGGTCGGGCGTACGGGGGCGATCACGCCTGTGGCGAAGCTCGAGCCGGTTACGGTCGGCGGTGCGCAGGTGTCGAACGCCACGCTGCACAACATGGACGAGGTCGTGCGCAAGGACATCCACATCGGCGACACGGTGGTCATCCGGCGCGCCGGCGACGTCATCCCCGAGGTGGTCCGCGTCCTGCCGGAGAAGCGGCCCGCGGATGCGGCGATGCCGCAGATGCCGGCCGACTGCCCGGTCTGCGGTTCCGCCATCATCCGGCCCGAGGGCCAGGTCGCGCACCGCTGTACCGGCGGACTCTTTTGCGGGGCCCAGCGCCGCGAGGCGATCAAGCACTTCGCCTCGCGCCGCGCGCTCGACATCGATGGCCTGGGCGAGAAGATCATCGACCAGCTCGTCGACACGGGCCTGGTCGCGCACGTCGACCAGCTCTTCTCCCTGCGCGCGGAAGAGTTCGCCCGCCTTGAGCGGCTTGCGCAGAAGAGCGCGAACAATCTGGTCAACGCCCTCGCGGCGGCGAAGCGCACGACCTTGCCGCGGTTCATCTATGCGCTGGGCATCCGCGAGGTCGGCGAGGCCACGGCCCGCGCCCTCGCCGCCCACTTCGGTAGCCTCGAGCGCATCATGGCCGCCAGCGAGGAGGAGCTGTGCGCGGTGCCCGATATCGGGCCCGTCGTCGCCCGCAGCATCCGTACGTTCTTCGACCAGCCGCACAACCGCGAGGTCATCGATGCCCTCATCCGCCAGGGCGTGACCTGGGAGGAGAGCGAGCCGGGGGCCAGCGACCGCCAGCCGCTCGCCGGCTGCACCTACGTCCTCACCGGTACGTTCTCCGGGGTGACGCGGGAGCAGGCGAGCGCCGCACTGCAGGCCCTGGGTGCGAAGGTCACGGGCAGTGTGTCGCGGCGCACGACCGCGGTCATCGCCGGCGAGACCCCCGGCTCCAAGGTCGACAAGGCGCGCGAACTCGGCGTCGCGGTCCTGGGGGAGGCGGAGCTTGAGGAGTTGTTGCGCTCATGAGCTGGTGGGGCAAGATCGTCGGCGGCGCCCTCGGCGCCGTGGCTGGCGGCCCCCTCGGCGCCGTCGTCGGGGCCGCGGTCGGGCACACCTTCGATCGTGGCCTCAAGGGCATCGAGAAAGCGCCGCCCGGCGGTGGTCAGGGGGGTAAGGGCGGCCAGTGGCAGTGGGGCCGGCAGCAGCGCCAGGAGCGCGCCCAGGCCGCCTTCTTCGCCGCCACTTTCTCCGTGATGGGCCGACTGGCGAAGGTGGATGGGCGCGTATCGCGCAATGAGATCGAAGTGGCCGAGGCCGTGATGCGCCAGATGCGCTTCACCGACCAGCAGCGCCAGGCCGCGATCGAGCTGTTCAACCAGGGCAAGGACCCCGATTTCGATCTCGACGGCGTGGTCGCGCAGTTCCGCGACGAGTGCCGTCGTCGACCCACACTGGTCCAGTTCTTCCTCGAGATCCAGATCGAGGCCGCCTTCGCCGACGGCCACATGACGTCCGCCGAGGAGGAGGTGTTGCTACGCATCTGCCGCATCCTCGGCTTCCCCGAGGAGCGCTTCCGCCTGCTGGTGCGCATGCTGCGTGGTGAGCATAACGCCCACCGCCAATCCTGGCAGCGCGGTGGCGGCGAGCGTGCACGCGCCGGCCGCGACGGCGGCATGGCGATCGACGACGCCTACTCCATCCTCGGCGTGAGCCGTGAAGCCAGCGAGGCCGAGGTCAAGAAGGCCTACCGGCGCCTAATGAGCCAGCACCACCCGGACAAGCTGGTCGCCCGGGGCTTGCCCGATGAGATGATCGAGAAGGCGAAGGAGAAGAGCCAGGACATCAGCCGCGCCTATGAGCGCGTCCGCGAGCACCGGGGGTTCTGATCGCCTCGCATGGGTCTGCGGTGTCCACCCCTTATTCGCGGATCTTCGGCACGCCCTGCGTCAGCACGAGGCTCGACCAGTGCACGATCAGATGCACGGTGATGAACAGCGCCATCACGGCGCCGATGATCGCGAACTGCGTCGACACGAGCGTGAGCAGCAGGCTCATTAGGGCGGCGAACCCGCCCGCCAGCATCATCCCGAGGTGGTTCACGATCCGCGAGGGGCCGCGATCCTCCTCGGTGGTGACCTGGCCCCGCACATCGGGGCCGGCGAGGATCACGGCCAGGGTGGCGAGCCCGAACCAACGCAGGCCGTCCATCACCGCCTCGTCGACCAGGATCGCCCGTGTTGCCCAGACGAACAGCCCGATTCCCACGGCGAGGAACGCCCAGGCGACCAGGCCTTCCAGCCGTCCGGGCCCGCGGTCGCTGCGGCGGGCGTGGCGCAGGCCGGACCAGGTCGGATAGGCGAACAGCAGCGCGGCCACGACGCGGAAGGGGCTGTCCGCGACCAGCGCCGAGCCGAGCCAAGCCAGTGCGAGCACGGCCATCGCGCCGCAGAAGACCCAGCCGCCCCAGCAGTGCCAGCGGTGGCGGGCATCGAGCCAGCGCACGCCCAGCGCGACCAGCGCGCCGGCGAGCGCCACTGCCGCGGCCAGGGTCTTCAGGACCAGCAGTACATCCGCCATCGTCGCCCTCCCAGTGCGCAGGAACCTAGCATCGGGCGTGCGGTGGCGTCATGCCGGATCGGTCGGTGGGCTCGGCGCGGGTGCCGCGCGCAGGGTTTCTCCGGGGCGGAGGATGGCGAAATCGTCGGCGTCAAGCCCCGCCGCGGCGCGCGCCGCGGCCAGGGCCTGGGGTGGCTCGTCGAGTGCCTCGTCGGTCAGGCCGTGGTAGGTGCCCCAGTGGATCGCAAGACTGCGCCGGGCGCCGATCGCCTGATGAACCTGCACGGCCTCGTGCGGGTCGAGGTGGTAGGGGCGCATGATCCAGCGCGGCTCGTACGCGCCGATGGGCAGTGCCGCCAGATCGAAGCCGTCGAAGGCGGCGCCTATCGCATCGACATCGCGCGACAGGCCCAGATCGCCGGCGAAGAACAAGCGCCACCCCTCGGCTTCCAACGCCCAGGCGCCCCACAGCGTCGCGTTCTTGTCCCAGAGCGTGCGCGCGCTCCAGTGCTGTACGGGCAACAGCGTCGCCGTCAATGCACCGACGTGGGTGCTCTGCCACCAATCCAGCGCCCGGCTGCAGCCGCGTTCACCGCGCGTGACGTGGCGCGCGAACCAGTCGTCGAGCCCGAGTGGGACCAGGAACAGCGGCGCTCCGCTGCGCTGGCGATAGAGTGCGCGCACCGTCGGCAGGCCGAGGTGGTCGTAGTGGTTGTGCGAGATGACGACGACATCGATCGGCGGCAGATCAGCCAGGCGCACCGGCGGTGGTTGGTGGCGCGGGGGGCCGGTGAAGGGCAGCGGCGAGGCAAAGGGGGCGAACTGGGGGTCGGTGAGCACGGTGTATCCGCCGATGCGCACCAGCAGCGTGGCGTGGCCGAGCCAGGTGACGCTGCCCTCGGTGGTGGCGAGATCCGCTCGCGCCGGGGCGACACAGCCGATCTCCCGCGCCGGCAAGCGCGGCCGCCGCGCCCGCAGGCGCTGCCATTGCCAGCGCAGGACGTCGAGGAGGGGCGGTGCCGGCTGGCCGCCGGTGTTGCAAAAGCCCCGCGGCCGGTGGTGCGGCTTCGCCGGATCGTAATGGCGATGGGTGCGGCGGCGGAACATGTTTTGACCTCCACCGACGGAATGTAGTCTGCTATCGAGTCCGAGGGCTGCCGGTGGGCAGCGCGGCCGACAACGGGAGCATTATGCGCACGCAGTCAGGGGCTGTCGCCCCGGAGGCCGAGGTCGCGGCCTTTCTCGAAGAGCATGGCGAGATCGAGACCGTCGAGTTCTTCATCACCGATGCCAACGGCATCCAGCGCGGCAAGCGGGTGCCCGCGGCGAAGGCACAGAGGGCGGCGCGGGATGGCATCTACCTGCAGCGCTCGATCTTCGCCACCGATATCTGGAGCGGCGATGTCGAGGAAAGTGGCCTGCTGTTCGAGCTCGGCGATCCCGATACCCCCTGTTTCATGGTCCCCGGCAGCCTGCGCCCCGTGCCCTGGCTCGAGCGCCCGACCGCGCAGGCGCTGCTGCACATGGTCGATGATGAGGGCCGACCCTTCTACGGCGACCCGCGCGAGGTCCTCATCCGGGTCACCGAGCGCTATCGCGCCGAAGGGTTGCATCCGGTTGTGGCCACCGAGGTCGAGTTCAACCTCTGCGCCGCCCGTGCCTCCAGCGACGCCGCCCCCGAGCCACCCGTCGCCAGCCCGGGCGGGCAGCCGCTCGCCGCCACGCAGATGTTCGGCATCAGCGAACTCGAAGAACTCGACGCCTTCTTCCACGAGGTCGAACGCGCCTGCAGCGAGCAGGGCATTCCCAACGATACCCTGATCGCCGAGCATGGCCCCGCGCAGTACGAGATCAACCTCGGCCACGTGCGCGATCCCGTGCTCGCCGCCGACTACACCGTTCTGCTCAAGCGCGTGATCAAGGGCGTGGCGTTCAAGCACGGCATGGAGGCCACCTTCATGGCGAAGCCCTACGGTGAGCATTCGGGCAACGGCTTCCACGTCCACATGAGCGTGTGCGACGACGCCGGCCACAACATCTTCGCCAGTGAGGATCCCGAGGTCGATGGACCGCTGCGCTGGGCGATCGGCGGCGTGGTGGCCAACATGGCCGACTCGATGGCCATCCTCGCGCCGAACCTGAACTCCTACCGGCGCTTTGTACCGGGCAGTTTCGCCCCGCTCACGCCGGTCTGGGGCCACGACAACCGCACGCTGGCGGTGCGCGTGCCGCGCTCGAATGCGGCCAATGCCCGCCTGGAGCACCGCGTCGCCGGTGCCGACGCCAACCCCTACCTCGTCGTCGCTGCCGTGCTCGCGGGCGCGCACGACGGCTTGCGCCATCGTCTCGATCCGGGCCCGCCCATCGACGGCAATGCCTACGAACAGGATCATACGCCGCTGCCCAATGTCTGGGCGCAGGCGCTCGACCGCCTGGAGGCCTCGGCGCACATCGCCGAATACTTCGGCACCGACTACCAGTCGCTTTATAGCACCTGCAAGCGCCAGGAGCTCAACGCCTTTGCGCGCTATGTCACGCCGCTGGAGTACTCGGCCTACCTGCGCAACGTCTGACGCGCCGTCGCACATTGCCGCTGCGCTGGCATTGGGCCTACCATCGGGCGCAGCGGGTCGGTCTGTGGAGGAGCCATGAAGCAACTGCTCGTCGTCGCCCACGATCCGTCGCCGAACACGCAGCGCATGGTCGAAGCGGTGCTCGCCGGTGCGCGCCACGAGGACATCGAGCAGGTCCAGACCCGGCATGTCCGGCCCCTGGAGGCCGATGCGAGCGATGTCCTCGCTGCCGACGCCATCATCCTCGGTACCACCGAGAACCTCGGCTACATGAGCGGGGCCCTGAAGGACTTCTTCGACCGCACCTACTACGCCGTCATCGAGCAGACCGACGCGCTCCCCTACGCCGCCTACATCCGTGCTGGACTGGATGGCACGGGCACACGGCGCGCGATCGAGAGCATCTGCACGGGGTTGAATTGGAAGCCGGTCCAGGAGCCGCTGATCTGCCACGGGGAGTGGCACGACGAGTTCCTCGAGCAGTGCCATGAACTGGGCATGTACATGGCCGCTGGCCTCGATGCGGAGATCTTCTGAGCGCGCGGTTCACTCTTTGACCGGGCGCTCCTCGGACCAGGCGATGAAGCCGCGCACGATGCGATAGAGATACCAGAGGAACAGGCCGATCAGCACCAGCGCGCCGATCGGTCCCATCTGTAACAGGGTCAGGCCCACCATGAACCAGAAGACCCCCCACCAGAAGGTGCGGATCTGCCAGCGGAAGTGCGACTCGTAGACCAGGCCCCGACAGTCACGGAGCTTCACATGATTGATCACCGCGCCGACGATCGCGGGCAGCAGCGGGATGATCAGAATGCCAAGCTGCAGGCCATAGACGACGACAGTGAGCGTGCGCGCGCTACGCTCGCGGCGGGACTCCTCGAGTACGCTCATCCGGCATCGTCCTCGTCCTCGGGGCGCGGCGTGCTGATGAAGCCGAAGCGATCGGGTATCTCGGCGCGCGGGATACGCTCCACCGGCAGCCGGCGGTCGTCGACCTCAAGGAAGAGCGGATCGTCCGTATCACCGGCCATGACGGCCGCGAGCGCCTCCTCGTCGGCGCAGCGGCCGTCGCCATGCACCAGCCACTCGATCACGACCGGCAGGGCATCCGGGTCGACCAGGCCCACACCGCGCTCGGTCGCGATCAGCAGGTTGCCCTGGTCATCGATCGCGGCCGAGGCGCCCGGCCCCACCCGGGCCCCTGTATGCGTGCGCAGCGCCCCGTCGCTGTCGACGTGCAGAATCCACGGCGTATAGTCGAGCGTGACATAGCCGCGCTGCGGGCCGTTCTGGAAGTACCAGCGCCCGTGCCCATCCGCCTGGTAGTTGCGGCCGATGAAGTCGATCAGCCCCCGGTGGGTGATGACCTCGCCCTTGAGATACCAGCGTCCGGTCGCATCGAGGCGCAGCCAGCCGTAGAGGGCCGGCACGTTCGGCCACTTTGCCATCGCCTTGCGGACACTCTCGTCCATCGCAACTCCTTACCCTATACCGTAGCCGTAACAAGTCGGCATGCGACGGCTACCCCCGGGCGCCGCCAGCCTATCAGACGCGTGCAGCGCTTGGAGGGTTCCGCGGGCCGGCGCTCATCCCCGGGAGCGCCGCCGCGCAAGGCGCTCGAAGCGGTGCTCCTCTACCGCCCAGCGCTCGCCAGTGGCGCAGAGCACGAGGCAGCCCGGCCCGCCCAGGGCGCGGTTGCGGCCGCCCGCCCCGGGGTTGAGTACCCAGGGCGTCACTGCCGTGTCCACGGCCGCGCGGTGGCTGTGGCCGTAGACGATGGCGGCGGCCGTGGGGTAGCGCCGGCGCAGCCGACGGTGGCGGTCGCGCGCGGGCAGGGTATGGCCGTGTGTGACCACCAGCGCACCGCCGGGCAGCTCCAGCCACGCTTCGCCGGGCAGGGCGCTCAGGCGCTCCTGCTCGGCGGCCGGCCAGTGATGCGGCGTGTCGTTGTTGCCGGCGACGGCGAGCGCCGCGCCTGCGCGCCGGTCCAGGGGCGCTAGAATGGCATCGCCACCGATATCGCCGGCATGAACCACGCGGTGGCAGTCGGCGAGGGCCGCCGCCACACGCGGGTCAAGGAAACCGTGGGTGTCGGCGACGATGCCGACGCGCAGCGCGTCGTCGCCGGCGACCTCCGCGCTCACGGCCTCAGCGGTCGAGGCGCTTGTACTTCGGCCGGTGCGGCTGATCCGCCTCGGCACCGAGGCGCCGTCGCCGGTCGGCCTCGTACTCGCTGTAGCTGCCCTCGAAGAAGAAGACCTGGCCATCCTCCTCGAACGCCAGCGTGTGGGTCGAGATGCGGTCGAGGAACCAGCGATCGTGTGAGACGACCACGGCGCTGCCGGGGAAGTTGAGCAGCGCTTCCTCCAGCGCGCGCAGCGTCTCGACATCGAGGTCGTTGGTCGGCTCGTCGAGCAGCAGCAGGTTACCGCCGCTCTTGAGCAGCTTGGCCAGATGGAGGCGGTTGCGCTCGCCGCCCGAGAGATCCTTGACCTTCTTCTGCTGGTCCGGGCCCTTGAAGTTGAAGCGGCCGCAGTAGGCGCGCGACTGCACCTGCCAGTTGCCCACCTCGAGGTAGTCGTGGCCGCCCGAGATCTCCTCCCAGACCGTGTTCTCGCCCGCAAGGGCGTCGCGGCTCTGGTCGACATAGGAGACCTCGACCGTATCGCCGATCTCCAGGGTGCCGGCATCGGGCTGCTCCTCGCCCGTAATCATGCGCAGCAGCGTGGTCTTGCCGGCGCCGTTGGGGCCGATCACCCCGAGTAGGGCGCCCTTGGGCACGCGGAACGACATGCCCTGATAGAGTTCGCGATCGCGGAACTGTTTCGACAGCCCCTCGGCCTCGATGACCTTGTCGCCCAGGCGCGGGCCCGGCGGGATGTAGATCTCGTTGGTCTCGGCGCGCTTCTGGTACTCGGGCTGCTGCAGCTCCTCGATGCGATTGAGCCGCGCCTTGTTCTTCGACTGCCGGCCCTTCGGGTTTGCCCGCGCCCACTCGAGTTCCGACTCCATCGCCTTGCGCCGCGCGCTCTCCGCCTTCTCCTCCTGCTCCAGGCGCTTCTGCTTGTACTCCAGCCACGCCGAGTAGTTGCCCTGGAAAGGGATGCCCTTGCCGCGGTCGAGTTCAAGGATCCAGCCGGCGACGTTGTCGAGGAAGTAGCGATCGTGGGTGACGGCGACGACCGTGCCGGAGAATTCGCCCAGATACCGCTCCAGCCAGGCGACCGATTCCGCATCGAGATGGTTGGTCGGCTCGTCGAGGATGAGCATGTCGGGCTCGGAGAGCAGCAGCTTGCACAGCGCAACACGCCGGCGCTCACCGCCGGAGAGTGTACTCGTGTCCGCCTCCCAGGGCGGCAGGCGCAGCGCATCGGCGGCCACCTCGAGCTTGCGATCCAGGTCCCAGGCGCCGGCGGCGTCGATCTTGTCCTGCAGCTTGCCCTGCTCTTCGAGCAGGGCCTCGAAGTCGGCGTCCGGATCGGCGAACTCCTCGCTGATCGCATTGAAGCGATCGAGCAGGGCCTTCGTCTCGGCCACGCCGTCCTCAACATTGCCGCGCACATCCTTGCTCTCGTCGAGGTTCGGTTCCTGCGGCAGATAGCCGATGCGCAAGCCCGGCTGCGGCCGCGCCTCGCCCTCGTACTCCTGGTCGACGCCGGCCATGATCCGTAGCAGGGTCGACTTGCCGGCGCCGTTGTAGCCGAGGACGCCGATCTTCGCGCCTGGGAAGAAGTTCAGGTTGATGTTGTCGAGAATCTTCTTCTTCGGTGGCACGACCTTGCCGAGGCCGCTCATCGTGAATACGTACTGCGCCATGAAAGGATCCCGTGTTGACTGGCTGCGGTTGCGCGATATCCGCCGACGAACGCCCCCCGTGCCCTCGGGCGGACGGTTGCGGCTGCCGTCCGCAGCATCCCGTTCGGGGGGGGGAGGGCACGATCGGCGGCATCGGCCCAGAGAACCGTATATTATCGTGAATGCGCTGCGCGCGGTCCAGTAGCCTGCCAATGCCGCGAGCGTGTCGCGCATGACTTTCTTGAACAGCTGCACTGACCGACCCCATACGCAACTACCGGAATTCAGAGGAATCCTGCCCGGCGCAGCCCGTCGACGTAATGGGCGACATCGTCGTCGAGGCGGAATGGGTCAACCGTCAGCAACCAGTCCACGCATGACGTCTGTGCCGATAGGGCGCCCCGCTCGAGTTCGCGTTGGTAGTGGGCATGGACGGTCTCCCGGTAGGCGCTACAGCGTTCGGCGCGGCCGAGATGCGCTTCGGCGGCGGCGATGAACGCACTGGTGTTGCAGATTGCCTCGGGGGCCGGTGCCATGGTCGCTAGGGCCTGCTCGTATTGACGGGCGTTGAACAACGCCATGCCGGCAAAGGTGGTGTACCAGTCGGGGGCGTGCGGGGCCAGGCGCAGGGCGTTGCGGCCGTGTTCCACCGCTGGTTCATGGTCGCCGATCAAGGTCAGCCCGAGCGCGGCGTGGGCGAGCACGTCGGCATCGTTGGGGTTGAGTTCGAGCGCGCGCAACAGGCCGTGCCGGGCCGTTTCGTAATGGCCCGCGTAGAGCCGCGCCATCGCCAGCACGCAATGGGCGTGCTGGTCGTATTCGTCCAGTTCCAGCGCCCGGTCGACGTGTTCGAGGACTTCCTGGCGGGGGAAGACCCAGTGGTTCCAGGAAAAGCAGGCCCATTCGTTGATCTGCGCCAGGGCGAGTCCGACATGGGGGCGGCCGAAATGCGGGTCCCGGGCGATGGCCTGCTGGAAGTATCCGCGTGCTTCTTTCAGTGCCGCGAGATCGGTGCGCCGGAGCGTTGCCCGGCCACGCAGCCACAGGTCGTACGCTTCCAGCTCCGAGGGCGTCTTGCGCCGGGCTGCGGCGAGCCGGTCATCCTCGATTCGGTCGGCGAGCTCGGCGACCAGCCGGTGGACGATCTCGTCCTGGAGTTCGAACATCTCACCGCGCCGACGCACATAACGCTCAGCCCAGAGTTGGCGGCCTGTGGTCGTGTCGAGCAGGCGAATCGTGATCCGCAGCCCGCTTGCCGCTTCCTGCAGCGCGCCGCTTACGACACAGGTTGCTCCCAGTTCCTTGCCGATGCGCTCCGGTGGCGCTGTGGCGTCCCGATAGGCCAGTGCCGAGGGCGGGGCGATGACGTCGAGTTCACGGAAGCGACCCAGTTCGATGGCGATATCCTCGGCCATGCCGTCGCCCAGCAGACGCAGGCCAGGGTCCTGGATGGCGAGCGCGAACGAGAGCACTGCGACCATGGGGCGCCCGGAGCGAGGGGGAACCGGGGATGGTTGCTCTCTGGCGTGCTCCGCCGGGGTGCGGATCGGGTGTACGCCCGGCGACGGGGCGTCGTCTTCTGTGGTGGCGGGCAGCGTTTGCCCTTCCAGCAGTATGGCCTTGAGCTGCTCCGTCTCGGTGGACGGCTCGACGCCCAGTTCCTCTGCGAGCAGGTCCCGGCAGCGACGGTACTGCGCCAGTGCTGCACCGGGCCTCCCAAGGTAGAGGTAGAGTCGCATCAACGTCTGGTGGACATGTTCCTGAAGGGGGTCGATGCGCAGCAGGCTCAACGCGGTCTGCACGCCGGACTCGATGGCGCCCGTGGCCGCATGGTGCTCGAGCAGCCGATGGAGCACGGAACAATAGGTATCCTCGAGGCGCTGGCGCTCGGCGGTGATGCAGTCGTCGAATACTTCGCCGCACGCCGGGAAGCCAAGCAGGAGCGGGCCGCGATACAACGCCGCTGCGCGCTCAAGACTGGCGGGTGTTGCTTCCTGCGCGCTGCGCAGGAAGTGCGCAACATCCACCGTAACGCGGTCGCTGAGCAGCGTCACCCGATCATCCTGAGTGATCAGGCAGTCGCTACCCGATCCGGGGCAGCATGCGCGCAACCTCGATAGCGCCTTGCGCAGATTGAGCCTGGCTGACGCATCGGATTGCTCGCCCCAGAGGAGCGTGGCAAGCCGATCCCGCGCCTGGGGTTCGTCGGCATGCAGCGCTAGCCAGACGCAAAGCGCGCGCACTTTGCGCGTCGGGAAGTGTACGCACTCACCACCGGCGGCTCGGCATTCGAAGCCGCCCAGCAGGTTGATCTGCAGGTCGTACGCCATCTTTGGGCCCGGAATGACCTCCTCTCTGACGGCATTCAAGCAGCCGAGGGCGGCGTTGTCACGGCTGTGTCACGGGGGCGGGGACGCGGTGGCGTCATGGTGGTCCCGCGGAATGAACCGCATCCGTGCAACCGACGACAGGAGGTAGACCATGGATACTCAGACGAGGCTCGCCCCGGCAGAACTCTACGATCAACTTTTTGTGCCGACCCTGTTCGGGCGTTTTCCGCATCTGGTGCTGGATGCCGCGGAGGTCGGCCGTGATCAGGCCGTGCTCGACATTGGCTGTGGTACGGGTGCCGCTGCAGAGGCGGCACTGGCACGCGTCGGCCCGGGTGGCCGCGTCGCCGGCGTCGACCCGAAGGACGAGATGCTGGACGTTGCCCGCGACAAGGACGTACCCATCGAGTGGTATGCCGGCAGCGCCGAGGAACTGCCGCTGCCCGACGGTGGCTTCGATGCCGTCATCAGCCAGTTCGCCTTCATGTTCTTCGAGGATCCGCCGCGCGCGCTGCGCGAGATGGTGCGCGTGCTCCGACCCGGCGGCCGGATCGCGGTGAGCGTCCCGGATGCCATCGACCACTCACCCGGGTTCTGTGTCCTCACCGAACTCCTGTATCGGCGCTTTGGGCCGGAGGTCGCGGAAGGGTTCCGGCAACCCTTTTGCGGTGGTGACCCGGAGTGGCTGCGGCAGGTTTGCGACGAGGCGGGGCTTACTGCGGCGCGCATCGAGCGCCGGGATGAATCCGCCCGATTCGCGTCTGCAGCAGAGTTCGTGCGGGCCGAAGGTTCCTGCATCTGGACACTGGGCGGGGTTCTGGACGAAGGCCAGCTGCAGCGCCTGGCCGACGACGCCGAAGAGAGTCTGGCGCCATTCCGCGACGCGGACGGCACCGTAACGGTTGCCTTGCCCTGCCTGGTCGTCACGGCCCGTGCGTCGTGAACCGTGATACGGTTCTGCCGCCCGTCGGCCACGACGTTCTTGCAGCGCCGTGCCGGCGGGTCAGGCATCAGGGCGTGCTTCGATGGCGCGAACGCCACGGCCGGCCCCGGGCTGATACCGAAACATCCACACGCGGACCAAGAAGGCAAGGGGGCGATTCCACCGGCCGACGTACCCAGCCCCACAGTCAGGCAGGCCGGCTGACGTTGCACACCGAGGTGTCTTGTCCCTTCTCGCCTACCGCGCGGCCTGTGCGCACCTCGCGCCGCCAACTGCGGCGATCTAATCCTGGCCATCCCGCGGACGGCCGCTCCCGAATGCCCGGTGCAGCCAGGCGCGCAGGTCGCTCATGTCGTTGTCCGTGGCTTGATCCTGCGGCATGGCACCCTCGATGAAACCGTGGGCACGAAAGGGCGCGAGCCGGTCGGGATCACCGCTGATGATGTGCACGGGCACCGCCGGGCTGGCATCGGTGCCGATGACGATCCGGGCCGGCTGGTGATCGCCGAGCAGGATCAGTAGCGTGTCGTCGTCGACGTAACGCTCCGCGTAACCGGCCGCGACCTCCACGGCGGAGGCCACGGAGCGGGCGAAGTGCTCGCGTATGCGCTGCGGACTGCGCCAGACCTCCTGCGGCGTCTTGCCCTTGTCCGCCCACTCGTGAAAAAGGCTGCCGTCGCCGATGCGGTCCCAGTCCTCGATTACGGGCAGGATCGGGGTCCACGGCGCATGGCTGCTCACCAGCGGGATCTTCGCGAATATGGGCTCGTCGGCCGGTGCGCGCACCTCCTGCTCGAAGAAGTGCCAGATGTACTGGTCGGGCATCGTCACCCAGTGGAATGGGGGGCCGGCGTAGTCGAGGCCGTCGGCGTCGTAGTAGCTGTCGTAGCCATACCACGCCCCTTCGGGCCATTCCCGCACGTTCGCCGCCATCAGCGTTGTGGTGTGGTGGCCAGTGGCGTTGAACTCGCGTACCAGGCTGTTCCAGTCACTGGCCAGCAGCTTCTCGTAATGGCGGTGCGATTCGATCCGCAGTCCGCTGAGCAGCGTCGCATGCGCCAGCCAGGACTGCCCGCCGAACATCGGTGCGTTGAGCGTTCCCGAGACCATATGCAGGTCTTGGTCGGCGACGGCGCGCTCCATCGCCTCGACTACTGGCACCACCTCGGGGGCGTAGCGCTCGTCGAAGAGCGCGCTGACGCCGTAGGACTCGATCAGACCGAGAATGACATCGGTTTCGGCGAGGTCGTCGAGGGGGGCGACGGCGTCTTCGCTCTCCGCCAGGAAGTGCTCGAATGCCTGCAGCTCGGCGTGGGTTTGCCGCGCGGAGTGGATCTGGTCGGCCACCAGGGTCTGCGCCGGGGCGGCCACTCCCAGCGGCTGCGTTCGCTCCGCTCCCGCGATGAGCCCCGCAACTCCGACCGCGAGCAGTGCCAGTGCAAGCCCGCGCACCGCCCATGGCTGCTCTCCGGACAGTCGCATGAACACTCGGGTCAGGCCCCAGGCGATGGCGATCGTGACCAGCGCCAGCACCAGCGTGGCGAGGATCGCGATCGGGAGGGAGAGGTTGCCGACGATCAGATGGTAGAGGGAAACGACATGCGGCCAGTCGAGTGCCAGATTGAGGGGCCGGTTGACCGCGAGATGCACGATTGCGTCGAAGAGGGCGAGCAGCGCCACGCCCGCCAGCAGTGCCCCGACCAGGTACGCCGGCAGGCGTGCCCACCGCCGTTGCGGCAGTAGTGCGAACAACCCGGCGAGCACCAGCGCCTCCAGTGCCAGCCAGTCCGGCCCGAGACCGCCGTGGCGCGGCATTGCCACGGCGAGCAGGCCCAGGTTCAGCAGCGCGGCCAGCGTGATCAGTCGCAGCATGCGCGCTATCCTCCGTCACACCCGCAGTCCGTCATGGTAGCGCGGGTGCTCGCGGATCCATTCGCGGTGCCCGTGGCGAATGGTGCACCCCGATTCGCCGCCCCTGCACCGGTACGCCAGCGGCCTTGCCTGCCGGGGCGGGCGGCGCCCAGGCCGTGCAACGGGTACAGCGCGGGGCGAGGGGGCCGTCCGCCATTGGTGAGGGGACGAGGATTCGAGTGAGGCATTCGGCTCGCCCGGGCCGTTCCCGGGCGCATGCATGGGAGAACGGTGATGCTTCGAAGTCTGGTGTACGACGTGCTGCTCCTGCGGCTGACCAGGCACTGGTATGCCGAGGTGCTCGCGCGCGTGCCGCAATCGGCGGCGGTCCTCGACGTCGGCGTCGGTACCGCCGGGGCACTGCTGGCCAACGTCGAGCGGGTGCGGGAGAAGCAGTTGCACATCATCGGCATCGATATCGATGCGGGCTACATCGCCCGGGCGCAGCGCAGGGTGGCGCGCTCGCCGGTGAATGATCGCGTGGCAGTGCGCTGTGAGTCGGTGTATGGCCACGAGGGCGGCCCCTATGATGCGGTCTACTTCTCGGCGAGTTTCATGCTGCTGCCCGAGCCGGAGCGGGCATTGCGCCATTGCCGTGCGCTGTTGCGGCCCGGCGGCTGCATCCTGTTCACGCAGACGATCCAGCAACGCCCCAGCCCGGCGATGGAGTGGCTCAAACCGATGCTCAAGCGGGTCACGAGCATCGATTTTGGCCGGGTTACCTACGAGGCCGACTTCCGGGCACAGATCGCGGCGGCTGGCCTGGTTCTGGAGGAGTTTACGACCCTGGCTACGCACGGGCGCCGTGCCTCCTGTCTGGCCAGGGCAAGGCCTGGCGAGGCGGATGAGGGATCGGCGTAGCATTCTCTATGGGATTGCGCTGTCCGGTCGGCGGCGTCTGGCGCAGTTAGTGGACCACCCTGATCGCTGTTGATGCGGCCAGGGTCAGGATTCGGACAGTGTGGAGAGCATTGTCATCACGGAGTCGGCGAACCGAGGAACCCTTCCAGGTCGTCGGCTTCCAGTGGCCGGCGCAACAGGAAACCCTGGATCTGATCGCAGCCTTCCTGCTCCAGGAACGCGCGCTGATCTTGCGTCTCCACACCCTCGGCCACGACGGTGAGATCGAGGATATGCGCAAGCGACAGGATCATGCGAACAATCGCTTCGTCCTGGTCATCTCCGGGGATGTCCTGAACGAACGAGCGGTCGATCTTGAGTTCATCGAGCGGCAGTTGCTTGAGATAGCTCAGAGAAGAGTAACCGGTGCCAAAGTCATCGATGGAGATGCGTACGCCCAGCTCGCGTAATGCCTTGAGCGTGGCGGTGTGGCCTTCCACGTTCGACATGAGACCGCTCTCTGTAATCTCAAGGGTCAGATCGCGTGGCGCGAGCCCAAAATCGGTAAGCGCGCGTTCGACCGTGTTGACGAATTCCGTGTCCGCGATCTGATGCTTGGAGACATTGATGGCCATCGATGGCGAGGAATAACCAGCATCGCGCAGCGATCGCAGCCGTGCGCAGGCCTCGCGCAGTACCCATTTCCCGACCGGCACGATCATCAGCGTCTCCTCCAGCATCGGCACGAACGTGTCGGGCGAAACCCGACCGTGACCGGTCCGATCCCAGCGCAGCAATGCCTCGAAGCCGACCATACGCGGTGAGTTCGCTACGAATATCGGCTGATAGGCGAGATCGAACT
The DNA here is from genome assembly GCA_007134775.1 of Ectothiorhodospiraceae bacterium. GTDB lineage: Bacteria > Pseudomonadota > Gammaproteobacteria > XJ16 > Halofilaceae > Halofilum. The sequence continues at coordinate 8,466 of SLKC01000066.1, read as the reverse complement.
GCTCGCCATTGATTGCTTGGCGTAGGTCATTGTAGAGGGCAAGGCGTTGTTGTGCCCTGCTTGTGAGCTCGTGCGTGAAGAAGCGGTACTGGTTGCGTCCTTCTTCCTTGGCGGAGTACATCGCCTCTGCGGCATGTTGTATGAGCTTGGTACCCGCGACGGTGTCGCCCGGAAAGACGCTGAGCCCGAGGGAGACGCTGAGAGACAATGTCTGTGGTTGCGCGTTTGCATCGGTACTGATGTTGAGCGGCTGGGTGAAGGCCTCGAGGATCCGTTCCGCCACCAGCCCGGCATCTTCTGCGTTTGCAACCTCCGGTAGCAGGATCGCGAACTCGTCGCCGCCGACACGAGCCACGGTATCCATGTCGCGGACATGCCCACGCAATCTGCCCGCTGCAGCCTGGAGTACTGCATTGCCCGCTTCGAAACCGAAGGTGGTGTTCACCATCTTGATGCGGTCGATGCCGCAGTAAAGCAGCGCGATCGTGCGATGCCGCCGCTTGGCAGTGCGCAGTACCTGCTCCAATCGATCGCCGAGCAGTTGCCGGTTGGGTAGGCCGGTAAGCTCGTCATACCAGGCCTGCTGTTGCAGGCGCGCCTGCAACTCGCGGTTCTCGGTCACATCCTGCTTGATGGTAATGAAATTCGTGATGTTGCCATCGTCATCGAACACGGGAGATACGGTTTGTACCTCCGTGTACAGGCTACCGTCCTTGCGTCGGTTGGTGATCTCGCCACGCCAGACCTGGCCGTTGAGGATGGTGTTCCAGAGGCGTTCGTAGTATTCGGGGCCTTGGGATCCGGACTTGAGCAAATCACCGGGGGATCGCCCGACCGCCTCGTCCAGGGTATATCCGGTCAGCTCGGTAAAGGCTGGATTGACCCACTCGATGACGCCGTCGCTCGAAGTGATCACGATCGAATTGGTCGCTGCCTCCAGCGCCGCGCTCTGCAGGCGTAGACGTTGATGGATTCGTGAGCTCGATGTCATCCAGGCAGCCCCCTTCTTCGTTCACGCCCCTCGCCAGTGGGGCCTGCCTGAAGAGGCGGCTACTCACCAGCCTCCGCACGGCACCTCTGGCAGCATTTTTCTTGTGGTTACCTTACGCCGCAGCCGGTGGAGGTGTCGATGTGGGGCCAGCGTTTGTGCGCCCGTCAATGTTTCGACTTCTTCAAGCCGGCGAGTGCTTCGGCGAATGGGTTGTTTGAGGCGTCGCTCTGTCCCTTCCCGGCCTTCTGGCGCTTTCGGCCGGCACCACCTTGGCCACGACCTCCCTTGCCGGTATCGCCAGTCGCGGCTGGACTGCCCTTCGCGGGCGAGGCGCTGTTTTCACTGCGCAGGCTGAGTGCGATGCGCTTGCGCTTGTGGTCAATGTCGAGGACGCGTACCGCGACGACATCGCCGGTCTTCACGATCTGGCGCGGGTCTTTCACGAAATGCTCGGCGAGCTGCGATACATGCACCAGTCCGTCCTGATGCACACCGATATCCACGAAGGCGCCGAAGTTGGCGACATTGGTGACCACGCCCTGCAGGCGCATACCGGGCTCGAGGTCCCCGATCTCGTTGACGCCCTCGCGGAATTCGGCGGTGCGGAACTCGGGGCGGGGATCGCGGCCGGGCTTTTCGAGCTCCGCCAGGATGTCGCGAACAGTCGGCTCGCCAAAGCGCTCATCGGTGAAGTCGTTCGCGGCGAGGCCACGGAGAAAGGACGAATCGCCGATCAGCTCGCGGATATCCTTGTGGTTGGTCTGCAGGATGCGCTCGACGACCGGATAGGCCTCCGGATGTACGGCGGAGGCGTCGAGCGGATTGTCCCCATCCATGATGCGCAGGAAGCCGGCGCACTGTTCGAAGGCCTTGTCGCCGAGGCGCATGACCTTCAGCAGATCCCGGCGGTTGCGGAATGCGCCGTTGTCCTCGCGGTGCTTGACGACGTTCTCGGCCAGTCCCGGGCCGAGTCCCGACACGCGCGCCAGCAGCGGCGCCGATGCGGTGTTCACGTCGACGCCAACGGCGTTGACACAGTCCTCGACCACGGCATCGAGGGTGCGCGCGAGCTGCACCTGCGAGACATCATGTTGGTACTGGCCGACACCGATCGATTTGGGTTCGATCTTCACCAGCTCCGCCAGCGGATCTTGCAGTCGGCGTGCGATGGAGATCGCACCGCGCAGGGAGACATCCACGTGCGGGAATTCGCGCGAGGCGATCTCGGAGGCCGAGTAGACCGAGGCGCCGGCTTCGGAGATCATGATCTTGTGCGTGCGCAGGGCAGAGTGGCGCTTGAGCAGGTCTGCGGCCAACTTGTCGACCTCGCGCGAGCCGGTGCCGTTGCCGATGGCGATCAGTTCCACGCCGTGGCGCTCGCACAGCGCGGCGAGCGTGGCGATGCTGCCGTCCCAGTCCTTGCGCGGCGCCAGCGGATGGATGGTGGCGGTGTCGACCAGCTTGCCGGTGGCATCGACCACGGCGACCTTGACGCCGGTGCGGATGCCGGGATCGAGGCCCATGGTCGGCCGCGGACCGGCGGGTGCGGCGAGCAGCAGGTCCTTGAGATTAGTGGCAAAGACCTTGATCGCCTCCGCCTCGGCGATCTCGCGCAGGTGCTTCTTGATCTCCATCTCGAGCCGCCACTGCAGCTTGGCGCGCCAGGTCCAGCGCACCGTGTCCAGCAGCCAGGGGTCGCCCGCGCGGCCCTGGTCCGCAATGCCGACGTGGCGGGCGATCATGACTTCGCCGGTGGAGCGCTCGGCGAGCGGTTTGCCCTCGTCGTCGAATTCATCGAGGACTACGTGCAGCGAGAGGATCTCCTCGGACTGCCCGCGCAGCATCGCCAGCGCGCGGTGCGAGGGGATCTTGCGAACGGGCTCGACGCTATCGTGGTAGTCGGAGAACTTGGCCGCCAGCTCCTCCTTCTCCGGATCGAGGCGGGTGCGGAGCTGCGACTGCAAATGCCCGCGCTGCCAAGCGTGCTCGCGCAGGGCGCCGGCCAGTTCCGGGTCCTCGGCGAAGGTCTCCATTAGGATCTGACGCGCACCTTCCAGGGCCGCGGACGCATCCGCCACGCCCGCTTCTGCGTCGATATACCGGGCCGCCTCGGCCTCCGGCTCCAGGGCGGGATCGGCGAGCAGCGCTTGTGCCAATGGTTCGAGTCCCGCTTCACGGGCGATCTGCGCCTTCGTCCGGCGCTTCTTCATGTAGGGGCGGTAGAGATCCTCGAGCCGCGCCTTGGTATCGGCGGCCTCGATCTGCTTGCGCAGCGCATCGGTGAGCGCGCCCTGCTCGTCGATCGCCGCGAGGATCGTCGCCCGTCGCTCCTCCATCTCCCGGTGGTAGCGCAGTCGCTCCTCGAGCTGGCGCAGGTGCGCGTCGTCGAGCCCGCCCGTTGCCTCCTTGCGGTAGCGCGCGATGAACGGGACTGTGGCCCCGCTGTCGAGCAAGCCGATGGCGGCGGTCACCTGTTGGGTTCGGGTGCCGATCTCCTGTGCGAGACGGGCGGTGATGCGTTCGTCGTTCATGGGGTCGGTACGCGTTGCGGCAAGGGAATCAGGGCACGATCGCTCCGGCAGTGTGGGGGAGCATGCCGGCGCGGCAGTATACGCATGGTGGCGGGGATAGAGTAGTCAGCCGCGCCGGGCGCGGGCGAGCAGGGCATCGAGTTCGGCTGCGAAGGCCTTGCGGTCGCGCGTGGTGAACGCCGCCGGACCGCCGGTGTGGACACCACTGGCGCGCAGGGTGTCCATGAAATCGCGCATGTTCAGGCGGTCGCGGATGGTCTCGGGCGAGTAGCGCTCTCCGCGTGGGCTGAGCGCATGGGCCCCCTTTTCCAGGACCTCGAAGGCGAGCGGGATGTCGCTGGTGATCACCAAGTCCCCGGCCTCGGCGCGAGCGACGATCTCGTGGTCGGCGACATCGAATCCCGGTGAGACCTGCACGGCGGTGATCCAGCGCGACCCCGGGGTCTGCACGGGTTGATTGGCGACCAGCGTCAGCGGCGTCTGCGTGCGCTCGGCGGCCCGGAAGAGGATCTCCTTGATCGGCCCGGGGCAGGCGTCGGCATCGACCCAGATCTTCATGTGCGCACGGTCGTACGGACAGGCGTTCTCATGCTCCACTCTCGTGATTCCCTGGCCGCGAGTCCATGGTCATGTAATTGGACTCCCTCACAGTCGCGCCCGATGTGTCAAGCCAACAGGTGAGCCCTCTGGGCCTCGTTGTCCTCCCTGTAGCAGCGAATCCGTCATGCATTCTCATGACTGACTCCAGACCACGAATCCGGCAGTGCCCGTCCAGCAGCCTGTTGAACCGCGTCGAGTCGCACTGGCCGATACTGGCGCAAATGAGCGCAATTCAGTTCCGGATGCTCTAGACTGCCGCGAGAAGCTCCCGGGAGAGGCCAGTGGACGACGTGCTCGTAGTGGGTGGCGCATTCGTGGCGGTGGCCGCATTCATGCTCGTTTATGTCACGATTCCGGCCGTGCGCAAGTGGCGTCGCACCGCCGGCGCGAAACCGATCAAGACTGGCATAGGGCTGCGTGGCGGTCACCAGCGGGTGGTGATCGAGGGCAAAGCGGTAAAGCTGAAGGATTCCGTGACGTCGTCAATGGCGGAAGCGAATTGTCTGGCATACAGCTACAAGGTGGAACAACGAAACTCGGGCAGCAATAGCGGGAACTGGGCGACCATCCAGGAGGAGGGCGAAGCGGCGCCGTTCCGTGTTGACGACAATACAGGACGAGTCAACGTGAATCCCGGGGAGAATCCCTACCTCGATCTCAGCCAGCGCCAGATGGAAGAGTTCGGCTGGACGGATGCGAATATCGGTCCCGTGCGGACCGGCAAGCATCGTCTGCGGTATACGGAGAGTAGACTCGATCCGGCCGATTTCTGCTGCGTTGTTGGTTACGCTACGGGTACTTCGGACGGATTCACGATCGAGCCCGGGTACGAGGGTGATCGGGTCATTATCACGGATGTCTCGTATCGGAAGTTGAGACGGAAAATGCTGAAGATGGCTATCTTGGTCGCGCTGTTCTCACTGGTTTTCGGTGTGGTCGGCATCGCGGCGCTGCTCGACTACTTCGGCGTGGTAGATATACCGATGGATGATTAGTACGCCCGCGCTGTTGCGAAGGAGGAAGTTGAACGCCTTATTGTTTCGTGGTATTTGGAAGCTAAAACAATACCCGAGCATTCGGGCGGAGGGGGGGTATGAATCAGCAGTGGCTCTGGGGCGCCGTTCTGTTGTCGCTCAGTCTTGTGCTGCTCGCGAGTTGCGGCGGGTCGGATGGTTCTTCCGGCGATGATGAAGCGCAATCCGGGGAAACCGATCGCGGCGCGACACCGGACCAACCGGATGAGCCCGTATCACAACGTCACCTCGCCCCCGGGGAAGTGCTGATGATGGACGGAGCCCTTCTCGGTCTCCACCCGGAAGCCGACGTCACCGACGTGGAGGTGGACGTGCAGTGGCTGGATGCCAGTGACGACCCCACGTTCGCGGGCGACGACGAGCGCTTCACCCGCGGGGAGCGGTTTGTACAGATCACAGCCACGGATATCGACGACGACTGGGTGACAACCAGTGAGCCTTTCTTTGTCGGCATCCCGGTCCCCGCGGAGTTCGACGAGGCGCACCTCTACCCACTGCAGTTCATGTACGGCGATCTCGTGGTCTTCCACGACGAGGAGCACTACCACGAGGCGCCCGATACCTGGGCAACCCGGCTCGGCGTCTACGATCCGCGCTACCGGCTGTTCTTCGTCCCGCTGGCCAGCATTGGTGGCCCGGACTACCCCACCCGCATCGGCATGGCCGAGCATGTGCAACCGCAGCCGCTCGAGGAAGCTGACGTGGTGGATACGGTGTTGGCGGAACACTTCCCCGGGCTGGAACTGGAACCCAGGAGCGAGAGACAACCCCAAGCCGCTGCGGACGTGCGTCCGCGCGGCGCGGTGATGCACCCGCTCAGCCATTCACCTGGGCACACCGCGGCCTTCCGTGTTGTTTGCAACCTGGAACAGCCACCCGGCCTTCACATCGGCGGGCTCGAGTGTGATAGCCACGATACGGCGATCACGGCCATGCAAGGGGCCCTGGATGACGCTCTTCCGGTGTACCAGGAGTTGGACGGTGCCGATAGGCCGGCATTGATCCGCAGCTTCATGAGCCTATTCGAGCCACTCACGACCGTTTACCTTTACCATTTCATGAACGAGCATGCGCACGAAGGCTGTGAGGGCGTACGTGGGTTTTACCGACCGAGTGAGAGGCTGGGGGTCACGTGTCTCGAGGCGGTCGATCAAGGTCTGGACCGTGCCCGCCTGACGACCACTCACGAGCTGTTTCATGCTATGCAGTTCAGCTACGGCAACATGGACTGGGACGGGTTGACGGTCGAGGGAACCGCGCGGATGACCGAGGACATCAATAACCTGACCGAGCTCAGTGGCATTGAGAACGACTTGCGCGTGGATAACCCGATCACGGAAGAGAGGCCTTATCGCGGTGAGTACTTCTTCCACCACCTGTTGGGGACCTCGGGGCTGGATTTCTCCGAACTGGGGGGTCTCTTCTCCAGGGGCTTGGAAATCGGGGATCTGGACGCCTTCATCAAGGACAAGACGCCGTTCAACGACCTGGGTGACGCGTATTGGGACTGGGCCAAGAATCAGGCCTTCGAACAACGGGGCTCGCTGGGCCACCGGATCGCGTCGGGTAGTTGTTCCTACAATTGGCGCGCGGCGGACTCGGTCCGGATCGACTACGATCACATCGCACCGCCTGACAACGCTCATTTCGCTATTCCCGCACTGGCCTCCGAGGTTGTGCGCTTGGAGCTGTACCCGTTGCCGGAAGACGACTACACGGTTGATCTCAATGTGGCCACAGATTCTGACGACATACGGGTCAAGTTCTACGACAAGAAACATGCGGGAAGCACGGCTTGCCGCACCGATCCGGACACCGACGAGTACACCGCAGAGGTATCACCGGGCGGGACAACAGTCGTGTACGCATTGATCAGCAACACCAGTCAGACCACGACCGCTGTGGCCTCGTTCGAGTTTCCGGACGACGGGGCCTCGATGCAGATTCTGTCACCGCAAAGCGGCACATCGATCGACGAGGGAGAAGAGATCGAATTCCGCGCTATCGCCAGCGGCCTACAGGGCGCCAATCCGGACACCCTTAGCATCGATTGGGGCTACGAGAACCACCAGGGCACTTACATCGGACTCGGCAACACCGCTAACGGCGAATCTCTCACCTTGAACCATCTCTGTGACGGCTCGTATACAGTGATCGCCGAGGCGTCCAGCGCGAGTTCCGGAATGTCCGTAGCGAATACGGTCACGGTCAATGTCCGCGACCTTGGGGCCACCAATCCCCCGCCGCAATGCCCCGTAGCCGCGGATATCATCGCCCCCAGCGACGGCTCGACCTTCGCGCTCGGCGATACGGTCTCTTTCGAGGCCGTTGTCGACGACTCCCGTGCAGACGCTCACCCGGACAGCGACGAACTGCGTTACACTGCTCGTTGGCGAGTCGGCGGCCCCGACGGGCTGATCGTGGCTCAGAACACGCTGGCGTTCTCCCGCAGCAAGTTCGGGCCCGGCGAACAGGACATTCATCTGGAATATGGCGCGGCCCACGATCAGATCACCATCAATATCGTCGATACCGAGAGCCACCCGCCCGAGGTGAACATAACCAGTCCGGGGGATGGCGCCACGTTCACTCATTGGGATGGCGACGGTGGGACCATGGGCATGGAGGTGGACTTCACGGGTACAGGCATCGATGACCAGGACGGCGCTCTCAGTGGCAACGACTTGGTGTGGTCCCGGCGCGACGAAGGATCATCGAACTGGACCGAGGCGGGGACCGGCACGAGCACCACGATGTACTTCGGATACTCCTGCCAGAATTGGCAGGGATTCGAGATACGGTTGGTCGGCGAGAACTCGGACGGGCTCTCCGATGCCGATACGATCACCATTGCTATCCAGAGTCCACCGTGCTGAATCGACCGCTAAGGCCGGGGCGGTCGCGGGCGACCGGCTCTTGGCCGTTTGAGCTGTCGTCGATGGGTGATTTCGCAGTCGATTCGGAGCTGCTGGATCTTGAATTGCGTTGTTGAGCGATCCGCTCCTCGCGGATGCTCACAGGAGACCTGCCATGTTGCCAAGCCGTTTGCCGGTGGAAGAGTTCACCACGCCGGATCCGATTACCGCGACCGAAGACATGACACTCGAGGATCTGCGGAAATTGCTGCACAAATATGGTGTGCGCCATCTCCCCGTCGCCCGCGACCATACCGTAGTGGGTATAATCAGCGATCGGGATGTACGCATTCTTGCGGGTTTGACGGCCGCGGAGAAATTCCACGTGCGTGCCGGCGACGTCATGGTGCCCGATCCCTTGACTGTGAGCGCCACTACGCCACTGGATGAGGTGG
>SLKC01000166.1 GCA_007134775.1 Ectothiorhodospiraceae bacterium | reverse complement strand
CGATTGCTGGAAGGGCTGCTGGAGCGCGATACGCCGGAATGACGTTCATCAGTGGGACTGTCGAGGAACCGCTGGTGAGGAACCACTAGAGAGCGGGTTTTAGGAACCACGAAAGGCACGAAAAGCACGAAAAGGGATTTCTGCGGCTAGTTGACGTACCGGGGCAGCTCCAGCACATCCCACCCGTTGGGCGAACACGCAACGCTTACCAAGGAATCCAATGGCTCTGGACGTGCCCCGCGGCTTGGCAAAATACCCGTTCGTTGTTGCATCAACGCACGCAGACGCATTGCACGCTGGCGACACGTATCCCCTCAGACGATTTTCCTGCTTTCGTGCCTTTCGTGGTTCCTCCTTATCCTTCCGTACTACGAGACTAATCATTCGCGTTCGAGGCGGCACTGGCCGGCCCAGTCGAGGGCGAACTGGCGCGCGACGCGGCCGCTGCGCGAGCCGCGAGCGAGCGCCCAGCGCTTGGCCGCGGTGCGCACCGCCTCGTCAAAGGGCTGCTCCGGCGCGATTCGCGCGAGCCAACCCTCCACCATGACCAGGAAGTCGTCCTCGCCGAAGGGCGGGAACGACAGCCAAAGACCGAAGCGCTCGGCGAGCGAAATCTTCTCCTCCGTGGTCTCGCCGGGATGGATCTCGCCGTCGACCGCGCGCGCCTCACGGTTCTCGCTCATGAATTCCGGCATCAAGTGGCGGCGGTTCGATGTCGCATAGATCACGACGTTGGGCGGCGCCGCCGCGACCGAGCCCTCCAGCACGGCCTTCAAGGCCCGGTAGGCCGGATCGTCGCCGCTGAAGGCGAGATCGTCCGCGAATACGACAAAACGCTCCGGGCGCCCGGCGAGCGGCGCGACCACATCGGGCAGATCGACCAGATCCGCGGCGCTCACCTCGACGAGGCGCAACCCGTGATCTGCATACGCTGCGAGCAAGCCCTTCACCAGCGACGACTTGCCGGTCCCGCGTGCGCCCCAGAGCAGCGCGTTGTTGCAGGGCAGGCCGGCGACAAACTGGCGCGTATTGCGCTCGAGCACCGTGCGCTGATGATCGATCCCGTGCAGCGCCTGCAGATCCATCGTCACCGGCTCCGGCACGGCCACAAAACGGCCCGCGTGCTGTCCGCTCCGGCGCCAGCGCCAGGCGAGCGCTTCGCCCGTGGGTCCTGCGCAGGTTTGCGCCGGCAACAGCCCTTCAATGCGGTCGAGCAGGCCATCCACGCGGTCGAGGATCTGATGGAACCGGCTGGTATTGAACATCGCCACACGCCCCTCCTATACCGACGGCCTGCCCGCCTGTACGCGCACCGGCTACAGCGGACGGCCGGTGCATCACCGCCCTACCCGGCACCTGGGCGGCTCCTGTAGTCTGGCACCATGCAGATGGAGCAGACAAAAGCAGCACCGGCCTTCTCCGACCTCGCTCCTAGCGTAATCCTGGATGCGGTCGAGGCACTGGGGCTGACCGTCGATGGTCGCCTACTCGAACTCAACAGCTTCGAGAATCGGGTCTATCAGGTCGGTATCGAGGATGACGACCCCATCATCGCCAAATTTTACCGCAACGGGCGCTGGTCGGACGCGCAGATTCGAGAGGAACACACGTTCACCCTCGCCTGCCACGCTCTGGATCTCCCGGTCGTCCCGCCGCTGATCATTGGCGACGACACACTGCACGAGCACGCCGGCTATCGGCTCAGTCTCTCACCCCGACGGGGTGGTCAGGCGCCACCGATGGACGATCCCGAGGCCCATGTCTTGATCGGGCGCTTTCTGGGGCGCCTGCACAATGTGGGGGCGGCACAGCGGTTTCAATACCGCCCTGCGATCACGCTCGCTTCCTTCGGTTACGAACCCCGCGCCCAGGTCCTCGACAGCGGCATCCTGCCCGATCACCTCGCAACAGCATATCAGACGCTGACCGATGATCTGCTCGCCATGGTGGCGACCCGGCTCGAATCGATCCCCGCTGCAACGATCCGGATACACGGGGACTTCCATCCCGGCAATGTCCTGTGGCGTGACGACTGCGTCCACGTCGTTGATTTCGACGACGCGCGCACCGGCCCGGCCATACAGGATCTCTGGATGTTCCTCCCTGGTGAGCGCACCGAGCAAGAACAGGCGCTACATCCCCTGCTGGCCGGCTATACCGTCTTTCGAGACTTCGATCCGGCAGAGCTCGCGCTGATCGAGCCACTACGCTCTCTGCGCCTGGTCCATTACGGCGGCTGGCTTGCACGCCGCCACAACGAGCCCGCTTTCTGCCGCGCCTTTCCCTGGTTCACCGAAGCGCGCTGGTGGGAAGACCACGTGCTCACCCTGCGCGAGCAACTCGCCGCGCTGCAGGAACCCTCGCTGGACTGGCGTCCGTACTGACGGTCTCAGCGGCCCGTAGAGTCGTCCGTCTCCAGGTACGTAATCCAGGCAGGCAAACAGCGCGCTGCCCGGGAGAGGGCAGCATGGTGGCGGCGCCACTGCGGGTCGAGCTCGGCGAGCAGAGCCCAGAACCGCGGCGAATGGTCGAGGTGGCGCGTGTGTGCCAACTCGTGTAACAGCACATGGTCGACCAGTGATCGCGGGAGAAAGAGCAGCTTGTAGTTGAGACTGATGGTCCCGCGCGCCGAACAGCTTCCCCAGCGCGTACGCTGGCCGCGCACCATCGTGCGTGCGTACGACAGACCATGGCGCTGCGCGTGCGCGGCCAACCAGGGCGGCAGCGTGGCCCGACCCCGGCGCTTGAGCCAGTCGACCACGGCGCGGCGCACAGCGGCCGGCTCGGTCGCGCCACGTACGCGAAGGATCTCGCCATCGCAACGGATCGAACGACGTGCCGCCGGCTCGATCGCGACCCGGTAGTCCTCCCCCAGCGCGGGCAGCTCCACGCGCTCCGGCAACGCAGGCCCGTGCGCACGGGCCTGCTCGGTCTGGCGCGCAATGCGCTCGCGGGCGCGACGAATCCAATTTCTCTTGGCCAGCAGGAAGCGGTTGACCACATCCCTGGGCGTACCCTCGGGCACGACGACAACCACTCCCTGCCGGGCCGAGACATCGATGCGCAGGTAGCGCGCGCGACGCGAGATCCGCAATTGGAATGAATCGCCCATCGTGCCCGTCCGCTTCCGATACCGAATCGCTTACCTGTATCCCTGCCAACCTCCCTACGACCCCGAGCGCGCGCCATCATGCGAATGCCGTAGCGTCTGCGCTAGGATATCGCCCCTGCTCAACACTCACCCTCACGCGGAGACCCTTTGGCATGGGCACAGTAACCCTGCATGGCGCCCCCCTGCGAGTCAGTGGCGAACTACCGGCTGTCGGCAGCCGGGCCCCCGACTTCCGCCTCGCCGACACCCAACTCAACATCCGCTCGCTCGCCGACTTCGCCGGCCAGCGCAAGCTCCTCGCCATCTCGCCGAGCGTCGACACGCCGGTCTGTGCCGCCCAGGCGCGCCGCTTCGACGCCCACGCGGCGGAGTTCGACAACGTCGCATTTCTGGTCATCACGGCGGATCTGCCCTTCGCTCAGGGCCGTTTTTGTGCAGCAGAGAACATCGACAATGTCACACTGCTCTCCATGGTCCGCTCGGAGGATTTCGCCCGTGACTACGGTGTGCTCCTGGAAGAGGGGCCACTGGCCGGGACCACGGTCCGCGCCGTCGTCGTACTCGACGAGAACGATCGCGTCCTGCATACCGAACGGGTCGAGGAGGTCTCGGACGAGCCCGACTACGCCGCCGCGGTGGCGGCGCTGCGCTGACGTCGCGGCATCAGTGGCGGAAATGGACGAAGACGCGCCCCGAGTTGTCCTTATCCTTTTCCACCCGATGATACTGGCTCTTGATGTCCTTACGCTGGAGGAACCGCAGCACGCGCTTCTTGAGCTGCCCACTGCCCTTGCCGGGGATGATCTCGACCATGGGGATGCGCTTGTCCACGGCCTCACGGATGACCCGCTCGAGTTCGGCATCGATCCGGTCGCCCTGGCGCGCAATCGGATGGAGGTCGAGCTTGAGTCGGCCCATCGCGCCACCACGGCTCAGCCGGCGATATCGGGCCAGTGCTCTTCAGCACGCTCGATATTTGCCTCAATGTCCGCCTCCCAGTTCTCCTGCGCGGAGCGATTGCAGTTGAGATAGAGGCGCTCGTCGTGAATCGTCCAGTAAGCGGGATCGCCTGCCACCAGCCTGCCCTCGGCCATCGCCCAGGCACACCAGCCGCCGTAGGCGGGCGCGTAGCGTTCGGGGTCATCGGCAAAGCGCGCGCGATTGTCCTCGCTGACGAAGTGCCACTCGGCACCGCGCCAGTTGTGGCTGTGCGCGGAGGCGCCGGACAGGGCCTCACCTGCGGAAAAATAGGCGACCACGTCGTGCCCCTGGGCGGCGACACCGTGATCGCCTGTGCGCACCGGCGTCGTGCTGCAACCGGCGACCAGCGCGACTGCGGCGACTCCAGCCAAGGCGCTGCACCAACGCATGTCGACCTCCCTCAGTTGCCGTGGCGTTCGCCACCGCTGGCTAGCATAGCACCGCATGGAGCGAGCCTGCATCGCAGGCCGGCACAACCGTCCCCTCTCAGCGATTGCAACGGGCAAGCGCGTGCCCGTCCCCCCGAGCCTGACTGATTCCCCCTTTCGTCACCCACCCGGACTCGACGAGGCATGCGTGTGCAGCCGCCGAGCCAGGCGGTCGGCGTCGGCCTCGAGGTCGGATTCCCCATCCATTGCAGCGCCTTCCAGGCGCTGCCGGGCCGTGGGCAGATGCACCTCGAACTCCACCCCGGCAAAGTCGAGCGGTTCGAACAGCAGTTCCGCTGCCGTACGGCGCGGGCGGTACGTCAAGCGCCAGTGCGGGTGCGTCGGGTGGCCGGGATCGAAGCAGAGCTGCCGCCCCTTGCGGGCGAAACCATCGAGTCGCTGTGGCGGACCGTCCGGGGTGGCGGCGATCTCCACACCGCGCAGTGGTGCATCCAGCTGCCACCGACAGCTGTCCACCGCGCCCCCATCGGCATCCAGGCAGCGCGGCCGGCCATCGCCGGGATCTTGTCGCTGAGTCGGCGCGCTTGGCGCTGGCTTCGCCGGCGGGAGCGACACGGGGCCCGTGGGGCGTGGATACAGCGACACTCGCCATCTCGGCCCCGGATGCAGAATGTGGGAGAATGGCCGCGTTCTACAACGACTGGCCGGCAACTGCGGTGGGGGTCCGGGTGACGGCCGATTTGTCTACCCCGACAAGTACCCGTAGCGAATCGGAGGCGCACACCATGGCTGAAAGCAAAGACAGTCCGGGGACGCTCCTGTGGTCCTTTCCCACAGAATTCCGCGTGAGTTCCTCTCCGGCAGCGGGACGCGACCAGGAGGCGATCTACATCGGCTCCGACGACTGCAATGTCTACGCCCTCACGCATAGCGGCCACAAGATCTGGTCGACCCATACCGGCGACGCCATCGCCGCCACACCGCGGATCGGACCGGATGGCACGATCTATGTCGGCTCGCGGGATCACCACTTCTATGCCCTGCAGTCCGTCGGTGGCGAGATCAAGTGGACGCATGCCGCGCGCGCGGCGATCTACTCATCGGCCGCAATCGACGCCGCGGGCGTGATCTATGTCGGTGCCGACGATGGCCTGCTCTACGCGCTCGAGCCTGACGGCACCGTGCGCTGGTCCTACAACACGGGCGACCGCGTCACCTCCTCGCCGGTCATCGACGACGACGGCCACATCTACGTGGGCTCGTGGAGCAACCGCTTTTATTGCCTCGATCGCAACGGTGAGTCCCGGTGGACGTTCGAGACGGGCGACGCGGTGCACGCCACCGCTGCCATCGGTCCGGACGGCACGATCTACGTCGGCTCCGACGACGGCCGCCTCTACGCGCTCGACCGCGAGGGCACCCTGCTGTGGTCCTTTGCCACCGACGGGTGTGTCTGGTCGAAGCCGGCAATCGCACCGGACGGTACCCTCTACATCGGCTCGTTCGACCATTTTCTCTATGCCATCCACCCAGATGGCACGAAGAAGTGGGCCGCCCGTACACGCGGGAAGGTCAGTTGCTCGCCCGTGACCGACGCCGAAGGTACCGTCTACTTCGGCTCGGCCGACGGCGGTGTGTATGCCCTGCAGCCCGAGGGCAAGCTGGCCTGGTCTTTCAAGACCGAGGGGCTCGTGCTCTCGACACCCTTGTTGCTCGACGACGGCACACTGATCGTTGGCTCCTGGGACCACAACGTCTACGCGCTGCAGACCTGATCGCGAGACCCATCACCACAACGCCCGAGCCCCGGATCACTCCACCTCAAGGCTCGCCACGGGCGCAGGTGCCACGGCCGCCGAGGCCCCCCAGAGCCGCTCCAGCGCCGGGCGGATGAGCGCAGGATCGCCCGTGGTCCAGAAGCGCACGCCCGCGGCCCCTCGCGCGCGCCCCGGCGGCAGCAGTGCCGCGAGCCGGCGGGCAACGGCCGGCCCCGTCTCGATCAGCCGGACGTCCGGTCCCGCAGCGGTCGCGATCTCGGCGCGCAGGAAGGGGAAGTGTGTACAGCCGAGGACAATCACGTCAGCACCGGCGCCGACGAGTGGGCGCACGGCAGCGCCGACGGGTGCCCCCGCCTCGCCGCGTTCCACGGCGGCCACGAGTTCGGGCGCCGGTCGCGTCACCACGCGCACATTGCCGGCGAAGCGCTCGAGCAGCGCGGCGAAGCGCGCGCTCTGCAGCGTCCCGCCCGTGCCAAGCACACCGACCACGCCAGCCCGCGTCGCGGCCGTCGCCGGCTTGACGGCCGGCTCCATGCCGACGATCGGCAGGGCGATGCGCGCGCGCAGCGCCTCCGCCGCGGCGGCGGTCGCCGTGTTGCAGGCGATGACGATCGCGCACGCCCCCGCCTGCCGAAAGGCCGCGCCGATCGCCAGCGCCCGCGCCCGCACCTGCGCGGGTGGGCGCTCACCGTAGGGCAGGAAAGCGTGGTCGGCGCAGTAGATCAACTCGGCGCGCGGCAGTGTGCGCCGGATCTCGTGCAGCACGGAGAGGCCACCGAGGCCGGAGTCGAATACGCCGATGGGACCGGGAATACTCATCGTGGGGCCATTGGACAGCCACCGCCCTCCGCTTGCAAGCACTCGGCGCCGCGACGACTGCATGGGTCGTCGCCCGCGGGCGCGTGTGTCACGACTCACGCATGATCGCCCGCGGTCAGGCGCACGGCGTCGCCATGCCGGTCGAAGAGAGCGTAACCGGAGGTATCCCCGCCGGTGAGAATCACCTTCGCCATGTGCCGCAAGTGGGGCTCGGCGTCGGCGCTGCTCGGCGGCTCGCCGCCGCGTCCGGGCAACAGGGCGATCATGACGAAATCCCACGGCTGGCCGGTCGCGTCCGCATCGGCGACGATGTCGGCGAAGGTCAGACCGGCCTCGAGCGGGCGGTCGCGGACCATCATCGGTGTCACCTTCCCCTCGCCCTCGATCGGCTCCGTCGTGCCCTCCGGTGTGCGCCGATGCATGCGCTCGACCCGCAGCAGCACCATGAGCAGGCGCTGCTCCGGCCCGTGGGCCAGGGCGACGCGCATCAGGTCGGCGAAGTCACGGAGTTCTTCTGTCTCGGCCATCATCACTGCACCAGCGGGTTGTCGGTAGCGCCGAGATCGACCCCCTCGACATCGTTGCGCCCCGCGAGGATGCGCACGTACTGACTGACCGCTCGCCGCCAGACGGACTCCCGCAGATAGGAACGGATACGGTCATGGGCCTCGTCGAAGTCGAGCGGACGCCCCGGGGCACGCGCATGCAACCAGACGACATGGAAACCGTAGCGCGTCTCCAGCGGATAGCGCCCCGGCTCCCCCACCGGCGCGCGTTCCAGCGCCCGCTCGAAGTCGGTCGATGTCTGGCCCGGGCCGACCGGGCCAAGGTAGCCGCCCGCCGCGGCCGAGGGGCAGCGCGAGTGGCGTCGCGCCAGGCGGGCGAAACGTTCCGGGTCGGCCTGGACCACCTGCATGATGCGTCGGCATCGCGCCCGCGCCCGTGAACGCCCTTCGGCATCATCGGTCGCTGCCGGCCGCAGGATATGCGACACCTCGTACTCGGGCGGCGTGCGGAAGCGATCACGATTCTTGTCGAAGAAGCGCCGGCATTCCTCCTCGGAGGGCTCCGGGCACTCGACCTCACGGGTCATCAGTTCGCGAATCCGCGCTTCCTCGGGGGTAACGCCCTCGCTCTGCCCGACAGCACTGCCGTCGATGCCGAGCCGGTCGGCCTCGGCCAGAAACAACTCGCGCACTGACAGCGCCAGCGCAGCGTGCTGGCGCGCGGCCTCGGCACTATCGGCCGGATGGTGCTGCATCTCGCGGTTGATCTCGTCATCCGAGATCATTCGGTCGTTGATGCGGATGACCGCTTCGGACTGCATGTTCATTGACTCCAGCGGGACGTTGTTACCTCTCGCGAAGGCGCGAAGCCCGCGAGGATGTTCGTATAAACAATATCTCGCAGAGACGCGGAGCTCGCGGAGGAATGCGGTTTATCACGCTGCGTTTTCCGTGCCGCCGCAAGATTTCGGTTCAGTGCTTCTATTGGGCCGTGCCGCACTTTGATCTCACGCCAAGACGCCAAGCACGCGAAGAAGAAATAACGGCGACAATTCTTCAATACGCCACAAGAAGAGAGATTACCTTTGCGGCCTGCCAATGCGTGCAACATCCCAATCAACCCCTTGGCGTTCTTGGCGTCTTGGCGTGACTCCACACTTGCTCAACGTCAATATCACGACACGTTCCTAGCTCGCGGAGACGCAGAGCCCGCAGAGGTATTTCCTTGTTACTCCGCGAGCTCCGCGCCTCTGCAAGATTCCGGTTCGACATGTCCACTACTTGACCCGCACGACCTGGTAGTTGCGCCACAGGTACGTGAACGGCCAGCTCCAGATATGGATCAAGCGGGTAAAGGGGAACGAGGCGAACATCAGCAGCCCCAGGGCGATGTGCAGCTTGTAGGCCCAGTGGACGTCGACCACATAGATCCAGGCCTCGGCCTGGAAGGTGACGATATGCTGGGCCCAGTTGGCCAGCGCCACCATGGTGTCCGCACCGTGGTCGATCGACTCGACGATCGTGTACAGCCCGGTCAGCAGCTGCAGGAACAGCAGCACGATGATGAAGGTATCGGCCGACGCCGAGTTCGCCCGCACGGCGGGGATAAAGAGCCGCCGCCACAGCAGAATACTGATGCCGACCAGACACATCACGCCGAAGATGCCGCCCGCTACGATCGCGATCCACTGCTTCTGCTCGGTCGTGATGAAGACCTGATAGACCGATTGCGGCACCAGCAGGCCGAAGAGGTGGCCGAAGAAAAGCAGGATGATGCCGATGTGGAACAGGTTGCTGCCCCAGCGGAAAGCCGGCGTCTTGTGCAGGATCTGGCTCGACATCGCGCGCCAGGTGTACTGCCCCCGATCATAGCGCAACAAGCAGCCGAGCAGGAAAATCGTGCCCGCGATGTAGGGAAAGACCCCAAAAACGAATTGCGTCATGTATTCCATCATTGTCTCCCGCGATCACTCATCGCGCGCCGCGCCGCGGCCCGATTGCCCTTGCTCCGGTCCTGTCGAGATCCATTCGACGGGGGATACCCGAACCTGATCTCCCTGGCCTGCGCCCGCCGTGCAGCCGCCACTATCGGGCTCACTGTTGCCCAGGAAGGTGACCTGCTCTTCCTCCCAGATCTCATCCATCTTCTCGATGGTCTCGTCCGGCCCCTCGCCCGCCGCGTGTTTGCGGAACTCGGCCGCATCTTCGGGCGTCCCGGCAATGCACTCCAGTGCATCGAAGGCAATCGAGTAGGACGAGCCGCGTTCGGCCAGGCGGGCGCCGAGCAGGACCACCACTCCCATCGCGTCGCCGAGCAGCTCGTCGACTTCGGCTCGGCCGCGCTGCGACAGGTATTCCAGGAACAACGGCAGATAGTCCGGCAGTTCGTAGGCATCGACCTCAAGGCCGGCGGCGGCATACTGGTTCATCAGCTCCACCATCGCCTGGCCCCGGTCGCGGGACTCCCCGTGGACGTGCTCGAACAGGTGCAGCGACAGATTGCGGCCACGGTCGAACAGGTTGACGTAGACCTCCTGCAGATCGAGCAGCGGTGTCTCCTCGATCTCGGTCAGAAAGGCATCGAGGCGCCACTGCACCTCGCGCGTGAGCACGCCTTCCTCGCGGATGACCTGACGCATGGCTGGGACGGCCTGCTGCAGCTCGCCGTCGGGATAGCACAGCAGACGGGATACCACTGCGAGTGTCTTCATGTCCGCCTCCTCACGCCTTCTCACGGTCGAGCTTGATCGGGAAGAGCTTGCGCTTCGTGGTCGGCTTGCCCCCGAAGACGTCGGCGTCGTTACCGCCGCCCCCGCAACCCGCGCCAAAGCTGAATCCACAGCCGCCACGCTCATCGATGGCATCGTAGAGCGTATTGGCGTACTCGCGCTTGTTGGTCGGGATGACGAAACGATCCTCGTAATTGGCGATCGCCATGTAGCGATACATATCCTCGACCTGGTGCTCGGTGAGACCCACGCGTTCGAGAACCTCCGTCGCCTTGCGGCCATCGACCGTCTCCGCACGTTTGTAGGCACGCATGGCCAACATGCGCTCCAACGCCATGACGATCGGCTCCTCCTCGCCGGCCGTGAGCATGTTCGCCAGATAGCGCACGGGGATGCGCAACTGATCGACCTGCGGGATCTCGCCGTTGTAACCGATATGCCCGGCCTCGGCGGCCGACTGGATCGGCGACAGCGGCGGGCAATACCAGACCATGGGTAGCGTCCGATACTCCGGATGCAGCGGAAAGGCAACCTTCCAATCCATCGCCATCTTGTACACGGGCGACTTCTGCGCGTCCTCGATCCAGTCCTCGGGGATCCCCTGGCGCTGCGCCTCGGCGACGATCTCGGGATCATGTGGATCGAGGAAAACGCCGAGCTGCGCCTCGTAGAGATCCTGCTCGTCGGCGACGCTCGCCGCCTCCTCGATGCGGTCGGCATCGTAGAGCATCACGCCGAGGTAGCGGATGCGTCCCACGCAGGTCTCGGAACAGACGGTCGGCTCGCCGATCTCGATGCGCGGATAGCAGAAGGTGCACTTCTCCGACTTGCCGCTCTTCCAGTTGTAGTAGATCTTCTTGTACGGGCAGCCCGAGACGCACATGCGCCAGCCCCGGCACATCTCCTGGTCG
>SLKC01000012.1 GCA_007134775.1 Ectothiorhodospiraceae bacterium | reverse complement strand
TACCGCGGTTACAGCCTCACGACCAATACCGCCGCGGAATTGCTGCCCGATGCCGAGGGCTTCCGTGTGCTGGTGCTCGACGGCAGCGGCGAGATCCGCCTGGATTCGGACTCGGTCCTCGGGGCGGACGACCTGGTTGCCGAAACGCCTCCGGAGGGGTAGAGCCGGGCGCGAAAGCGCGGCTGCGCCCGGGCGACGGACTCAGCCGGCCAGCGCTGCCCCCGCGGCGGCCGTGGCGGCCCCGTTTGCGATCGGGGCGTCCCTCGCGGCCAGAACGGCCTCGAGTGCGCCGAGACAGAGCATCACGTTCTCGGCGCGCGCACTGTGCCCCATGAGGCCGATACGCCAGACCTTGCCGGCGAAGTCACCGAGACCGGCCCCGATTTCCAGGTTGAACCTGTCGAGAAGCTCCGCGCGCACCGCCGCCTCGTCAACGCCTTCGGGCGCCCGCACGGCGTTGAGCTGCGGCAGCCGCTCGTCTTCCGGCACGACGAATTCGAGGCCCATCGCCTCCAACCCGGCCCGCAGAGCGGCGTGCATCCGCCAGTGGCGTGCCCAGGCGTTCTCCAGGCCTTCCTCACGCAGCATGACCAACGCCTCGTGCAGTCCGTAGAGCCCATTGACGGGCGCAGTATGGTGATAGGCGCGCTTGCTACCAGCACCACCACTGCCCCCCCAGTAGCCCATCACCAGATTCAGGTCGAGAAACCAGCTCTGCACCGGATGGCGTCGGCTCTGCACACGAGCAACGGCCCGGTCAGAGAAGCTCACTGGCGACAGCCCCGGCGGGGCGGACAGGCACTTTTGCGTGCCGGCGTAGATGGCATCGATACCCCAGGCATCGACCTCAAGAGGGATGCCGCCGAGCGCAGTAACGGCATCGACAATGGTCAGGCAGTCGTAGCGCCGTGCGAGCTCGCACAGTTCGCGCGCCGGCGACCAGGCTCCCGTCGAGGTCTCGGCCATGACGAACGCAAGTGCCGTCGCTTCGGGATGTGCGGCCAGCGCTTCCTCGACCTGCTCCGGTCGCACCGCTCGCCCCCAATCGAACTCGACCATGACGGCGGTACCGCCGCAGCGCTCAACATTCTCTTTCATCCGGCTACCGAAGACGCCGTTGCGGCAGACGATGACGGTGTCGCCCGGTTCGACCAGGTTGACGAAGGCGGACTCCATACCGGCGGAGCCGGGAGCCGACACGGGGATCGTCAGTCGGTTCTCGGTCCGGAAAGCATACTGCAACAGGCCCTTGAGCTCGTCCATCATCCCCACAAAGCAGGGGTCGAGGTGGCCGATGGTTGGCCGCGCCATCGCTTCCAGCATCCGCGGATGGACATCGGACGGCCCAGGCCCCATCAGGGTGCGTACCGGCGGACGAAAGGATTCGGTGACCATATCGGCGTTGACTCCTTGCTGTGATCGTGCTTGCGGAGCCGCGCAGTATAGGTGAGCGGCCGCAACAGCGTCCAAGCGATTCATTGTCCTGGTGCGACCGATTCTGTCGTACACACCCACCCTGCGCACTGGACAATCCCGTTGCGTCCTGCAACCCTCGCGCGCCGAACCCAGCGGAGGCCCGTTATGGATCGCTACGCCGTCATCGGCCACCCGGTCGAGCACAGTCTCTCCCCCCGCATCCACGAGGCCTTCGCCGACCAGACTGCAGCGGCGATGGTCTATGGCCGGATCGACCCCGGCCCCGAGGGATTTAGCGAAGCGGCGCGCGCCTTTTTCGCCGAGGGCGGCATGGGACTGAATGTAACCGTTCCCTTCAAGGCACAGGCCTATGCCTTTGCCAGCGCACTCAGCGAGCGCGCCGAGTGCGCCGGCGTAGTCAACACCCTGATCCGCTCGTCCGCCGGTTCGATCCGCGGCGACAATACCGATGGTATCGGCCTCGTCCGCGATCTCACCACGCACCTTGGACTGACATTGGCCGGCCAACGCATCCTGCTTGTCGGCGCCGGCGGCGCCGTGCGTGGCGCCCTCGCCCCCCTGCTCGAGACCGCTCCGGCCGAGGTCGTCGTCGCGAACCGAACGGCCGCGCGCGCCGAGGCGCTGGCGCGCGACTTTGCGGCCCTCGGTCCTGTACATGGCGGTGGACTGACCCTGGAGGCGACCGGCAACGCGTTCGACCTGGTCATTAATGGTAGTGCTGCCAGCCTGGGCGGGCAGGTACCCGCGCTCGACCCGGCGGTCATCGGTGATGACTGCACGGTCTACGACATGATGTACGGCCCCGCGGCCAGCGCGTTCCTCGACTGGGGGCGCCAGCACGGGGCAGCAAGGATTGCCGATGGACTCGGCATGCTCGTCGAGCAGGCTGCCGAATCGTTCTACCTCTGGCGCGGCCTCCGCCCCGACACCGCCCCAGTCCTTGCGAGCCTGCGCGGGGCGTAACCGGCGCCCGAGCGGATGCTTGCGCTACGCGCGCGTTGCATTGCCCGGGGGCCGTCCCTATACTCCGGCGCTCGTCGTTTGGTGATCGTGTGGGTTAACGACCTTTCGCCACGGCGGGCAGGGCATCCGGGTGACCCATGCGGCGCGCGGGTGCGCATGAGCCTTGAATGCAGCAACGTACGCCCAAGGGGCGGCGACGAGAGGGTCCATGCTGACTGAAGAAGAGTTACGCGCAGCGCCCGAAGAAGAGTACATGAGCCAGGAACAGCTCGAGTTCTTCCGCCAGCGTTTGCTCGCACAGCGCGCGGAGATCGAGGCGGATATCGAACGCGCTCGAGGCGAGCTTTCCGAAGCGGAGAATGAGCCGGACGAGCTCGACCGCGCATCGGCGGAAGAGGAGCGGTGGCTGAGTCTGCGCATCAGTGAGCGCGAGGGGAAACTGCTACGCAAGATCGACGAGGC
>SLKC01000038.1 GCA_007134775.1 Ectothiorhodospiraceae bacterium | reverse complement strand
GCCTATGCGCCCGCGTCGGCTTCCGCGGTGCCGAGCAGGGGCGGGGCCGGCGGCTCGGGGAATAGATCGCCGGTGAGCAGGCCGTTGCCGCCGTCGTCGTCCAGGTCGGCAAAGGGGCCGACCTCGCCGGCGCGGACGTCGACGATGTCCGCGCCCAGAGTGGTTGGCAGCGGATCGCCCTCGTCGGGCATGTCGCCGGCGCGCGCCGCGCTGGCCGTGGTGGCGAGCGTGCTCAGGGAGAGTTGGGCGCCCGACTGGCCGACATTGCCGGTGGCCGCCTCGGCCACCATGGTGACTGCCTCGACCGCGCGCTGATTGCCGGCGAAGTCCGCGGCCGACACGTCGCTGCCGCGATCGTTGGCGGCCTGATCGAGGAAGGTGGCAACGAAGTCGTCGCGCGCGAGATCGCCGGCGAGGCGATCCTGCCAATAGCCGAGCCGTGCCTCGCCCTCCGCCATGAAATCGACGTTGTAGCCGAGGAGGTTCTCGTAGGCGGCGATGACCATGTCGCGGTTGCTGGCGGCGTAGTGCTCGGTGTCGGCGAAACTCTCCGCCACGATGTGGATGCCCGCTTCGTTCGGCATCGTGTCGATCCCTCTGTTGCGCAGCCTGCCGGCAGTGAGTATAGCAGGGTGGCACCGCGTCCTCGGCGCCATGGAGAGAGACTTCCCGCGGCTCGCGAACCTGTGACTGGCAGTTCATCGCCAGTTCGACCGTGTGTTGAAAGTGTATCGATCCCTACCGTAGGGTCGGATTGGACCACGCGAGGATTCGATCATGTCCACGGTGATTCACATCGATGCGCAATGGGATGCCGAGGCGTCGGTATGGGGTGCGGAGCGTGACGACCATACCCGTTTTGCCATCGGGTAATGGCGTCGAACTTGACGCCTGAACCGAAGCGCCCCACTTACCTTCTGCTACAATTCTGCCTACAGTCGCATGACCATGGGAGTCTCGATGGAGGCCGAGAAGGTTACCAAGTCCCAGTTCAAGGCGCGCGCCCTGGAATTCCTCCGGCGCGTGGAGGCCACCGGCGAACATCTGATCGTGACCGATCACGGCAAGCCGACGCTGGAGATCCGCCGGTACCAGCGCCGGGAGCGTCCGCCGCTGGAGGTGCTGAAGGGGACCATCATCAAGTATGACGATCCCACCGAACCGGTGGGCGCAGCCGACTGGGACGCACTCGGGTGATCGTGCTCGATACCCATGCGCTCCTGTGGTGGGTGAACGCCGACGGTCGCCTCTCGGCGGCGGCGCAAGAGGCCATCGAGGCGGAGCGGGCGGCCGAGGACGGCCGGTTGCTGGTGTCGGCCATCACCGCTTGGGAGATCGCCATGCTGGTGCAACGGGGCCGCCTGGTGCTGAGCATGGATGTGGACGACTGGCTGGCGACCGTCGTCAGCATCGAGGGGGTCTACTTCGTGCCGGTCACCAACGCCGTTGCTGTCCAATCGGTACGTCTGCCGGGCGACTTCCATCCCGATCCCGCCGACCGCATCATCACGGCCCTGGCACGCCACCACGCCGTGCCGGTGGTGACGGCCGACCGCAAGATCCAGGACTACCCCCACCTCAAGACCATCTGGTAGTCGACGCTGGAGATTCGGGGTCAGAATCGAGTCATCGGCTTTGTTGCCTGAAGCGGAGCGGCAAGTTCCGCACGGGGGATGGTGTAACTTTGACCTGCCCGATTATACTGAGGGCATCGCTGTAACCATGAGTAGATCGAGATGGCACATGTAGTGGGTGAAAAGGGTCAGGTGGTCATCGCCCACGAGATCCGCGAGAAGCTCGGTATCCGGCGGGGCTGGCGGACCGTGCAGCGACTGGTCGATGACCATGTCGAGATCCATTTCCTGCCACCACCGCATGACCGCTCGCTGCGCGGCGGGTTGAAGACGGATGTCCGGGCTTGGCCGGCCGATGCGGAAGACTGGGACGGGATTCGCGAACAGGCCTGGCGCGAGGGTGCGGCAGGGTCCGCGGCGGATCAATTGTAATCGAGGAAGGCTTCCGCGATACCAAGAGCGCCCCCCCCCCCAACCCGATCTGCCACACACCGTCCGACGTCCCCGCGCGGCGCGCTGGTCCCGTTTCATCCCGACTGGTATGGAACTTTTAACAGTTTCACGACTCGCCGGCGTGCCCTAGACTGATGATCACGGCCGCGCCTCCCCTGCCGGGAGCGTGGGTGCCGTGGTTGGACAACGAGAGCACACGAAGTAAAGGAGGGGGCATGGACAACGACGAACTCAACGAATATCTCCGCGATCTGTTCGATAACGGGGGATACGCGAGCGGGACGGCGCGGCAGACGATCGAGAACGCCTACGAGACCCTGCTCGGCTACGATGTCGACACGATGAACAACGCCGACGAGCGCATCGGCTACTGGGAGGACCGGCTCGCGAGTGATCTGAGCTTGGACGACTTTGTCCCGACGTTCCTCAACCAGGCCGAGTCGGACCTCGGTACCCACATGGAGTCGATGGACCTGGTCTCGAACATCCTGGCCGTATCCGCCGCACGCGAGTGGGCACAGAATCAGGCCGCGACGGAGGGGGACCCGCCGACGGATGCGAGCGCGGCCGCTACGGCGCTCGCCGATCTGGCGGGTAGTGCGGGGGACGCCCGTGCCGATGCGCTCGGCCTGGCGCCGGGCGATCCCGATTTCCCGGACCTGCCCGATGGCGTCGACGTCGATACCGATGCGGACGATCAGGATGAACCCGAGCCGGACGACCCCGAATCCCTCACGCTCGCCGCGGCGATGGACCGGGCCGCCGACGACGACCTCCCGGACGAGTACGAACTCAGCGACGGTGCGCTGGCGCTCGGTACCGTCACGGTCGCCTCGGCGGAGG
>SLKC01000096.1 GCA_007134775.1 Ectothiorhodospiraceae bacterium | reverse complement strand
TCGTCCGCACCCAGGTTGCTCGTCAGGAAGACGACGGTGTTGCGGAAGTCGATCTCGCGGCCTTCACCGTCGGCGACCACGCCCTTGTCGAACAGTTGATAAAAGAGGCTCAGGACCTCTTGGTGCGCCTTCTCCACTTCGTCGAAGAGTACGACCGAGTAGGGGCGCTGGCGCACGGCCTCGGTGAGCACACCGCCTTCGCCGTAGCCCACATACCCGGGCGGAGAGCCGATCAGCCGCGATACGGTGTGGCGCTCCTGGAACTCGGACATGTTGATCGTGACCAGCGCCTGGCTGCCGCCGAAGAGCAGCTCCGCAATCGCCTGCGCTGTCTCGGTCTTGCCGACGCCACTGGGCCCGGCGAGGAGGAATACGCCGAGTGGGGCCTGTGGGTCGCTAAGACCCGCCTTCGCCGTGCGGATGCGCTCACTGATCCGGGCAAGCGCCTCATCCTGGCCAAGGACACGTTCGCGCAACCGATCCTGCAGCCCCAGCAGCACCGCTGCCTCGTCATGGACAAGGCGGCCGAGCGGGATGCCTGTCCAGTCGGACACGACCCGCGAGACAACCTCGGGCGAGACCTCATGCGGCACCAGCGCCTCGTCACCAGCGAGTGCCGCCAGGCGCGCACGTTCGGCCTCGAACCGGCTGCGCAGATCCGCGTCCGCCTCGGGTTCGCCGCCGCCGTCCGACTGGCGCAGGGCGACCAGTCCCTCGACCGCTTCACGCTCGGCCTGCCAGGCCTGCTCGAGTTCGTCGTGACGGGCACGCAGCGTGGCGATCTCATCATCGACCAACGCCAACCTCCCCGTATCGGCGGCGGCGGCGTTCTCCACGTCACGCTGCAGTGCCTGGCGCTCGGTCTCCAGCTCTTGTATCCGCCGGGCGATGGTCTCAATGGCGGGCGGCGTCGCATTCAACGACAGATTCACCCGAGCGCATGCCGTATCCAGCAGGTCGACCGCCTTGTCGGGGAGCTGACGCCCGGTGATGTAGCGCGCCCCGAGATTCGCCGCCGCTTCGAGCGCGTCATCGCGGACATAGACGTTATGGGCGCGCTCATACGCGCCGCGCAGTCCGCGCAGGATGGTTACGGCCTGCTCAGGCGTTGGCTCGGGGAGTTTGACGAGCTGGAAACGCCGGGCAAGCGCCGCGTCCTTCTCAAAGTAACGGCGGTACTCCGACCACGTCGTGGCCGCGACGACCTTGAGGTCACCGCGCGCCAGTGCCGGCTTGAGCAGATTGGCCGCATCACCGCTACCCGCGTCCCCACCGGCGCCGATCAGCGTATGCGCCTCGTCGATGAAGAGCACGACGGGGCCGGCATGCCCCCGCAACTCATCGAGCAGCCCCGTCAGGCGTTTCTCGAACTCGCCACGCACGCTCGCTCCGGCCTGCAACGCCCCGAGGTCGAGTTCGAGGATGCGCGCGTCGGCGAGCACGGGCGGCACATCCCCCGCAGCGACGCGGCGCGCGAGCCCCTCGACCACGGCCGTCTTGCCGACACCGGCCTCACCCACCAGGATCGGGTTGTTCTTTTGGCGACGGCTGAGGATATCGACGAGCTGGCGAATCTCGCGATCGCGGCAGAGGACGGGATCGATGCCTCCGGCCTCGGCGCGTGCGGTGAAGTCCTGCGTGAAGCGCTCGATCATCCCTTCGGAGCCGCTCGCCGGGGCCGCCGCCTGCGGCACACTTTCCGCGGTCTGTGCCTCGGCCGAACGCTGCAGCAGCGCCTGCTCCGCCTCGCCCGTCAGATCGGTCGGCAGAGCGGCGATATGCTCGGCATACTTGCGCATGCCGTACCACTGGCTGTTGGCCCGCAATGCCGCCACGATCGCCCCGGAGCGAATGCGGGCCTCGCCGAGTTCTACGGAGGCGTAAAGCCAGGCCTGTTCAAGCAAACGGATCAGCGACGCCGCGAACACCGGACGCGATTCATTGGCGCGCGGCATCTCCTCGAGCTCATGCTGGAGCGCGGCGCGCAGATCCGCGATATCGACCTCACGCGAACGCAGCAGCAGAGCGAGATCGGTCTCGACACCCTCGAGGATCTGCAGCAGGACGTCCTCGATGAGGATCTCGCTGCCACCCCGCGTGACGCAGGCGCCGGCCGCCGCTTCCATCGCGGCGTAGCAGACCGGATTCAGCCGTCCGATGAGTTTTTTCAGCGTAAGGTCCATTGTCTCTCCGTGCCCTGCCCTGCACGTAAAGTGGGTACGTCTCGAATCGAATGCTCGCGGGTGCCCGTACCCCAAACGGGCACCCGCGCCCCTGCCTGCGTCAGGCGGCCCGGTCGAGGCTGCCGGTCAGCGAAAGCGTGAAATTCGCGCCCATGAACTTGAAGTGCGGGGTGACCTGCATGCTCACCCGGTACCAGCCGGCCTCGCCCTCGACCTCCTCGACGGTGAGCTGGGCCCGGCGAAGCGGGCGCTGGCTGCGCGTTGCGGGCGAGGGATTATCCTGGTCGGCCACATACTGGCGCAGCCACTTGTTCAGTTCGTTCTCGAGTTCGGCCCGGCTCTTCCAGCTACCGAGGTTCTCGCGCTGGAGGACCTTCACGTAGTGCGCCAGCCGATTGACGATGAACAGGTAGGGCAGCTGTGTCCCCAGGCGGTAGTTCAGCTCGGCCTGACGGCCCTCTTCATCGCTGCCGAAGTATTTCGGCCGCTGGATCGAGTTCGCCGAGAAGAATGCCGCGTTATCGCTGCCCTTGCGCAGGGAGAGCGGAACGAAGCCGAGCTCGGAGAGTTCGTACTCGCGTCGGTCCGAGATCGCGACCTCGACCGGGCCGACCAGCTGCTCCTGGCCATCGACCTCAACAACGTCGACCGGCAGGTCCTTGACCGCCCCGCCGGCGATCGGGCCAACGATATTCGGGCACCAGCGATAGCGTGCGAAACTTTCGGTGACGCGCGTGGCGAACGCAAACGCCGAATTGCCCCAGAGGTAGTCGTCGTTGCTACCCTCACGCCCCTCCGTGTAATTGAACTCGCGCACCGGATTGTCTTCCGGGTCATAGGGGTGGCGCAGCATGAATCGCGGCAGCGTCAGCGCGACATTGCGTGCATCTTCGCTATCACGCAGGGCGCGCCACTTCGCGTACTGTGGCCCCTCCATGATCGATTCGAGCTCCTTGACTTGCGGCAGATCCTCGAAGCGGTCAAAGCCGAAGAACTTCTCGCTCGCCGAGCCGATGAACGGTGCGTGGCTGACCGCACCCAGGCTCGCCATGTTCTGCAGCAGGTAGACGTCCTCGCCCCCGGGGCCGAATTCGTAATTGCCCACCATCAACGCCACCGGCTCACCGCCGAACTGGCCGTACTCCTGCGTGTAGACATGATGGAACAGGCCGGACTTGCTAATGTCATCGGCCTCGCGGAAGTCGTCGACCAGATCTTCCTTGGAGGAATTGATGAACTCGACCTTGATGTTCTCCTGAAACTCGGTGCGATCGACAAGGAACTTGAGTCCGCGCCACGCGGATTCGAGTTCACGAAACTGGGGATGATGGAGAATCTCATCGATCTGGGCCCCGATGCGCTGGTCCAGATCGTTGATCATCTGATCGACGAGCCGCTTGTCGACGCGCTCGACGGGCTGTTCGCGGTTCTCGAACAGCTCCCGGAGCAGGGTCTCGACGCCCTGCCGGGCGACATCGTAACCCTCGTCCTGCGGCTGCAGCCGCGTGTGTTCCATGATCTCCTCAAGCAGGCCGGCGCTCGCCTGCTCCTGCTTCTGGGACTTCGCCCCACCCTGCTTTTGTTCGGCCATTTCTGCGTACCTCGTCTGTTCTTGCGGAAATCGTTTACCGGCGGGCTCAGCTCAGACCGAGCTCCTTCATCAGCTTCGCGCTCTTATCCTTGTCGCGCACGATTTCCTGGATTTTGCGCCGCATCTCGGGAACATTGCCCAACGGCCCCTTCAGGGCCTTGAGGGCGTCGCGCAGCTCCAGCATCTGCTTGAGCTGGGGTACCGAGTCGATGACGTTTCCGGGCTCGAAATCCCGGATGCCGCGGAACTTCAGGTCCACCTCGAGTTCGCGATTGGCGTCATCCGTCGTGCGATCCGGCACCGTGAAGTTCGTACCCACGTCCATGCTGGCCATGACGTCGTCGAAATTGTTCTGATTGATATCGACAGGCTCGCGCTCCTCGATCGCGCTGCCATCCTCCTGCTTGGTGAAGTCCCCGAGGACGAGCACCTTCAGCGGCAGCTCTACCTGCTCCTTGCGCCCCGCGGTTGCGGGTCGATAGACGATATTGATTCGCTCCTTGGGCGCGACGGAATAATCGTTCTTTCTCTTGACCATCTGACGTCTCCGTAATGTTCACGACCCTATGGCTCGGCAGTCAATCCGCTCGGCGCAATGTCATGCCTGCGCCTGGATTTCCCCGGGGCTATGGTACCCCGCTCCTGAGCCGACCGAAACAGTCGCCTTCGTCGCGCCACTGCAAGATCGTGACCACGTTATGTGCGCCACAGTCAGCACAGGGCGAAATTTCGCTCCAGCGTGCCGACCCCGGTGCAGGCGCGGATCGGATCGACCCGCGCACCCGCTCAATGCACGCACCAGCCAGCAGCACTGCATCAACATTTACAGTGGGGATCTTGCCGCGCTCGGCTTCATGGGTCCATAACCGACGTGTGACGCGAGTCACAAATCACCGATCCCGTGCATCCCTGGCGCCTGAAATGTGAACCGGTCGACATGGGGATGAGCGAGCGGCCATCCATGGCCGTTGCCGCGGCATCAGGCGAGGAGCATCACCTTGAACTGACTGGGCGAGATACAGGTGCCGAACGCGCCCGGCGAAGCGCCGTTCTGGCCGGCCATGCTCAGCATGCGGCTGCCCGGCATGCCCGAGTAAAAGGTCTTGAAGCTGCCCATGAGGTGGCGTGTCGGGCCCATGAACATGCCGGAGATGGGATTGAGCAGGACGCCGGCGTTGTCACCGTTGCTCATCGCCACCGTGGTCGACAGGTTGTGTGCGGGTGTAGCCATGTGCAGCGTCTTGAACTGCGTCGGAATGGCCATTGTGCTCATGGAAATATTCGGATAGGGCGTCGGCACGGTCACCGGACCATAGGGCGTAACACAGACATCGGGGAACGCCATATTCATTGCCGGGGCCGGACCCTGCGAGTTTGCAAATACCATTACTGATCTCCCAATTAGAGGTGCACCTAAGATTCACCCCATATGAATGCGCTCGCCATCGACATGGACGTCCTTGCTGGCCGTCATGCTGGTGCGTTTGCTGCGCGAGATCAGATTCTCGCGTACACGCTGTACAAGGTTGCCCACGTGCAGGGTCTCGACCTCCTCGATGCGACGCACGGCCTGGCGGGCACACTGAACCAAACGATCACTGACGACTTCGATCACGGATGCCGTCAGACTCGCGCGACGGAAGTGGGCGTGTGCCTGCGTACCGGACGCCGTGAATTCATCACTGTTAAGCTCGGTTCGTCCCGAGGCGACGGCCAGCTCCTGTGTCTGGACGTCGACACGGTTGTCGCCCCTCAGGCCCATTCCTTCGCTGCCGTGGAGATCCAGGCGCTCGGCCCGAACCGAAAGACTGCCCGGTATGTTGATCTGCCGATTAGTGCTATCCCTTGCAAGCACGGAGAGGACATAGCACTCCTTGGCCTCGCGGCTCACGAGCACCCGATCGCCCGCGGCCGGCTCGACCAGGCAGCCCACGGCGATCTGTGCCGTTGCCACACCAGCGGGACCATGAATGATCAGCCCGGCATCGGTGCAGGCCTTGACGGTCGCGTGCTCCATGCGCGCGCCCCCCGTGTCGATTTGCGTGATTCGGTCGCCGGTCATGTTGACTACCCCCTGTATCAGCTTGCGGGTGTGAATGCTTCGGCCCTGGCACGCGCCGTGTCGGTACCGCGCGCGGCCGATCGGCCCGAACCGCGCCAATCGGCATCCGCATCCTCGATCTCGTGGAGATTGGCTTCGTAGAGTCGCGTGTTGCGTAGATCGGCGCGCACCAGGTTCGCGTGCGAGAAGTCGACGTAGGTCAGGTCGGCTCCAGTGAAAACCGCGAGCATGCAATTCGCGCTGGTCAGGCGCGCCTGCACGGCCCGCGCCCCATCCAGCCGGCACTCGCGCAGATCGGCCTCCAGCAACAGGGCCTGATCGAGGCGTGCGCGCGTGAAATTGGCGCCGCGCAGCTTGCCATTCAGCATCATTGCACTCGTCAGGTTGCAGTCGCTGAAATCAGCGCCCTCCGCAGCCGTTTCGACCAAACCGATCTGCGTCAGATCCATCCCCCGGAAGACTGCGCGATCCAGCGTCGACTGATGGAACTGCGGCATCGTGATCTGCAGCGGTGTGAAATCGTAGTCGGCAAAGTCCGCCTGCAGGAACATCGGCGAGGCGAGTTCGGCGCCGGTGAGGTCGACCCCCTCAGTGCGGCATTGAATGAAGTTCGGCCGATACAGGCGGGCCCCGGAGAATCGTGCGCGGCGCAGGTCCGCCTCGATGAACTGAATGTGTTGACCCTCCGGTGGCGCGATGTGTGTATCACTGAGGTCGCACTGGACAAAGGAGGTATTGCTCAGCACCGCACCTTCGAGGACGGCACCGGTCAGTCGGCCCTGCAACAAACTCGTATAGCTGAGGCGGGCCCGGCGCAGCGAGGCCCGTTCGAAACCGCCCTCAATCGCGCTGGCCAGGTGCAGGTCCGCATCATCAAGTTGCGCGTCACTGAAATCGCAGTGGAGGAATTCCGCCTCCTTGCAAGCCGCCCCGCGCAGATCCGCGCCGCGGAATGAAACCCGGTGAAAAGTGCCCCCGGCAAAACGGGCACCACGGTAGTCACCATGACTGCAATCGACCTCGTTGACGATCGGCAGCTCGCCGTCGCCGCGCACGATGGCCTCGAGTTCCGCCTTATCCACTACTTGGCCTCCAATCCTGCAGGATCGTGTTATCCAGATTCGCACCCTGGAAGTCGGTTTCACCCAGTGTGGCGTAGAGGAAGCTGACCGAGTAGAGATTACCCGCAGTGAAGCTCGTGCGCAGCAAGCGCGCCTTCATCAGGGAAGCCTCGCGCAGATCGGTACCATAGAGATTCGCCCGCTCCAGGTTGCATTTGCGGAATTGACTACCAATGGCGCTGACCCGGTCAAGGCGGGCATCGGCGAGGTCGGATTCGCTGAAGTCTGCCTGGTCGAGCACGGCACCGGAGAACACGGCACCGGCGAGATCCGCGTCACGCAGATTGGCACCGCGCAGGTCCGCCTTGACGAAGCTGCAGTCATTGAGTACAGGCTCGTCGATAAAGCGCACGTTGTCCAACAGGCCGTGATCAAATCGCGTACCAGGTGCCGGCGTACTGACGATGTTGGTCGAGCTCAACGTTGCATACGCGAAATCCGCGTGGGCGAGATCGCACTGCAGGAAATTGCTTTGAGTCAGATTGGTTCCGCGGAAGCTGCAGCGGGTGAGATCGCGTTCGAGGAAATTCGTCGTCGGCATTTCACATTCGACGAATGCCGCGCGCTCGAACGCAGTCTCCAGGAACATCTCCTGCCTGTCGGTGAGGCTGCAGCGTTCGAAACGAGTATCACGGATCGTGGCCCGTCCGAGCCGGGCCTCATCGAACTTGCAGTCGACAAACGTACTTCCCTCGATCGTCGTTGCCCCCACATTGGCATTGGTCAGGTCGACTCCCTCGAAGCGGCAGTTGCGCAATTGCGCCTTCGCCAGTATCGCGCCGACCAACTTCACGCCGATCAGGGTCGCACCGGCGAAGTTCACATATTCGAGATAGGCAGTCGACAGATCGACGTCGCGGAGCGTCACGCCCGCCAGATCGATGAAAGCGTAATCGCCCCCCGCCGCACTCGCACCCTCCTTCGCCAGTTCGAGCAGCTTGTTACGACGCTGTGCTTCCTCGCCGGGGTGCGGTGACCGCGATTCGTCGAGGTAGTGGGCGCCCTCGCGGTATTGCTCGGCGATGCTCTTCTCCGCCTCGGCGATCTGCTCGCGCACCGGTCCGAGATCGGGAATCGCGGCGCGGATCTGCTCTTCGTCGACGCCGGCCTGACGGAGCTCCTCACTGTACTGATCGAGCGCAGCAATCTGCTCTTCAACCTGATCGAAGTCAATGTCGAACTTCGGTCGCGGCAGCGGTGCCGGTTCGTTGACAGCGGCGAGCGCCCTTTCTGCCTCCTCGATCGCCTTCGTGATCTCGGCCTGCTCGGGCACATTCTGGCGACGCATTTCCTCGATGCGTTCGCGAGCCATCTCCTCCGCCTGCGCACGCTGCTCCGCGGCCATCCGATTCATGTAGTCGGAGAGTTCGTCGATCGCCTTGAAGTCCACATTGGCGATGTCGAGCTGCCCACTCGAAGCGCCGGGCGCTATCTTCTCCATGAGCCGCTGCAGCTCCTGCTCCTGTTCGGAGGGCTGGTGACCACCCTGGATCGCTGCGCGCGTTGTCTCGAGCTCCTGCTCCGCCTGCCCGGTGGCCTCCGGTGCGCGCTCGCGTTGCTCATCGAGCTTGGCCTGGATCGAGTCGAGCTGTTCCTCCGCCTGCGCCTGCGCTTTCTCCCGCTGCCGCTCACCGTAGGCTTGAGCGTTCTGCTGACCCAGGTTCTCCATCTCCATATCGTTGTTCGCCATCAGATCCTGGATGGCACAGCTACAGCCAAGCGGCAACAGCGCGCGCGTATCGAGTAGGTAGCGATAGCCCTCCTCTGGATCGGCCCGCTTGCGCATCTCCTCCCGATAATGTTCGAGCGAGCGCGTCGGGTCGGACAGGTTTTCGTGTGCGGCGAGGAGGTGCACCACATCGGTACCGTCATCCTCGGCGATCTCCGTCGTGCCGCGATGAATGACGACCCCGATCCCCTCACTCGGCAGGAACCAGACCGTATCCAGCCGCAGCGGGATCTCGCGGAATTCGAGTTCGCTATTCTTGCGGTGTGGATCGAGTCGGCGGTCGATGAATGCACGCCCATGCACGCCTGGCAACCGCCCACGCAGAAAGGGCTGGTCAGGATGCACGTTCTGGAGACTGAAGGGTTCATCGCCGCGAAAGAAACCCTCTATCCACTGATCCTCGGCCGCATCATTGAACAATCGCCAATCAACATCGTCCGGCAGCCCCGGCATACGCGTGCGCATGTACTCGTCGTCATACGTGCCCGCGTACTGTTGGCGCGGACGCCAGCCCATGTCACGCCCCTCAAGAGAGGCCGGTCGCGGGGTTTGCGATGGCGAACTGACCGCTTCACGTGGATACTCGACGCAGGGCAGCGCGACGGTTTCGGAATTGGCCTCGGTGTGCTCCTGCGCAGCGTAGCCCTTGCCGATCGGATTGTCCGGAAAGCCCTCGCCGCCGAACGCCTGATCATAACGAATCGGTAGGGAAACAATCGGTTCAGGTCGGGTCGCCACACCACGACGCCAATACCTCGGCCCCGTAACGACGAGTTTCTTCTCGTATCCGCCCACACTGACGGCGACCGCAGCCTGCGCAACCGCCTCTCCGTCCGGCGCGTGGAAGCTACCCGCACAGAGGAACTCCCCGCGCGCCTTCGGCATGCCCTGATCGAATACCCG
Source organism: Ectothiorhodospiraceae bacterium (assembly GCA_007134775.1). Taxonomy (GTDB): domain Bacteria; phylum Pseudomonadota; class Gammaproteobacteria; order XJ16; family Halofilaceae; genus Halofilum. Next base: position 1,723 of record SLKC01000096.1, on the reverse strand, counting down.
CCCCTCCTTCAACAGATCACCGAGCGCGGACCAGAGGTCGGCCTCGAGCACGACCTCGCCCGTTTCCAGGCGAAAGCCCCACAACAACGAGACGCACAAAAAATGTCGACCGTTGTACGAGAACGGCTTCTGAAGGACCCCGGTTTGCAACGGACTCAGTACACGCACGACCGATTCACTCCTTCCAAAGGCATATCGCAGCGGTGCCAGCGTGGTTACCCGCCTCAGGCCAGATCGGCCAGCACCTCGCGCTCCCAGCGCTCCGTATCCACGCTGCCCACGAGCTCTTCCACAACGCTGGCCCGCCAGATGCGGCCAATGCCGCCCGCGTCACGAGCGACCGCGGCGGGCGAAGCCGCTTCGCAATAGGCCTCCGGGTAGCCCGCGCCCTGCCCCAGGGGCGGACTGGCATAGATGCCCAGAAAGCGCCGCACCATCACAGGTGATGCAACCTGCGCCGCAGCTCCCTGGGGCTCGTGCTGGTTCAACATGAACACGGGAGCGCCGGAGACACCCGGGTAGGGCGTCAACTCCGCAGCGATGCAGGGTTCACCGTTGAAGTCCATTGCGGGTTCGCTGGCAAGGGTCCCACATTGCCAGAGAGGCAACCCGTTTTCACGGTCGTGCAAGCCGTAGGGAAAACCGACCGCCTGCACAGCGGTGAGCGGACCGGGCTCAAGGCTGCCCGCGCTCACCCAGGATCGATCGATACAGTGGATGTCGCAGCCTTCGCAGACATGGGCGGGCACGGGTATGGCCGCGACATCGGCGCGCGGCGCCGTCTCACTCTGCAACCACGTCGGCCGCCCCTGGCGTGTGAACAGGGGCACGCGTACAGGACGAACATCAGCGGGTTCCTCCGCCGAGCGGTGGAGCTGAAAGATGACATGGTCGGCCCCCGGGTCCGTTTCGGCATCCGGACCGTGCCCCGTAAGCACGTGCGCATTCGTAACCACGTACAAAAACTGATCCTCATCGCGCTGATAGAGGTAATAGACCCCACTACCCTGCCAGACCGGGCGGTCCCCACGCAGGGCGACGACCGGTGTCGTCGCCAAGGAGAGGTGGTCCAGATGCTTCGATCGATCGCCGCTCATAATATGACTGCGCACCTCTGCGCGATTCAACAGTTCTGCTGAAACTTGTTGTTGATTTCGATTGGTGATGTCTCTACTACAATTCCTGAAGTCTCGAGATTGGTCTTCAGCGTACCAATCTTTGCGACCTCAGTGCTGATATTGTTCACCTTCTTCTCCAACTCGGCCGCCGTAACCGTGGTATCGAGGCCGGGGAAATTTCCTGACACCGTCCCATTGTCGTACGACACCGTTCCAGCGGTCTTCTTCACCGCGGCAAGGAATCCCGCCCCCAACTCCACGTTGTTTTCATTGATCAACGGGAACTTGAATGAAGTAAAGCTTCCCGCTTGGACGTTGACATCCACCTTTCCCGCGAGGTTAAGGCTGACCTCCGATTGTATACCCACATTCAACTCGATCTTGCCCTTGGTCGACAGATTCACAGCGATCTCACCGATGCCCTGCATAGTAACCGTATGCTCGCGCCGCCCGCTCGGGTTATCCCAGCGCACGTCGTTGACGGAGTAGAGGTTGCCGCTCTGCGGATTGTAGGTCTTGGTGTTCTCGTTGCTGGGAGACCACTCCGATTCCGAAACCTTGGTTCCGTCTCCGGTCTCCTTGTCGGCGATCGACTTGTCGGTCTT
>SLKC01000093.1 GCA_007134775.1 Ectothiorhodospiraceae bacterium | reverse complement strand
CTCAGGACGCGCGCAGCCCCTTGCTCGCGAGCCACTCCGGGTCGTACAACCGTGACTGGTAACGGGCACCGCTGTCGCAGAGGATGGTGACGATGGTATGGCCTGGGCCGATGCGGTGCGCGTAGTCCACAGCGGCCGCGACGTTGAGACCGCTGGAGCCGCCGAGGAAGAGCCCCTCGTCGCGCAGTAGGTGGTAGACCCGGTCCACGGCCTGCTGGTCGCTGGGCATGATGGCGTCGTCGATCGCCGTACCCTCGAGGTTGCTCGTGATACGACTCGTACCGATGCCTTCGGTGATCGAGCCATCACCGATCGCCTTGAGTTCGCCGTGGTGGAACCAATGGTAGAGCGCACTGCCCGGCGGATCGGTCAGCACGATCTGCACGCGTTCATCGCGATCTTTGAGGTAGCGCGAGACCCCTGCCAGCGTGCCGCCAGTCCCGGTCGCGGCGACGAAGGCATCGATGCGGCCAGCGGTCTGCTCCCAGAGCTCCGGCCCGGTCGTGCGATAGTGGGCATCACGATTGGCGGTGTTATCGAATTGGTTGGCCCATATGGCGTTGGGCATCTCCTCCGCCATGCGCCGGGCGATGTGCTGGTAGTTGTCAGGGTCGCGATAGGGCTTCGCCGGCACGGGATGGACCTCCGCACCGAGGATTCGGAGCACGTCCATCTTCTCCTGCGACTGGGTCTCGGGGATGACGATGACACAGCGGTAGCCGCGGGCATTGCAGATGTGGACCAGCCCGATGCCCGTGTTTCCGGCCGTGCCTTCGACTACCGTGCCGCCCGCCCCGAGCTCGCCGGCGGCCTCGGCCGCCTCGATGATCCCTAGCGCCGCACGGTCCTTGACCGAACCGCCCGGGTTGAGGAATTCGGCCTTGCCCAGGATCTCGCAGCCCGTCTCCGCCGAAAGCCGCGGCAGGCGAATCAGGGGGGTACGGCCGACAGTGCCGACAAAACCTTCGGTCAAATCCATTGGAGGACTCCCAGGGGCTGAGTCACGCGAGCTGCGGTAGGCATTCCGAGATTACGCTCGCGCGCCGGTCAGTCGGAAATGGTACGGCGTGGAAGAAGATGCGGCAAGCAACAGCGATGCCCGCTGCCGCTCACCTCGGGGCTTGAGCCTGATGGACTGATAAGACTCGCGTTCCCCGAACCGCCACTGCATTTCGCTACACTGGTGGCAATTGCCAACCCGATCGGGAGCCTGTCCGGACATGTCTGTGTCGCTGACTCTGAGTGAAGTCGAAGAACTGACGCGCAACGCGCTGCGTGCCAGCAATGTCGCCGAACCCAATGAGCGTTCGCTGACTCGTTCCGTGGTCGCCAGCGAAGCCGACGGCATCCACAGCCACGGCCTGGCCCGCCTGCCGACCTACTGTGAACATGCGCGCTGCGGCAAGATCGACGGCCATGCCCAGCCGACAGTACAGCGCGTGAGCACCGCCGGCGTGCGAGCCAACGCCCAGGGCGGTTTCGCCCATCCCGCGATCGATGCCGGCATGGAACAGTTTCTGCCGCTGGCCCGCGAGACCGGTATCGCCGCCCTGGCCATCACCCACTCCTACAACTGCGGCGTGGTCGGATACCACATGGAGCGCATCGCCGATGCGGGCCTCGTCGGCCTCGGCTTCGTCAATGCGCCGGCCTCCATTGCCCCGTGGGGTGGCAACCGGCCCGTGTTCGGCACCAACCCGCTCGCCTGCGGCGTCCCGCGGCGTGACGCACCGCCGCTGGTGATCGACCAGTCGTCGTCCGTTGTGGCGAAAAGCGAGATCGTGGTCCACAAGCAGAAAGGCGAGCCGATCCCGGAGGGCTGGGCGCTCGATCGCGACGGCCATCCCACCACCGACCCGGATGCCGCGCTCGACGGCGGCACCATGGTGCCGATGGGGGGCTACAAGGGTGCGGGGATCGCTCTGATCGTCGAGATCATGGCGGCCGCTGTCACCGGCTCGAACTTCGCCATCGATGCCTCGTCGTTCGCCGACAACAAGGGCAGCTCGCCCGGGACCGGTCAGTTCTTCATCGCCATTGACCCGACCGCCTTCGCCGGCGCGGACTTCGGCGATCGGCTCGAGCACCTGTTCTCGGCCATCAGCGAACAGGAGGGCGCCCGGCTGCCCGGCCAGGGACGCCTCGCCGCACGGGAGCGCACGGCATTGCACGGCATCGAGATCTCCGAGAACTTGCTGGAGAAGATCCGCGGTTACGCCCAGAGCTAGTGGGGCGACCGCGCGCCCCCGGCGGGCAATCTCTGGTAGGCTCGCGCTACCCGCCCGGTCGCGCATGCGCACGCACATTCGCGGTGCGTGCCGGGTTGGCCGGCCATGCGCAGTGGATGCCCCGCCCAATGAGCGTTGATCCCGATTATCACCCCGAATCGCTTGCGGGTCGGACACTCCCCCTGCCCGACGGCGACACGCTCAAGCTCGGCGAGGAGATCCAGCGCTATCCGGGCAAGCGTGTCCTGCTGCGCGGCCGGCTCGTCGGTTGCGATGTCGTCGCCAAGTTCTACATCGGCCGACTGCGCGGTGCCTGGGAGTGGTACCGCGGCCTGCGCGGGACGCGAGCCCTCTCCGCGGCTGGCGTCCCCAGCCCTGCCCTGCGCTGGTCCGGCTATGTGGCCGCCGCCGGTGCCTGGCTAACGGCAATCGACTACATTGAGCCGGACCGGGCCTGGCCCCCGGCCAGCGATACCGAGCAGGCAGCAGCCCATGACGATCTCTTGATCGCACTGGCCGAACACCACGCCGCCGGCATCATCCAGAACGACCTCAACTGGACCAACTTCATCCCCCGCGACGGGCGCCTGCAATCGATCGACGGCGACCGCGTGCATCGGCGCCGAGCCCCCCTTGGGCGCGCCCTTTCCCTGCGCAACCTCCGTCGCCTCTACGCCTACAAGGCGGACTTCCACCTCGACGACATCCGCGCCGGCTATCACGCCTACTGCGCCCACCGCGCTTGGCAGCCGGACGCCGCGGAACTGCAGCGCCTGCTGGAGCAGGTATTCCGCGAACGACGACAGGTTGGCGAGCGCTTCGTCCGCCGCAGCCTCGCCGGTTGGAAGCACTTCGAACGTGAACGCATCGGCAGCTGGCACGCACTCCGGGACCGTCGCCGGCTCGGCCACCACGACCTCTTCGCCATCGCACCCGCTGCAGGAACCCGCCCATCCGCCGAGGCGAGCGAACACCACCGGAAATTGGAACGGGGCACATTCCGCCTGCGACCCTTCCACCGCCGTTGGGACGCCCGCCGCGCTTGGCAGCGCGCCCTCCTCTGCCGCCGCCTGCGCATCCCCGCCGAGCGCCCCGCGGTGCTGCTCGAAGACAAGCGGGTCCGCAGCCACGTCGGTGGTTGGCTCATCACCTGCGCCCACTCTGCCGATACGCTCTCCACCGTTCTGCCGGGGCGCACCGCAAACCAGCAGGAGGCGATCATCACGGCCATCGGGCGGCTCACCGGCCTGCTTGCCCTGGCTGGATTGCGGTTCAGCCCGATCAGCGCCACACAATTCGCCGTCGACACGGAGGCCGACACCGTGTTGCTTCGGACGCCGGAGGCGACTCGTGTCACCCGGCGTGGGGATACTGGGGCTTCGGGCGATCTCACCGCACTCGCTGCATTGCTGGCAGCCGACACAACGATCGAACGCAACGCGATCGCTCGCGCCCTCACTCGCGGTATGGCCGCGGTCGTGCCCGCAGCGGACGAGGAGCGTTCCGCGTAGTAGTACGCCTGAACCGATCGGCATCAAGCCCGTGTGGCGAATCCCCCGAGCCGTAGCGGCAGGCCGAAACGCTCGGCGCGGGCGATAGGGAGCTTCCACCATCCCCACTCCGGGAGCGGAGCCACCCCGTTTGGACTCACATGCGGAATGTGCCGTCGAACATGCGCACGCACGAGCCCGACATGTGGACTTCCGTAATCTCTCCCGCAGCCTTTTCCACACGCCCGAACAGCTCACTGGGACGGCCCATGTCCTCGCCCTGAGCGATGTGCCATCGAGTCTCGCCCTCGGGTTCGGGGGCCACTGTGCCGAGCAGTGCGATCAGCGCACTGTTGGCACTACCGGTCGCGGGGTCCTCCGGCACGCCGGTCAGGGGTGCGAACATGCGGGCATGCAGATCGAACGCCCCTGCATCGCGGGTGTAAAGGTGAATGAAGGATGTAACGCCCGCGTCCTCCAGCTCGCGCAGGCGATCGAGCTGGGCGGTGGCGCGTGCCAGCGCCGCGCGGTCGGCGACCTCGGCGACCAGGAACGGCAGACCGACCGAGGCGACGCAGGGGAAGTGATGCCTTGTAACCACCTGGTCCGCGGCCAGGCCGACGGCCCGTGCCAGGGTGCCGGCATCGACTTCCCGGCCGATGGACAGCGGCTCGGGGGCGGTCAGCTCACACTCGATCGCGCCGTCGGAACAGCGCTCGATGCGAATCGGCACCCGCCCAGCCAGTTCCTCGAACGTGATGTCGGCATGATCCTCGGTCACCGCGATCTCTCCGAGATCGGCAAGCAGGAATGCGGTGCCGATGTTCGGGTGGCCGGCGAAGGGGACCTCGCGCTCCGGGGTGAAGATCCGCACCCGGCGCGTTTGGCCCTGCTCTGCGGGCAGCACGAATGTCGTCTCGGCGTAATTGAACTCGCGCGCAATGGCCTGCATCTGGGCCGCATCGAGTCCGCGCGCATCCGGGATCACCGCCAGCGGATTGCCGCCGAACGGCTTGCGGGTGAAGACATCACAGGTGTGATAGCGGTATTCCATGAAGTCGATCTCTCCTCACGGTCAATGAATCCAGCAGCGATACCTCGTCCGCTGCGCTGTCTGCGGGCCGGCACGGATTACATCTGTCGGAACTGCTGCGCGTAGGCGCGGCTCACGGTAAGGTGTTCCGGCCGATTCTTCAGGGCCACAGTGAATCTTCCACCCAAGCCCCGGTGCACTGCAGCGATGGCCCCCGCATTCACGATGGTCGCCCGGTGAATGCGCCAGAAGCGTTGTGGATCAAGCTGTTCCGCAAGCGTCTTGATGGCGGTGCGAATCACGAGATCCGCGTCTCCAGTGACCACGCTGGTGTACTTCGCGTGAGCCTGAAAGTAGACCACATCCTCCACGCTGACGAGTTCAACCCGTTCTCCGCGACCGACCCGAATCCAGCGCAGGTACTCCTCTTGTCCTTTGGCTTGCAGGCGTTGCAACAACGCCGCCAGTTCAGCAGGCTCGCGTTGCGCCGATGCCTGCCGGCGCAATCGCTCCACCGTGTGTCCAAGGCGTTCGGGCGTGACCGGCTTGAGCAGATAGTCAACCGCGTTGCGCTCGAACGCTTCGACTGCGTACTGATCAAACGCCGTGACGAACACGACTCGGCAGCCCTCGCACAACCGTCCGGCGACCTCGAGGCCGGACAGGCCGGGCATCCGGATATCGAGGAAGGCCACATCCGGACGTTCCCGCTCCAGAAGGGCGAGTGCCTGCGTCCCGCTGGCGGCCACCCCGACGATCTCGAGGTCCGGCCATAGCCGCGCCAACTCGCGCCGCAACTGGCTCGCGAGCTCGGGTTCATCATCGGCGATCACGGCGCGCATGATCACTGTGCTCGCAACGGAATATGAAGGCTTGCCACCACACCGCCGCCCGGATTCTCCTCGATGCGCAGGCGGGCGCAGTCTCCATAGAGGGCGGCTAGCCGCTCGCGCAGATTGGCAAGCCCGACACCCGAACCTCCGCAGGTAGGCCCGAACCCCACACCCGTGTCCCGAACGCTCGCGATGAGTCCGTCCCCCTGTGCATGGGCACTCACGGTGATTGAGCCGCCCGCCTCGGCCGGCTCGATACCGTGCCGGACCGCGTTCTCCACCAGTGGTTGCAGAAGCATCGGGGGCACGGGCTGTGCCGCGAGTGCATCCGGCACCTCGATGCGATAGTCCAGGCGCTCCCCTATGCGGATGCGACAAATGCCCAGGTAGTTGTCCAGCAGCCGCAGTTCGTCGGCTAGTGCCGAGCGGGTCTCGCGGGCGTGCCGCAAGGCGTGGCGAAGATAGTCGATCAGATGATCGAGCATACGTTTGCCACGCTCGGGGTTGCTGTCGATGAGGCTGTGCACATGTGCCAGTGAGTTGAACAGCATGTGTGGTTCGACCTGGGCACGCAGAAGGCGCAGCTCCGAGGCCGTGCGATCGTGCTCCGCCTGCAGGCGCTGCAATTCCTGCTGTTGCAGGAGCGTGCGCGTACGCAACAGGCGCTGCCGGGCGAGAAAGTAGTAACCGGCAATGCCACCAAAGAGCAGTGCGATCAACACGGTCTGGAGCATGACGGTGGCGGGTCCCCGGGTGCGCTCGTCCACCACACCCGTCACCACAGAAGCGAGCAACACACCCGCCAGCGAACCCGCGACAACGGCCAGGGCGATTCTCGCCGCCTGGCCCGTACCCACCGCTCGCCGATCGCGCACCGCGAATTCGATCATGGCGAAAATGCTCAGGCCGATGCACTGGGCGAACACCATGTTCACCGCGAGCGTGCCGCCGTAACCGATGGCCGTGAGAAAACCGGCTACCAGGGTGTTGAAGGCCAGCGTCCACAGTAGGCGCCAGTGGAATCTCATGCCGCCCCAGGCGATTGCACTGGCGCTCAGCGAGTGGCCGTCGTTGTCAGGCAAACCATCTCCCATGACCGGTCTTCTATCCCGGGCGGAGCACCATAAGCGAGAACGCGGCAAGAGGTAAAATCACCGCCACCAGCCCCGAACCCATCCAGATCGCGGACAGGCGACGGTAACGCCGGGGGATCTCGCCGGCGTCCGCGAAGGCCCGGGCCATGCGCGCCTGTACGACCTGTATGGGAATCAGCACCCCCACCCAGAGCAATCCCGTGGCCAGGTACAGGGCCTGTCCCCAGTCGAGCCAGGCCGCATCCAGTGTCCAGGGGCCCACAAACACCATGGCGTAGCCACTGACACTGAGCAGCAGGACCCCCGTCGCGGTGAACAGGATGTCAGTCAATGTCACCTGCCGCTGGGCGAACGCAACAATCGTGGGGTTGCGGGTACGGTCCGCCATTCCCTTCCACCAGGCGGTCACGATGATATTGCCCAGCAGCAGGACTGCGCCCAGAAGGTGCAGCAGCTTCAGCAGATCATGGTCCGGCATCATCCCGCGCTCCTCCAGTTGCCGTGAAAACCGAGCGGCACCGGGTATGGAAGGCGGCCTTGCGCCACCGGGCCATCGGCCAGCGCATCGGCACGGAACACCGAGAGCAGCGACTCCCGCCGTTCGACGTCGAGCGCCGTGCCGATCAGCCAACCACTGTCTTTGCCCCTGGTTACCGGCACGAAGACGTGTTCTTCACTAATGACGCCGGGGCCAAAGTCATACTGTTCCGTCGTCCCGCTTTCCACGTCGCGGCGAAGGATGCCATTGGACAAGGGATGTGCTGCCGCGTCAGTGCGCACTGTCGTATAGAGGTGCCGGTAGCGCATGCCGGTCCGACGTGGGTCCACTCGCGGGAATTCGGTCTGCTCGGAAAGAACCGACTGGTCGATGCCGCCACTGCGAAGGTCAAGGCGCACCAGCGCCGTGTGTCCACCCGCATACGGTACGTCCTCGCCACGCATGAGCCCACGTGCCGCCCGGGTGACGAAGTCGGCGTTGTCATAACGCGTGTAATCGAACCGTATGACACCGCTGCCATCCTCCCACGCATTGCCGATGTGGAAGTGGAAGCCCGCGGGCAGCTCGAACCAGCGTCGGCGTGACCAATCGCGCTTGTCGATGACCAGCACGCCCATGGGTTCATCGCCGTACCAGCGATGACTGTCCACGAAACTCTTGCCCTCGCCGAACCGCTCGGGATCCAGGCGAAAGGGCGGCAAGAGGAAGACCAGGTGGCGGTGTGTGATGGCAAAGTCGTGCACCATGGGTGACGCATCGAGGTCCAGCGCCTCTGCCCGGCGCAGCTTGCCCGAGGGCGCGATTTCGTAGAGAACCAGCTTGCCCGCGCCCGGCACCAGACCGAAATTCCAAAGTGTGCCATCGACATCCACGGCCGGATGCGCCGAGAAGGGGGCACCGGCCATCTCCTCGGACCAGGCCACGCGGTCACCGGTCGCCAGCGTCTGCGGGTCAAGATCCCAGGCGGAGCCACCCTCCCAGAGCGCCAGCAAACGGTCCGCGAAGGGCAGGACATTGATATTGGCAGCGTTCATTGCATCGGCATGCGCCACGGGTTCGGCATCCGCGAAGACCGTACCGAACGCGGGTCGGTGGAATGCGTTGGCGCAGGTCTCCTGGGTATATTTCGGTGTTTTCACGAAGCGGGCGTGGTGGCGTATACGGCCATCATGGAAATGGTAGGCGTGAACCATGCCGTCGCCATCGAACCAATGGCTGTAGCGACGGTCCCCGAGTTCGTGGCGCGCGGGACCATTGCGATAGAAGGTACCGGCCAGGTCCTTCGGCAGCCGACCCTCCATTCTCAGGGTGCGGGTGTGCAGTTCGCGCGCAGGGGGATTGCGAAATCCCACATGCCAGTCCGGCATGGTCGTCCCGCCCGCCCGTGCATGGGTGCCAACACCCGGCAACAGCAGACCCGTTCCAGCCAGTCCCAATAGTTGCATGAATTCCCGGCGTTGCATCACACACCTCCGTCACGGCTGGTTGAGACGAATGGGCAGCTCCACCGTCTCGTCTTCGACGGAAAACGCGGCATCAGCGAAATCCGGCGGCCCCATGCGCCCCGTGGCATCGCGGCTGAAGCCCCAGGGCTCGCGCGGCATGCCGAGCATGTTGGTGTCCAGCACGCCATCGCCATCGAGGTCCTGAAACACGGCAACGGCGTATTCGCCGGGATCCAGCCCCGTGAAGGTCACCGCCAGCGTGTCACCACGCACCGGCTTGCGAATCTCTTCGACTGCATCCTCGCGGTCACTGAATCGCTCCGGTGTGTCGTACAGTGCCACCATGAGGTAGCCAGCGTCCGGCTCCAAATTCGCTACGGTGACTCGCAGATCCGCCGCGTGGACGCCGACGGCACTCAGCCCCAGAGCCAGGGCCACAGCGGTACGCGGGATGGTGTATCTCATGGCGTCCTCCATGCATGTCTGCTTGCTCAGCGCGACCAGTGTCATGACGCGGGGGCACAATTGCACCCGATCTGCGATGAAACGCATGAGCAAGCGATGGCATGCACGTATTGCGGATGGGCCGACAAACGTCGGAACATCGGGTTCAAGTACTGCAGCACGCCGCTTTTGCGGGTGCCATCATTGCCGTGCTCGACGTGGAAATCCCTTACGTAGCTCCCCGATTCGTAGCTCTCCCGATTGGCAAACCGTCTTCGAGAGAGGAGTCTGGACCCGAGCACACAGATGCGAGACGCATGGCCTCAGCCGCGCGGTCTCGGGAGGATGCTGCAATGACGCGGGTACTGCATTACGGACGCACATTTGCCGATCGTGCAGAGGCGGAACGCTGTTTCGATTCCCTGCAGTCCACAGCCTGGCCCTATGTCTGGTACCACGAGAGCATAAAGGACCGGGAATGGAAGGTAATCGCCCTGGTCGAATCGCAGTTATACAGCCGCGTGGCCTGAGCGAATCCGCTGGCGGCACAGGGGGGGGTGCCCCATGAACTCAGTCGCCGTCCAGCCAGCTCCGGATATTGCCTCCGAGCGCGCCCCTCGCACGGCGCCTCCGGAACGGCGTCCTGAACGATCAGCTCACGAAGGACGCGCCGCGCTGTTCGACGCCCTCTGTGGATCGAGATCGACGACGACGAGATCGTCCACGCGCTCCTTCAGCCGTTCGCCGATCAGCGTACGGTGGCATTGCTGCGGATCACGCTCGTAGCACATCAGGCAGCAGCGCTGTGTCTGCAGCCGCTCGGTGAGTTGGGCCAGCGCCGCCTCGACCTCCGCCGATGCCAGATGCGCCTCGAAGATACGCGCAAAGCCCTCAAGGTCCCCCTGCTTCGCGGCACTGCGTCCCGCCTCGGGCGTACCCAATACGCTCCAGGCCTCATAGTCGATGCCGTAGGCGGGGAAGTTGGCCTGGAGGTGCTTGCGGGCGAATTCGCGCCGGCGCGAGTGCGGCACCGCGCGGACATCGATCACGGCATCGACCTCCGCACCCTGCAGTACATCAATCACCGCATCAAAGGCCGCACGTTCATACCCGATGGTGAAGAGTTCGGTCATGGCCCACCGCGCAAATGCTTTAGTCGTAACCACAAAAAATGCCTATAAAGATCTGATAGTCGGGAATTCAACGCAGAAAGGCCTCACGGCCGAGAAGCAGCCTCTCACCCTCGCGGCGCAACATGTCCCGTTCCAGTAACGCCCGCAGGGGGGCCTGCAGGCGTTCGCGGGCATTGGCGGTCAGCCGGGGGAACCCGATCCGGTCAATGCCGTCATTCATCGCCGTATCGGCATCGACGCCATCACCATCCAGAACGGCGTGAAAGAGACAGAGCATCAGCTCGCTATCGGCGACATGCTCGAGCCGCCGCTCGGGATCCGGCAAAGGACCCCAGTCGCGCAGCCGCGGCCGCAGGAACTGCTCGCGGCGTCCATAGAAGGATCCAATCCCTACAATCTCTCGCGTCTCCTCGAGTGACGCCAGTGCCGCCTCCATCCGTGCACGGATCCGTGCGCCCATGCGAGCCACCTCGGCAGCGGCCAGTAGCCGATTCCCCAGCAATTCGAAGTGGACCGGGCCTTCACCGGTGACGACATCGAGGATCGCGCGCCGCAGCCGCTCTTCGGCGATCTCGTGGAAGTCACCGCCCCCGCCGAGGTCGAGATCCGCTGGATCGACCGGGCAGTAGGGCATCATCGGTTCGAACGTCGGGCGCCAGTCCTGCGGTACCGACGTCGATCGCGGATGCAGCACCGTGCCCGAAGCATCCATCGCGGGATCGCGCACCAGGCGCTGGTGCAGCGCCACCAGCCCCGAGAAGGCCAAGGAGGCATCGTGCGCTTCGCTCACTTCCCCTCCCCCGCCAACAGCAGATCGACATCGAGCGCGCCCACGAGCTGGTCGATCATCTCCTCCTGCAACAGTGTCTTCGGTCCCGCGGCAAGGCAGGCGTCATCGAGCGCCAACAGTGCCTCCCCGCGGAAGGGGCGATCCACGCGTTGCCCCAGCGCGACAGCGAGTGCATGCATCAGGCCCACCATCGCCAGCGCATACCCTGGATCGCCGCTCGCGGGGAGCCACTCCCGCACCCTCTCCCCCGCCGTGCCGGCATCGACGACGAGGGCGTGACTCGCCGCATCATCGGCATCCACCAGGCCGCGGGCCGCGCGGGCGAAATCGGGCTCACCGCGCCCGAGGCCGACGACGACG
>SLKC01000024.1 GCA_007134775.1 Ectothiorhodospiraceae bacterium | reverse complement strand
TCAACAGCGCGACCCACGGCCAGAGCCCCGGCAGTTTCACCATCGCCGAGGAATCCACCGCCTGGCCGGGCGTGACCCGGCCGACCGAGCACGGCGGCCTCGGCTTCTCGATGAAGTGGAATATGGGCTGGATGCACGACAGCCTCGACTATCTCGGCCACGATCCGGTACACCGCGCCTGGCACCACCGCGAGCTGACCTTCTGCCTGCTCTACGCCTTTGCCGAGAACCATGTGCTGCCGCTCTCGCACGACGAGGTGGTGCACATGAAGGGCTCGCTGTTCGGGCGCATGCCGGGTGACGACTGGCAACGCTTCGCCAATCTGCGCCTGTTGCTGTGCTGGCAGTTTACCCATCCGGGGCGCAAGCTGCTGTTCATGGGCGGTGAGTTCGGCCAGCGATCGGAGTGGGACCATGACGGCGAACTCGACTGGGGCTGCCTCGAAGATCCCGCCCACGCCGGCATTCACGCACTGGTGCGCGACCTCAACGGCCTCTATCGCTCGCAACCCGCTCTGTACGCCGGCGACTTCGCCCACCACGGCTTCGCCTGGATCGACTGCGACGACGCCGAGCGCTCGCTACTCGCCTTCCGCCGCATCGAGAGTGGGCGGGAGGTCGTGGTGGTGCTGAACTTCACCCCGGAAGTGTACGGCGACTTCCGCCTCGGCCTGCCGCACAAGGGCCGCTGGCGCGAAGCGCTGAATTCCGATTCAACGCTCTACGGCGGCAGCGACGTCGGCAACCTTGGCGTCATCGAGGCGCACGCCACCTCCTGGATGGGCCAGCCCGCCTCGGCCGTACTGGTGCTGCCGCCACTGGCCGCGCTGATCCTTGTGCCGGCAGGTGACGATGACGGCTGAGCGACTGCGCGTGCTCTATGTCGCCGCCGAGGCCCATCCCTGGATCAAGACGGGCGGACTGGCCGATGTCGCCGGCGCCCTGCCCGCCGCGTTGCGGGCACTGGGGCACGACGTGCGCGTGCTGCTGCCCGGCTACGGCGCGGCCATCGCCCGGGCGGCCGAACTCGGTGCGACTGCCCTCCAACCGGTCGCCGACGATGGCGATCGCGCACTCCTCGCCACGCAGACGGCCGACCATGTACCCGTCTGGTTCGACCATCACCCGGCCTTCCAAGCGCGCCTCGGCAATCCCTATACCACCGCCGACGGCCGGCCGCACCCGGACAACGCCGAGGCCTTCGCCGCCTTCGCCCGTACCGCGGCGCGCATCGCTGGCGATGATTTCGGCCTCGGCTGGCAGGCGGACGTCGTCCACATCAACGACTGGCACACGGGGCTGGTGCCGACCTGGCTGATGCTCGCACGCGTGCCCGCCGCGAGCGTATTCACCATCCACAACCTCGCCTTTCAGGGCGCATTCCCGGCGCCCATCATGGACACTCTCGGCCTGCCCGCCTGGTTGAACCACTGGCAGGCATTGGCGCATCACGACGAACTCTCGTTCATGAAGGGCGCGCTAATGTTCGCCGACCGCCTCACGACGGTGAGTGCCACCTACGCCAACGAGATCCTGGAACCGGCGCGCGGCGAGGGCCTCGACGGTGTGCTGCGCCACCGCCGCGAACACCTGCACGGCATCGTCAACGGCATCGATACCCAGGTGTGGGATCCGGCCACAGACCCCTATATCGCGCACACCTACGACACCCGCGCTACCGCCGGCAAGGGCGCCAACCGCGAAGCGTTGTGCGCCGAGATCGGCCTGGATGCCGACAGCGCGACCCCCGTAATGGCCTGGGTCGGCCGTCTGACGACGCAGAAGGGCGCCGATCTGCTGCTGAGCGCGCTGCCGCAGCTGCTCGCCCTGCGTGCCTGCGTCGTGGTCCTCGGCAATGGCGAGGCGCACGTTGAGCGCTCTTTGCGCGCGGCCGCACGCGAGCATCCGAGCCGGGTTCATCTCCATGTGGGTTTCGACGAGGCCTTCGCTCACCGACTGTACGCAGGTGCCGACATGCTGCTGATGCCGTCGCGCTTCGAGCCCTGCGGGCTGGCCCAGCTCAATGCAATGCGCTATGGCACGGTCCCAGTCGTCCACGCTACCGGCGGGCTGGCGGAGACCATTATCGATGCCGATCAGGAGGCCCTTGCGCGCTGTGCGGCCACCGGCTTCCAATTCCACGAGCCGACGGCGGCAGCCCTGCTCGCCCGTTGCCGGGATGCGGTGACGATGTTCCGCGACGCGCCGACCTGGCAGGCACTGATGCGCGCGGCGATGGCGCGCGACAGCAGTTGGGCGCGGAGTGCGGAGATGCACGTGGACGTATACCAACAGGCGCAGGGCGAGCGCTTACGCGTGTTGCGTTGATGCAGAGCGGGGCGTCGGGCTTCACCCCGCTGTGCGGGGTGAAGCCCGACCTGCGGCCTGATGCGGGCAAAATGGCCCGGAGCCCCACAGCGGCGGCCCATCACCTCCCCCAAGGCGGCTCCACGCCTTCGACATCGTACTCGCGCTGCAGCGCTCGGAAGAGACTGAAACAGGCCAGCACGAGGATGACCGCCACCGGTAACCCCGCAGTCAACGACGCCGTCTGCAGGCTGTCGAGGGCACGCTCCCCACCTACGTAGAGCAGCGTGGCGGCGACTGCGCCCTCGGTGATCCCCCAGATCACGCGCTGGCGCGTGGGTGAGTGCTTCGCCCCGCGCGAGATCAGCGCGTCGACGACGTAGGTTCCGGAAGCCGACGAGGTGATGAAGTAGGTGGCGATCAGCAGCGTCGCGATCGCCGAGGAGAGCGTCATCCACGGCAGTTCGGCGAGCGTGACGTAGAGGGCGACCGTCGTGTCCTCCTCGACGGCCGCAGCGATGCCCAGGTCATCGCCGAAAAGCTCGAAATGCAGCGCCGTGCCGCCGAACGTCGCCATCCACAGAAACACGAACAGCGACGGCAGTGCGAGCGCGCCGACAATGAACTCGCGGATGGTACGCCCGCGCGATATGCGCGCGATGAAGATGCCGACAAAGGGCGACCAGGCGATCCACCACGCCCAGTAGAACATGGTCCAGTCCTTCTGCCACGCCGCCCCGCCGATGGCATCGGTATACAGGCTCATGCCGATGAGGTTCTGCAGGTAATCACCGGTCGAGTCGAGCAGGAAGCGCAGATTGAACAACGTCGGGCCCGCGATCAGCACGAAGAGCATGAAGGCGGTCGCCAGCCCCAGGTTGAACATGCTGACCCACTTGAGGCCACGATCGAGACCGGAGATGACCGAGAACACGGCTACGGCGGTAATGGCAGCAATGATGCCGACCTGGTGGTTCGCCGAGACCGGCATGTCGATGAGCACGTTGAGGCCCGTGTTGAGCTGCATCGCGCCGAAACCAAGTGAGGTCGCGAGGCCGAACAGCGTCCCGAAGACCGACAGGATATCGATGGCGTGGCCGATGGGGCCGTAGATGCGGTCACCGAGCAGCGGGTAGAAGATCGAACGGATGGTCAGCGGAAGATGGTGACGAAAACTGAAGTAGGCGACGGAGAGGCCCAGCACCACGTACACCGCCCAGGCGTGCAGGCCCCAGTGGAAGAAGGTGTAGCGCATCGCCTCGCGCGCCGCCGCCGAGGTCCCCCCCTCGGCTTGCGGCGGGTACTGGTAGTGCAGAGTGGGCTCCGCCACGCTCCAGAACACGAGCCCGATTCCCATGCCCGCGCTGAACAGGAGCGAGAACCAGGCGAGAAAGCCGAACTGCGGTCGCTCGTCCTGCTGCCCCAGGCGGATGACGCCGTAGCGGCTGAAGCCGAGCCAGACGAGAAAGCCGACGAAGAAGGTGACGGCGAGCAGGTAGCCCCAGCCGAGGTACTCGGTGATGAAGGCGTGCAGGGTACCGAAGAGCTGTCCGGCCGCGGCCGGGAGGGCGACCCCGAAGAGCAGGAAGGCGATCACCATGATGCCGGAGGCCGTGAACACGGTCGGGTTCACGGTAGCGAAGAACGCGCGGGTGCGCCCCGTCATGCGTAGTTCCTCCCGTCGACGTCGATGGAGTCAGTGGGCGCTATCGTCGCCCTCGGCGGACAGCTCGATATACCCGGTGAGTTCGGCCGTCGCCACGACATGCCCCCGGATGGCCTCGTCGAGCTGGGCACGCGTTGCCCCGGCCGGCAGGTCGAGCGTCGTGTCGAGCGCAAACAGGCGGAAACGGAAGTGGTGGCGCCCTTCCAGCGCCATGGGACCGGTATAGCCGGTCTTGCCAAAGCTGTCCGTGCCGACGCAACAGCCCATCGGAACCGTCACGGCATCCAGGTGGTCGGTGTCCGGTGGCAGATTCCACACCACCCAATGGGTGACATGCTCCCCAAGCGGCGAGTCGACATCCTCCACGACGATCGCGAGACTCTGGGCACCGCCAGGCACATCCGCGATCCGCAGCGGCGGCAGTTCGTTCACACTCGCAGCGGTATGGCGCCGCGGAATCGCTCCCTGGTCACGAAAGGCGGGACTGGTCAGGCGCATCGGTACAGGGCCTCAGCATTGCAGGCAACCATGGACTGGACACTGTACAGGATGATCGAGGCGTGCCCTAGCCGCATCAACGCCCACGGTCGGATCGGAGCCGGCTACCAGAGCTGCAAGCCCGGCACCGCCTGATAGCCCACCACCTGCTCCAGGATCGTCGGCAGGTAGGCGATCGCGATGATGACCACCGCGACGATCGTCCACAGCCCGAGGCGCTCCATCAACATGACCGAGCGTCGAGGCCGACCCTCGGCGTCGTGGCTGCCGGAGATGCACTCGGCGAACTCGATATCCCCGATGTCGGACGAGGTGCGCGGTTGGAAAAACGTGGCGATCAAGGCATAGAAGAAGAAGATGCCGGCAACCAGGAGGATCACCGCCGATAAGCCGGTGAACATGCCAGCGAGTTCGGCCGAGGCATAGACCCCCTGCAGATCGTTCGTCAGGTCAGAGACCTGGCTGCGGCGCGGCACGCCGAGGATACCCTGCCAGTGCATGCCGAGTGCCATGATCATCATGCCGATAAACCAGAGCCACGCGGACATCAATGCAGCCCGGGGCGAGCCGAGGCGGCGACCGAGCAGATGCGGGATGAGCAGGAACGCCACGCCCATGAAGGTCATTGTGACCGCCGTGCCGACGGTGACGTGGAAGTGCCCGGGGATGAAGGCCGTATTGTGCACGACCAGGTTGAGATTCATGCTGGCGAGAATCATGCCGCCAGCCCCACCGAAGATGAACGTAATCATCGCCAGCACGGACGCAGCGAACGCCGGCTTACCCCAAGGCAGGGCCCAGAACCACCCCATGATCCCCGTGCCACCGCGCGCGCGTCCGCCATTCTCCAGCGAGGCCGCAATCGTGAAGGCGGTGATCAGGCTGGGGATGGCGATGAAGGCGGTCATTACATTGTGCACCAGCTTCCAGCTCGTATCGATCCCCGGGTCGGCGTACTGGTGATGGAAGCCGGTGGGGATGGAAAACAGCAGGAAGAGGATGAAGACCAGCCGCGCCATCGAATCCGAGATCAGGCGCCCGCCGGCCTGACGCGGCACGATCGCGTACCAGACCACGTAAGCCGGCAGCAACCAGAAATAGACAATGGGGTGCCCCGTATACCAGAACAGCGTCCGGAACAGCTGCGGGTCGACCCCGTCGATCAGTCCCAGCGACCAGGGCAGTAGCAGAAACAGCGCCCCGGCGGCGAGGCCGAGGGACGCGATCGCCCACATGATCCAGGTCACGAGGCTCATGTAGGTAACCAGCGGCGTCGGCTGCCCGGGGTTCAACCGCTTCCAGGTCTGGCGCATATCCCAGGTCAGGGCCGCCACGATGAGTGTGGCGACCACCACCAGCGTGAGTCCGAGATAGAAAGCGAAATGCCCCTCCATGGGCGGGTAGAGCGTATAGAGCACGTTGCTCGTGTTGGCAATCATCGCGGCACCCGCGAGCACGGTGCCTACCGTCATCATCCAGAACGCCACCCAGGCGGGCACCATGCGGGGACGCAGATTGAGTTCCCGAGCGGGCAGGTAGAGGAGCAGGCCACAGATGTAGTAGCTGGTAAACACCAGCGCCATGAGCACACCGTGCAGCGTCAGCCCCTGGTAGTAGCTGGCCAGCGGCAGGTAGTCGTAGATGTTGATGCCGGCGTAGTTCAGTGCCTGCGGCGGGCCGAGCAGAAAGCCTACGAGCATGGCCGCCAGACCGACGGCAAGAAAGGCGAACGTCAACCGGCGCTCGGGTGGCCCCTGGACGGCGCGATCAGTGGCTTCGTTTGCGGTCATCACGGTCGCCATCGAGCAGATCTCCAGTTGCCGGTTCAATCGAGCGCCGGACGCAGCTCGAGTACGTCGGCAGGCGCCAGGTCACGGTCGCGGCGCTCGACGACCTCCTCGGGGCTAACGGGTACGAAATCGTCCGGCAGATCGTCCTCATGCCCCCAGGCGTGAGCAGTGTAGTTGACGACCGCCGCGATATCCTCGTCCGAGAGCCGGGCAAGGCCCGGCATGTGGCCGCTATATTCGGTACCGTCGACCTGGATGGGTCCGGCCAGGCCGTAGAGCACCACGTCGATCAGGTACTCACGCCCTCCCTCCCCACGGAGCAGATCGAGCGTATGCCCGGCCAGCGGGGGAAATGCGGTGCCCATGCCACTGCCGTCGGCCTGGTGACAGGCGACACACTCGTTACCGTAGACGCGCTCGCCGCGCGCCTCCCAGGTCGCGACATCGTCGACCTCGGCGGGTTCCTCCTCCGGGGCGACATCGAACTCGGCAGCGTCGACGACACGTACGGTATCGATCATGTTGTGATGCGCCGCACCGCAGTATTGATTGCAGATCAGCGGGTAGTCACCGGGCTCGCTGAACGTGTAGGCGACCTCCGCGACCTCACCCGGGATCAGTTCGACATTGATGTTGGTCCCCTTGATCTGAAAACCGTGGATCACATCGGCGCTCGTCATGCGAAAGGTGACCTCGGTATCCGTGGGGACCTCGATCACGTTGGGCTGGAAGCTGAACGCGCGGGCGACCACGGAGGCCTCGACGCGACCGTTGTCGCGGATTCGGACATCGGGATTGGCGAACTCGGGCATCGCGAGGATCTCATCGATCGGCTTGCGCGACTCGGCTTTGCCGATCTGTCCGCCGTGCATGGCGACCGCATGGAATACGAGGGCCACAAAGACGACGAGGAGCACCAGCGAGAATGCGATCCAGAAGCCCTCGAACCGGACGATGGCCTTGTGCGCTTCATGATCGGCATCGGCCATGGCTCAGCTCCGCCCCGTGAAGATCGCGTACATGCCGAACCAGGAGACCACGATCACCGCGGCCAGGAAGGCAACCACGACCAATGCGCCTACGGGTTTCTGCGTACTCATGCTTGCCCCCCAGCGTGTCCTGCTCCGATTCGGTCATAGGCAGGACTTGTTTGGGTTGAGCTTATCGGGTTCCCACGACGGCGGCTTTGATCTGGATCAATTCGCAGGCGAAAACTCGGGGCGCAAGTCGCCCCCTGACGGGGCAGCGCGGCCAGTCGATCAGTCAGGGCCGCGCGCTGCCAGGGTCATGGCGGTTGCCGGCTGGGCCGCGATGCAACGGTTGCGGCCCGCGATTTTCGCGCGATAGAGCGCCTCGTCGGCGCAGGTGACGAGCGCCTCGGCCGACTCGCAGTCGCGACAGGTGGCTACACCGAGGCTCATCGTGATCTCGATCGCGCCAACGGCGGTCGAGACCGGCGTGTCCGCCACGGCCCGCCGCAGCTTCTCCGCCACGGCCATCGCGGCTGCGTCGCTGACCCCATCGAGCAACACCAGGAACTCTTCGCCTCCCCAGCGACACAGCCGATCCTCGCGGCGCAGCTGGGCCGCCATCCGGGTGCTGACGGCGACCAGGACCTCGTCACCGACTTCGTGACCATGGATATCGTTGACCTGCTTGAAGTGGTCGAGATCGGTCATCAGCACGGCGAACGAACGCCCATGAGGCGCTGCCGCCGCATGACGCGCCTCCAGTTCGGGACCCATCGCGCGGCGGTTGAGTAGACCCGTGAGGGGGTCCGTCATCGCGTGCTGGCGCATTTCCCGCGTGGCCAGGAAATGGTCTATATAGAGCCCGTGGAGGACGTGGGCGATATAGCCGGCAATGATCATGGCGAGGAAAGGATAGACGAGGAGTACGAGCTCCTCGCGCACCAGCGCCGTCTCCGCCTGCCACAGGTACAAGAGCAAACCGGCGGTGGGCAGGCCGAAGACGAGCGCCAGGTCCCGGACCCCGCGCGTAGCCACTACAGCGGCAATCATGATCACGAGGATCAGTGGGTGGGAGGCATGTTCGAGCGGCGCGGCGGGAGACTGGAGATCGTGCCCGAACCGA
This sequence comes from Ectothiorhodospiraceae bacterium, assembly GCA_007134775.1. Lineage (GTDB taxonomy): Bacteria > Pseudomonadota > Gammaproteobacteria > XJ16 > Halofilaceae > Halofilum. The sequence goes on along the minus strand of SLKC01000024.1, from coordinate 130,627 downwards.
GTGGTCACGAAGGCCACCATCACCACACCGAACAACAGCGCAACCGGCCGCGGCCACTGCCCCTCGGGGCGCCAGTACCAAAGCCCCAGGATCACCAGGGCCAGCACCAGCACGGGGGTTCGGATCAGCAGGTGACTGTACAGGACTTGGTCGCCCGGCCGGATCACCCACGTCTCAAGCAACTGCACCGCCGGGATGACCAGGATGATGGCGAGGCTCGCGGCAACGGTAATGCGGCGCGCGATTCGGCGCTCGTAGGTCCGAAACTCCGGGCGCAACTCGGGGTCGATGCGGGGAAATATCCGGCCGAGGAGGACTCGGCCTCGTGGCTGGTGCATGCGCTCCTGCCAACGCGCCCCGGCGCGGCAGCCACACCGCTGTGGCCAACGCTATCCGGATTCGGCGGGTGTTGTACTTATCGCACGTGCAACGCAGGCTACCACGATTCGGCGCCCGCTGGGCACGTAGAGGCCGCGCGCGCAGGCGGCGTCGGTCGGTGTCCCCGAAGCCGAACTCGCGCGCCGACCGGGCTCAGGCGAGACTGACCGACATCCGCTCCGGCAGCTGTTTGCGGATGCGCTCCGGGGATTCGTGCACCAGATCCTTGTCGATCTCCTGTTCAATGCAGCGCCGCGTCCCCGTATCGAGGAGGTCGCGCAGCACGCCGAGGAAGTGCGGCGCGGCGATCAGGTAGAGACGCTTGAACTGGCCCTCGCTGCGGCCGCGCTGGAGGAGATCGGCGAGTTCGCGCCCGAAGCGCTCCGCTGAATCGGCCTTGGCCGAGGGGGCTTCGAAGGCGGAACGGCCGTAGCCGCCGGGATCGGCTTCGCGCCCGGGCCGGTCGGTGACAAGATCGCGTTCATGCTTGCGGGCGTCGGGGTTGTCGTGCGCAGAGACTTCGATCAGTGGGCCGCGCGGGCGTTCGATGGTGAAAATGCGGGCACGGGAATTGTCGGCCACCAGGATCCAGGTCGCGTCCATGGATTTCTCCTTCTTGGGTCACGGAATGCCAGTATATGCGGCGCACGGCGCCACACACCCGACCGGGCAATAGCCCTGCCCACAACATAGTGATTGCGGTGCCCCAAACCAAGCCCCGCTGTAGGACTTGTAACCAGCCGATCGCACGGCTACGCTGCGGCCTCTGCAAGCGGCCATCGTCCGCAGGGCTCGCGCACCATGCGTCGCAAACTGATCCTGATCCTCGCCGTCATCCTGGTCGTGGGCGGCGCCTCCGCTCCGGCCCTCCTGGGCTGGCATACGGAGCAGACCTATCGCGAACTCGTCGAGCAGCTCGACGGGTCCCACCCCGACGCGCGGATCGCGCTGGAGCAGTATGAGCGCGGCTGGCTGCGCAGCGAGGCACGGTATACGGTCGAGATCACCGGCCCATGGGCCGAGTGGCTGGAAGAGAATACCGACGCGACGGCGCCCATCCGTATCCGGGGCCGGGACCGCGTGCACCACGGCCCCTGGGTCGGCGACGGATTCGGGCTCGCGCGCGTGGACAGTCGCCTACGCATGCGCGAGACGCTCGAGGCCTTGGATCAACGCGAGATCGCTGGCCGCCCCATCATCCACGCGCGCTCGCGCATCAACACCCGGGGCGAGCTCGATTCTCAGTTCTTCTTCCCGGATCACGAGATCGATTTCGAAGCCGAGTCACCCGACGACGGCCTCCAGCAGATGCACCTCGCATGGCGCGATGCCCGCGGCGAGGCGGGCGTGCACGGCGACACCACGAAGCTGCTATTGAGAGTGGCCGAGATCGACGTGGCGAACGATCGGGGCGACCGCCTCGCCCTGCGCGACGTGGAAGGCGGCGATCGCTCCCGGCGGGGCGACGATGGCCTCTGGCTCGGGGAAGGCTGGCTCAGCATCGGTGCAGCGAGCCTTGAGCTGAATGAAGCGGATCAGCCGGCTGCGTTCCATCTGGCGGAACTCTCGCTGCGCAACAGCAACGAAGCCGACGCCGAGCACATCAGCGTGGACAGCCGTGTGCGCTTCGATGCGCTGGAGGCGAACGGCCTGGCACTACACGACGGCGCACTCCATGTCCGCGCGTCGCAACTGGCCCGGGCTCCCTTCGCGCGTCTCAACCGCGCCCTCGACGACGCCCAGCGCGAACTCGCCGACGATTCGGCGGCAGGCACGGCCGACGCCGAAACCGAAATCCGCACAGCGCTGGCCGATCTGCTGCGGGGCTCGCCCGAGCTGCGCACCGAACGGCTGCATGTGGGCACCGACGATGGCGCCATTACAGGCGAGCTGGAGGCCGCATTCGCTGGCGATCGCCCCTTCGAGATCGATGTCCCCGTCAGCCTGATCGACCCGACCTCGGGTCACGCCGAATTGCGCGCCCCGCGCGCAGTCGTACGCAACGCCCTTTATGCGGCCATGGAGCAGCAGCTCCCCGAGGGCAGCTTCCGCGAGGAGATGGACGAGCGTCTGCGCGAACAACTCGACCAGGCGATCGGCCTGCTCGTCGTCAGCGGACTGATCGGCCGGGACGGCGATGACCTCATCGTCCGGATTGAGAAGGATATTGGCGGGCCGCCCCTGGTCAACGACCAGGACATCATGGCCCTGCTCCAAGCGTTGAGCGAACTCCTGCAGTGAGCGCCCACTCGGCGTGGCAACGGCTCTGCGTGCCCCCACCGGCCCGGATGCGCCATAATACGCGCCTGCCGCACTCGGGCGAGCGCCCACCCCAGCTCCGGGGACAGCCGGCCCAGCCCGACGGACAACGGGCCCGTAGCTCAGTGGTTAGAGCAGGGGACTCATAATCCCTTGGTCGCAGGTTCGAGTCCTGCCGGGCCTACCACATAACTTTTTCAAGCCGCGAGATACAGACTCAGCCTCAGCGCTCGAGTGCCAGTGCGATGCCCTGGCCGCCCCCGATGCACATCGTCACCATGCCGCGACGCTCGCCGTTGCGCTGCATGGCGTGGAGCAGGCGGACCGTGAGGATGGCGCCGGTGGCACCGATCGGGTGGCCGTGCGCGATGGCGCCGCCTTCGGGGTTGACCACGTCCTCGGCCAGCCCGAGCTCACGCAACACGGTCAGCGCGATGGCGGCGAAGGCCTCGTTGATCTCGACGCGCTCAAGATCGCTCGTCTGCCAGCCGGCGCGATCCAGCGCCTGGTGCACGGCGGGGACGGGGCCGATGCCGAAGCGATCGGGCTCGACGGCCCCGACGCCCCAGGCGACCAGACGGGCCATCGGCTCGAGACCCTTGCGCTCGGCCCAGTCGCGATCGGCGACGAGCATGGCGGCGGCGCCGCTGTTGAGGCCCGGGGCATTGCCAGCGGTGATCGTCCCGCCTTCGCGGAAGGCCGGGCGCAGGCCCGTGAGCGCCTCGGCGGTGGTGTCGGCCCGGTTGTGCTCATCCTGGTCGAAGATTGTCGACCCCTTGCGCCCGGGAATCTCGATCGGCGCGATCTCGTCGCGGAAGTGACCCGCCGCCTGTGCCTGCGAGAAGCGCTGCTGCGAGCGCGCGGCCCAGGCGTCCTGATCGCCGCGCGAAATACCGAACTCACTGACCAGGTCTTCCGTGTGCCAGCCGGCGTGCTGCCCGGAGAAGGCGTCGTGGAGGCCGTCGGCGAGCATCGCGTCGATGACCCGGCCATCGCCCATGCGGTAGCCCCAGCGCGCGTTCTCGAGCAGGTAAGGCGCACGATCCATGTTCTCGAGGCCGCCCGCGAGCGCACAACGGGCGTGCCCGAGCAGGACCTCCTGGGCGGCGGAGGCGACCGCCTGCGCGCCCGAGCCGCAGACCCGGTTGACGGTCAGTGCGGGCGCGGCAACGGGGATGCCGCCATCGATCGCGGCCTGGCGCGCGGGATTCATCCGGTTACCGGCTTGCACGACATTGCCCATGACGACCGCTTCGACGGTGCCACCATCGACACCGGCGCGCTTGAGGCAGTGGCGGATCGCGGTGGCTCCGAGGTCAGTCGCGGAGACATTCTTCAGTGTGCCGCTGTAGGTGCCGATCGCGGTCCGTACCGGGGCACAAATGACGACTTCGTTGGGCATGTCGGCCTCCCTGGGTCTGCGGATGATGGCCTCGATTCCACTGGCTGGGAAATCGCGGGTCAAGTCTCCGCCGCGCATCCCCGCCCCGAGGGGCGCAGATCTGTCGCACGCCCAGTGGGCGCCCGATCACGGCGGGGCCGGCAGGGATCGCGGAGGACCGTGCCAGAATACCAGCGATGGGGTGGGCGGCGCAGATGCACGTCGGGCAGGGCGGTCGTGGCGCCCCGATTCGGCGCGTGGTCAATGCAAGTCGCTGCGTGCAGGCAGAAGACGCTGCGAGCGCAATCAAAGGCGCGCACTGGATTGCCCGGACGCGCGGTCATCCGCTAGATTCGGCAACGCCTGTGCCCGTTGCGAGTCTTGGAAAGCGGTCGACAACGACCCACGCAGTCAAGGCCATGGATGGGGCAGGGCCACGAGATCAAATAAGGCGTGATCCAGCGGAGCGGGATTGTGCTCCTCCGGCTGTACTACGCAGCGGTGGGCCAGGGGTGGGCAGCCGCCATGGGGGGGTTGGGATGCAGCGCGTACTCATCATCGAGAAGTCATCGACGTTCCGCGTCGCGCTGTCACGGCAGCTCCCGACCGAGCGTTTCGAGACACAGACCGTCGCAACGTACGAGGAGGGACTGAGCCGCCTGCAGGAGCCCGGCGAGCACTTCGACGCCGTCGTTCTGGGCTGGCCGTCACGCACGGCGTCGATCACGGACGAACTACTGGTGCTGCTGGAAAAACCGGCCTATTGTCACGCGGCTGTGATCATCCTCAGCGAGGACTCGGATCCGGGGCAGCTGAGCTGGCTGCGCCAACGTCCCGGCACGGCCCTACTGATGTGGGAGGAGTATCGCGAGATCCGCGCCGCACTCGAACGGGTCCAGCGCACCTTGCCGGACATCACGAATGAACAGTCGAGCATCCCCGGCGACATCACCGATCACCCGGGCATCCACATCCTCCTGGTGGACGATTCGCCGACGTCGCGACTGACCTACCGCAACCTGTTGACGGATAACGGCTACACCGTGGAACTCGCGGCCTCGGTGGACGAGGGCTATGAGCTGGCCGTGAATGGCGACTTCGACATCGCCATTATCGATTACTTCATGCCCGGTCAGACCGGTGATTGCCTCTGCCGGCGCCTGCGGGAAAACCACGCCACCCGCGATATGGTCATGTCTATACTCACCGGGACTTATCTGGATCAGGTCATTGCCGACAGCCTCGCAGCCGGTGCGGTCGAATGCATGTTCAAGAACGAAGCCAACGAGCTCTTCCTGGCGCGGGTGGCGGCGATGAGCCGGGCGGTGCGCACGCGGCGATCGGTCGAACGCGAGCGGCGCTACCTTGAGGGCATCCTGAACTCCGTGGGTGACGGCGTGTATGGCGTGCACAACGACGGTCGCCTGTCATTCATCAACCCCGTTGCGCGTTCGATCCTGGGCTTTTCGGAGAACGAGCGGCTCAACGGGCTGGACGCGCACGAGCTGTTCCACTACGCCGGCCGACATGGCGAGGGGTACACCCGCGAACAGGACTTCCTCGCCCGCGCCTACGACACGGGCGAACGCTTGGACGACTGGCAGGCCGTGTTCTGGGCAAGCGATGGGCGCTGCATACCGGTCGAGGGCACAGTCTATCCGCTGACGGTGGATGGGCGACGGCAGGGATCCGTGGTTGCCTTTCGCGATGTCACCGAGCGCCGATTGCTTGAGGACCAGATGCGCTGGCAGGCCAACCATGATGCCCTGACCGGCCTGTTGAACCGCCGTTTCTTCGAACAGGAGCTGCGCCAGGAGTGTGCGCGGGTCGAGCGCCGGAGCTGCTCGAGCGCCCTGGTGTATCTCGATCTCGATCAGTTCAAGTACATCAACGATACGGCCGGACACACCGCCGGTGATGAGCTGCTGGTCACCATCGCCCAGCGCCTTGCCTCGCGCGTGCGCAGCTCCGATCTGCTCGCCCGGCTCGGTGGCGACGAGTTTGCCATCATCCTCAGCGAGATCGAGGGCGAGGCACTCTTCGATGTCGCCGATGCCTATCGCCAGATCGTGGCGGAGACGCACTTCAATTATGCCGGCAAGCCCTACAAGATCACCGCCTCGGTCGGCGTAGCGGCGATCGATCCGCGGCTGCCGTCCGCGGGCGAGGTCATGGCCCACGCGGATCTCGCCGCCCACATGGCGAAGAACCAGGGGCGCAATCAGACCCACGTATTCGGCCCCGACGACGATGACCGCGGCAGCATGGATCACGAACTGAGCTGGTCATCGCGCCTGAGCGACGCCCTCGCCCACGACGAGTTCGAGCTCGTGCTCCAGCCGATTGTGCCGTCGAACATCGAAACCACTTTGCTGGAGGCAACGGATGTGCTCGAACGCTGGCATACGCTGCGTGCAAGTCTGGAGGAGGCCGACGATTGGCAGTACGAGGCCCTGCTGCGTCTGCGCAGTACCAGCGGCGAGTGGATCCTGCCGGGCGCCTTCCTGCCCGCGGCGGCACGCTTCAGCCTGATGCCGGAGATCGACCGCTGGACCATCAACGCGGCGATGCGCCTACTGGCGGAGGCAACGGCCAATGGCTCACAGCCGCCCTCCCTGGCGGTGAATCTGTCCGCGGAGAGCCTGGCCGACGAGGGGATCGGCGACGAAATCCTCGAGCTGATCGAGCACTACCGTATCGAGGCCAGCCGGCTCGCTTTCGAGATCACCGAGACGACCGCCGTTACCAATCTCAGCGCGACTCGCCGGCTCATCGGCCAGCTCTCGCACGCCGGCTGTCGCTTTGCGCTCGACGATTTTGGCAGCGGCTTCTGCTCCTTCGGCCAGTTGAAGCACCTCGATGTCGACTATGTGAAGATCGATGGGCTGTTCATCCAGGGACTCGTTTCCGATCCGCTCGACAAGCAGGTAGTCCTGGCGATCAACCAGATCGCCCATGCACTGGGCAAGCGAACCGTCGCGGAATTCGTCGAAACCCCGGAGGCACTGAAACTACTGAACCAGTGCGGCGTCGACTTTGTCCAGGGACACTGCGTGGCGCCGGCGCTGGAGCCGGAGGACGCCGACATCCTGCCGACGTCGACATCGGTAGCGGCCCAGACATCTTAGTGCGACGCGCCAGCCCCCCGCGGCAGGGCATCGAGCCAGAGATCGGCCAGCAGGCGAGCGGTCTCCTCGGACGTCGTCAGTCGCTCCGTGAGCGCGGGATCACGCCGGACGTAGACGTTGGCCAGGAACTCGTCGACCATCCCGCCGAGGGCGAACGCCCGCAGGATGTCTTCCTCCTCCGGTGGCCCCTCAACCCCGCGGCAGCGCGCTATGACGCGTGCCGTCCGCCGGTTCCAGCGGTTGTTGAAGCCCTGGTAGATCGCTTCGATGCGCTCGGACTCCTCCGTCATCTGCATCAGCGCGCGGAAGAGCCCACGGTTCATCTCGAATTCGCGGACGTAGGCGAGCGTGGTGGCGTGGACGGAGGCACCCAGGCCTTCGGCGCCCTCGGCCGCCTTACCGAGGTGGGCGAAGAGGTGGTGGACGAAGCCGGCCAGCATCGCCGTGGTCACATCCAGCTTGTCGCTGAAGTACTGGTAGAATGTGCCCGGGGCCACCCCGGCCGTCGCACAGATGTCGCCCACCCGTACGGTGTGGACGAACTGCTCCTGCAGCAGCTGCGCGGTGGCGCTCAACAACCGCAAACGCGTGCGTTCGCCCTTGCGGATACCCGGCCCTGAAGCGAGGGCAGCGAGCTCATCGCAGAAGGGCCGGTCAAAGCGGGATGAGCCCGCGCGCGGCGGGAATTCGTTTTCGTCAGGGGCGGATGCGTTCATGGAATCCCTCCCAAAACTGAAACTGGCGTCACTTTCAAAAAGAGGCTAGCATGGTCTACAACCGGCTACAAACTCGGCCGAGATTACCATGGGGCAGGGGGAGGAAGTAGGCATGGGACCGACCGAAGGCGCCGATTTCCTCGCGCCCGACGAAATCGCCACGTTGCAGCAACAGGCGTGGTCGCAGCAGCGCACCTATGTAGCCCAGACATCCCCCTTCCTGCAGCGACTCTGGAATGGTGCCAAGCCGCCGGAGCGGCTTACCGAGCTGGCCGAGCTCCCCCTCTGCGACAAGGAAGCGCTACGGGCGAACCAACGCGCGGCCCCGCCATTCGGCGACTACCTTGCAGCAGCGCCGGAGCGCATCAACCGCGTACACCGCACGGGCGGTACCACCGGTACGGCGATGAATCTGGCGCTGTCGGCCGAGGACGCCCGCATCACCGAGGTCGTCGGCGGGCGGGCGCACGCCGCAGCGGGGCTTGGCCCCGGGCATCGCGTGGTGCACTGCCTCAACTACCAGCTCTGGATGGGCGGTGTCACCGATCACCTCACGCTGGAGCGAACGGGTGCGACGGTCATCCCCTTCGGCGTCGGCGACAGCCACCGACTGATCCGCACAATCCGCGAACTCGGCATCAACGCGATATCCTGCACACCCTCCTACCCGGCCGTACTGGCCAAGCTCATCGAGGAGGAGATACCGGACCTAAGACCCGCCGATCTCGGCCTGGAGTTCGGTTTTTTCGGCGGTGAGGCCGGTGTCGACGATCCCGCCTTCGGCGAGCGCCTGTATCAGATCTGGGGCATGACGGCCCGTAACGCCAATTACGGCGTTACCGACGTGCTGTCGAACATGGCGGCGCAGTGCGAGCATGATTCCGCCCTGCACTTTGTCGCCGCTGACGTCCTCTACCCCGAGATCATCGACCCGGACAGCGGTGCAGTGCTGCCCTTCGAGGCGGGCACTACGGGTGAACTGGTCATCACCCATCTCGCACGCGAATGCCAGCCCCTGGTGCGTTTCCGTACGGGCGATGTCATCGCTATCGAGGCAACGGGTCCTTGCAGCTGCGGGCGCGAGGTCCCGCGGTTCCGTGCGCGCGGGCGCACCGACGATATGGTCGTGGTGCGCGGCATCAACGTCTTCCCGACGCAGGTCGCAGCCGAAATCAACGCCGAGCCGGCGTTTTCCGGCGAATACCGGATCCGCCTCGCCGGCGCGGGTCCGCATGACCGCCTGCCACTCGAAATCGAGCTGGCAGCCGCTGCCGAGGACAGCACCGAGCTGGCCGACTGGATCGCTGCCCGCATCAAGCACACTTTAGGGGTCACTGCCGAGGTGCGGCTGTTGGCCTACGGCACACTGCCCCGCACCGCGGGCAAGACCCGCCGCGTCATCCGTGAGGAGTAAACCATGGCGGCAACTGTCCGGCTGACCATCGAACGTGGCATTGCGCACATCGAGTTGAATCGCCCCCAGCGCCTCAATGCGATCAACCACAAGCTGCTCCGCGACTTCATCACGGCGCTCGAGCAGGTCCAGGCCGATCGCGACGTGGCTGTAATCATCCTCCACGGCGCGGGGCGCGCCTTCTGTGCGGGGGATGACCTGAAGGATTTCGGGGCGCAGGCCGAGAGCGAGGAGCAGGCTCGGGCGTTCATCGATGACCTACAGGCGATCACGCAGCTGCTGCTCAACGGCGACCAGATCGTCATCGGCGCAGCACACGGCTGGGCCGTGGGCGGGGGTTTGGAGTGGCTGCTCGGGTGTGACCTGGTGCTGCTCGCCGACGATACACGCGCCTTCTTCCCCGAGATCGAGCTCGGCCTCTTCGTCACCGGCGGGGCGAGCAGCCTCCTCCCCGCGCGGGTCGGTCTGCACAAGGCGAAGGAGATGCTGCTGCTCGCCGAGCGCTTCGATGCCGAGGCGCTACACGCGCTGGGGCTCGCCAATCGGGTCGTCCCCGTTGAGGACTTGCTCCCCCGCGCCGAGGAGATCGCGCAGCGTGTGGCCAGCCTCCCCGCCACCGCCAGGCGCAATGCGAAGCATCTGCTCAACCACGCCTTCCGCGCATCGGTCGACGAGGCCATGGCGCAAGAGAGCGAGGCAACCGTCGCCGGTCTCGTCGACCCCGCCAGCAGGGCGCGCGTACGTGACCGGTTGACCCGCTGAGCGGTGCCGCCCGCCCGAACGCCGGCCGGGCGGGCTCATCGTCGCGTCGATCAGTCGACCTCGTCAGGGTCGAGCACATCCATCTCCAGCAGGATCTGCTCGTAGGTACCGTCTTCGCGGATGGCTGCGAGGCCCTGATTGAAATCCTCGATCAGTTGCTCGCCACGCGGATGGTCGTGCGAGACCATGTTGTGGAGCGGATTGACGACAAGCGGCGGCTGGATGACCTTGACGTCTTCCAGACTATGCCCCTGCGCCGTGATCTCGTGGAGAATCGCGGGGATTCCCCCGGCGATCAGATCGATACGATCGGCGAAGAGCTGGCGCACGGCGAGCTGTGGATGATCGTCGTTCTCCTGCTTGTCGAGGAATGCCGCCTCATCGAATGCCTCGCTGTGCTCGAAACCGCGACCGACCGCGATGGTGTAGTCCGCGAGCTGGCGCAGATTGCTGTACTCATCAAGGTCGAAATCGGCCCGCGCGACCAGTCCGACTTCGGCCTCATAAACGACGTCACTGACGTAATACTCTGCGGCGCGCTCGTCGCTATAGTAGGCGCCCTGGAGCACGTCGCGGTAGCCTTCGCGCGTGTCTTTCATCGCGCGTTCCCAGGGTATGAAGTCGTTGTGCACTTCGTAGCCGGCGCGCTCGAAGGCCGCGTTGGTAATGGCGGTGAAGAAGCCGTAGCGCTCGAGCGTTTCGGCGTAGAAGGGCTCCCAGTTGAGCGTAGCGGTTGTGATCTGTCGATCCTCGGCATGGGCCACAGCCCATGCGAGTGAGCCGGTGAGGACGGCCGCGGTGACGGCCAGCGACCGCCGACTGCAGGACAAGAACATGGAAATCCTCCAGAGCGATGAGTGGTTGTGCCCCTCCTTCTTGTTCTTCGTCGATTGGCTATTCGAGTGCGCATCGCCGGCACGATGGCTACACCACCACGCCGATCCAACGCATCCACAACAGCAATTAGCGTAACAAATTGCGCCACATCGCGCGCGCACCCCTGGGAGTGCGACACCTGTGATGCGGGATCCGTTCCCTGTTGAGCGCCGGCTGCGCACATCAGCCGAGCCAGCCCGCGGCGAAATCGCGCGGCGCCCCCGGCGACTGTCCGCGCAGGGGGAGGGGCTTGTACACTACCCGCTTGTTCCTGTGGATTACGGGATGGAGCGATGCTGCCCAGAGTTCGGCGCTCGTTAATTGGCCCACTCCTCGCCCTCCTGCTCGCCGCCCCGGTTGCGGGCGCCGAGAGCGAGCCCTTCACACTGAATCTCAAGGAGGCCGAACTGCAGTCACTGATCGAGACCGTGGCGCAACGCACGGGACGCCAGTTCATCGTCGACCCACGCGTTGACGCCCGGGTCACGGTCATTTCCGCGGTACCGGTCGAGGACGACGAACTCTACGAGGTCTTCCGCGCCGTGCTCGCCGTGCACGGCTACGAGGCCGTTGACCTGGGCGAGATGGCCATGATCATCCCCGCGTCGACGGCACCGCAGCGGCCGATCCCGGTAACTGACGACGATGACGAGCCGGTGAGTTCGGCGATGGTGACCCGGGTTCTGACCGTGGAGAATGTGGCGGCCGAACAGCTCGTACCGGTCTTGCAGCCGCTTCTCGGCGGAGACGGACAGCTCGCCGCCTACGGCCCGACCAATCGGTTGATCGTCACCGACAACGCCCAGAACGTACGGCGACTGCGGCGAATCATCAACCGTGTCGATCAACCGATCGAGCGCGATATCGAGACCGTACGCCTCGAACACGCCAGTGCCGAGGAGATGGTCCGCGTCCTGGGCGAGATGGCCACCGAGGAACAGGCGGCAGAGGCGCGCGTGGCCGCCGACCCGCGGACCAACAGGGTGCTGATCCGCGGCGGCGAGCAGACTCGGATCGAGCTCCGCGCCCTGATCGCTGATCTCGATCAGCCGACCGACCTTGAGGACGATACACGGGTAATCCACCTACGCCACGCCAATGCCGAGGATCTTGTCGAGATCATCGCCGAGGCAGGCCGCGCGCAGACCGAACTCGGGGCCGAGGAAGGTGCGGAAGGCGAGCGGGCCGAGCCGGTGGTCCAGGCCGACGGCAGCAGCAACGCCCTGGTGCTCAGTGGCCGCCCCGAAATCCTCGCGAGCCTGGAATCACTCATCCGCCAGCTCGACATCCGGCGTGCGCAGGTCCATGTAGAGGCCCTGATCGCTGAGCTGAGCATGGACCAGGCGCGCGAACTGGGTATCCAGTTCGCGGCGGCGGACGACGAGACGCTGGCGGGGCTCACGCGCTTCGCTGGAGAAGGCAGTGATATCGTCAGTATCGCCACCAGCCCCGAGACCATTGGTTCGGGTTTGAGCATCGGAGCGCTCACGGATCGCAACGGCACCGACTTCGGAGCGTTACTGCGGGCTGTAGCGGCCGACGCCGAGAACAACATCCTGTCGACCCCGAGCCTGGTGACGATGGACAACCAGGAGGCGGAGATCCTCGTCGGCGAGAACGTGCCCTTCATCACGGGCCAGTTCACTGGCCAGGAAGTCGGCGATGTGGGCGGGCAGTCGCCGTTTCAGACGATCGAACGCGAGGACATCGGGATCCGCCTCGGCATTACGCCGCAGATCAACGAGGGCGACACCGTCCAGCTCGAGATCGAACAGGAGGTCTCCGACATCGCCGGGACCGCACAGGCAGCCGATCTGATCACCAACACGCGGGAGATCCGGACGACCGTGCTCGTCGAGGACGGCCAGACACTGGTGCTCGGCGGCCTGGTCGACGAGAGCGTGCGCACGTCGCGCGAGCAGGTGCCGCTGCTCGGCAGCATCCCGGTCCTCGGTCAACTCTTTCGCTACGACAGCACGGAATCCGTCAAGCAGAACCTGATGGTCTTCCTCAACCCGTCGATCCTGCGCGATGCCCGCGACGGCACCGCACTCACCCGCGAGCCCTACGATGCCATGCGCGAACAACAGCAGGAGTGGGGTGAAGACCGCCGGCGGGGGCTAGGCACGGGCGAGCTGCCGACGCTGCCGGAGCTGGAGCTGGAGGTCGGAGAGCCCGAGGGCTCGTAGAGGCGACACATGACGCAGGCACCCGCCCAAGCCGCTGCGGACGCCACCGATGCCCCCGCCACTGCCGTGGAGGGCTATCCCGCCACCTATTACGCGGCGACCGCGAACTCGGCGCCACCGCCGACGCCACTCAGCGGAGAGGCGGACGCCGATGTCGCAATCATCGGTGGCGGATTCACGGGGGTCGCGACGGCGCTATCAATGGCGGAGCGCGGTCATGCGGTCGTCGTGGTCGAGGCCGATCGGGTCGGTTGGGGGGCGTCGGGGCGCAACGGCGGCCAGTTCACCGACAGCATCGCCGGGGAGGCGACACTGCGCCGCCAACTCGGGGCCGAGGCGGAGGCGTTCCTATGGCATCTGCGCTGGTCGGGACATGAGCTGATTGAGGAGCGCGTTCGGCGCTACGCGATCGCTTGTGACCTCCGCCACGGTCACCTGCGCGCCGCCAAGAAGCGGCGGCAAGTCCCGGGGCTGCGCGCCGACTACGAGGCGCTGGCAAGCCGCGGGCTGGGGGATCAGGTTGCATGGGTCGAGGGCGCGGAGCTGCGGGACTGGATCGGTAGTGAGGCCTATGTCGCCGGACTGGTGAACTGGCGCAATGGGCACCTGCATCCGCTCAATCTCTGCCTCGGAGAGGCCGAAGCCGCACGCAGCCTGGGCGCACGCATCTTCGAGCACTCCCCCGTGCGACGGGTCGAATACGGCCCGCGCCCAGCGGTCGTCACCGACGCCGGTCGGGTGACGGCGGACACCGTAATCCTGGCCGGCAACGCCTACCACGAACTCGAGCAACGGGCGCTGCGCGGCATGCTCTTCCCCGCCAGCAGCCACATCGTGGTGACCGAGCCCCTGAGCGACGACTGCATCCGCGCACTCAATCCGCACCGGCTCGCCGTCTACGACTGCAATCACATCATTGACTACTACCGCGTGACACCGGACAACCGCCTGCTGTTCGGTGCGGGCTGCAGTTACACTGGCCGGGATCCCGCGGACATCGACGCCGCCATGCGCCCCCTGCTCGCCGGCGTCTTCCCGCAGCTGCGTGATGTCAGGATCGACTACCGCTGGGGTGGGCGCATCGGCATCGTGCTCAACCGCGTCCCACAGCTCGGACGGATTAGCCCGCACGTGTGGTACGCGCAGGGCTACTCCGGTCACGGCATCTGCCTCACGCACATTGTGGGCGAGGCGCTTGCCGATGCCGTCGATGGGGACACCGCGCGTTTCGAGCAGTTCGCCCGGATCCGCCACAAGCGCCTGCCGGTGGGCCGCACGGCAGGCAGCGCAGTTGTCGCCCTCGGCATGCTCTATTACCGCCTGCTCGACAAATTCTAGTCTCGAGCGGGCGGCGGCGCCAGCACCCCTGGCGTCCCCGGATATGCCACGGCGATCCAGGGGACGCCGCCCCAGCGGTGTTGGGCCGGCGTGGCCTGTGCACGGAGCGATGGCCCGCCGAGGGCAACCGGGCCGCCCGGATTACACGCGCAGCAGCAGGTACTGACGCTCCCACGAGCTGATCACGCGGAAATAGGCGATATGCTCGGCCCGCTTGGCGGCGACATAGGCGGCGACAAAGCGCTCGCCCATGATATTGCGCAGGGGCGCGCAATCGGCCAGCGCCTCGACCGCACGACCCAGTTCGCTGGGCAGCTGATGGCCGGCCTTGTAGCCGGAGTCGCGCATCGGTGGTCGCGGCTCGATCTGCTCCATCATGCCCAGATAGCCGCAGGCGAGCGAGGCGGCCATCGCGATATAGGGATTGACGTCGGCACCCGCGATGCGCATCTCCACGCGCGTGCTCTCCGGCGAGCCGTGGGGGACACGCAGGCCCACGGTGCGGTTGTCGTAGCCCCACTCCGTGTTGATCGGTGTGGCGTCGTTACCCGGCATCAGGCGCCGGTAGGAGTTCACGTTCGGTGCCAGGAAGGCGAGCGCATCGGGCAGGTAGCGCTGTAGCCCCCCGATGTAATGATTGAACAGCCGACTCGGGCGGCCATCCTCGCCGGCGAAGACGTTCTCGCCCGTCGTTGTGTCCACCAAGCTCTGATGGATGTGCAGGGAGCTGCCCGGCTGCCCCTCCATCGGCTTCGCCATGAACGTGCCGTAAATTCCGGCCTTCAGCGCCACCTCGCGCAGGGTGCGCTTGAATAGGAAGACCTGGTCGGAGAGGTCCATCGGGGCACCGTGCTGGAAATTGATCTCCATCTGCCCGGAACCCTCTTCCTGCACCAGCGTGTCGATGTCCAGTTCCTGGGCCTCGCAGTAGTCGTACATGCGCTCGAACAGCGGATCGAACTCGTTGAGGCCATCGATACTGTAGGCCTGGTGCGCGACGCCGGGTCGCCCGGAACGCCCAAGCGGCGGCTCGAGCGGATAGTCCGGGTCGGTATTCTTGCGCACCAAGAAGAACTCGACCTCGGGGGCAACCACGGGGCGCCAGCCCCGCGCCTCGAACAGGTCGAGCACATGGCGCAGGACATACCGCGGCGCGAGGTCGACGGGATCGCCATTGAGATAACGGCAGTCGTGGATCACCTGCGCGGTTGGCTCATCCGCCCAGGGCACGAGGCGCAACGTCGAGGGGTCGGGGACGAGTTCCATATCCTGGTCGATCGGATTCCATACCCGATCCTGATCATCGGGATAGTCCCCCGCCGCGGTCTGAATGAAGATGGAATCGGGCATCCGCGGCCACCCGCTTTGCAGATACTTGCCTGCGGGCATGATCTTGCCCTTGGGGGTGCCGGTCATGTCGGGAAGTATGCACTCGACTTCATCGATATTCCGCTCGCGGAACCAATCCTGCATCAGTGCGTCTAGGTCAGCATCCTCGGTCATAGATCACCTTGCGTTGCCCAAATGCGTGGCCCGGACGCTACACCCGGGCCACGCGCAAACCATCGACCGCGCTCAGCGCTGCCGCACGTCCGACCAGATCTGCTGGAACACCCGCAGATCCTCGCCCGAGAGGCTGGGCGTGAAGTAGAGACGCTCCATCTCTTCATCGGTCGGCGTCGACGGCGCCTCCAGGAGGATCTCGTCGAGCATCGGCTCCGCGGCCTTGTTCGGACTGGGGTAGTAGGTCCAGTTCGACAGCTGGGCCCCGATCTCCGCATCGAGAATGTAGTTGATGAACTTGTGCGCCAGCTCCGGGTTCGGTGCGTCGGCCGGGATCGCCATGGTATCGATCCACAGCTCGGCGCCCTCCTCCGGGATGGCATAGCCGATGTTCTCGTAGTCTTCGGGATCCTCGAGGGCGAAGAAGACGTAATCGGCATTATAGGTCATGCCGGCATGGATCACGCCCTGCGCGATCTGGCGCAGCATCGGCGTACCCGCCTCGAAGCCGACGAAGTTGTTGCGGTCGCGTGTCTCGGCGAGGAGTTGGCCGGCCTCGAGCCACTCATCGTGGTCCGTCGTGTCGTAGTCATACCCGAGATAGGCCGCGGCCGAGCCCATTGTCACCTGCCCGTCACCGCCGAGCACGGCAAAGGGCCGGTCCGGGTTGTAGTCGGGATCAAACAACACTTCCCAGCTCACGCCGTCATGGTCATCGACGAGATCCTTGTTGTATAGCAGCCCCGTCGTCCCCCACTGATAGGCTACCGAGTACGTATTGCCCGGATCGAAGTCGGGGTCGACAAACGTATCGTCGAGATTCTCGATATTCGGGATCTGCTCGTGGTCGAGCGGTTGGATCAGATCGCTGTTTGCGAGGCGCGGGATGAAGTAGTTCGACGGCACGATGATATCGTATTGCGAGGCCCCACCCGCCTGCAGTTGCGAGAACATCTCCGATAGCGAGTTGTAGTAGTTCTCGACGACATCGACGTCGTACTCCGCCTCGAATTGCTCAATGATCTCCGGGTCCATGTACTGGGACCAGTTGAAGATATAGAGCGTGTCGGCCTGCGCCTGTGCGCCTGCACCGCCGACAACGGCGGTGAGCGCGACGGCCGATGCAAGGGCAGTTCTTTGTGTGCTCATGAGATTACCTCGCCTGTTACGCAGTTCCCGGGTCGCGTGAAGGACGGACCCGCTGGAAGACATAGATGATCAGGGCCGCAGAGAACACGGCGAAGATCATCAGGGCCGAGATCGCGTTGATCTCGGGTGTTACTCCCCGCTTGATCGCACTCCAGATAAAGATCGGCAACGTCGTGCTGTCCGGACCGGAGGTGAAGAAGCTGATCACGAAATCGTCGATCGACAGCGTGATCGAGAGGAAGAATCCGGAAATCAGCGAAGCCCTGATCGCCGGCAAAACAAAGAACCACGCCCGCTGTAGCGGCGCGGCATAGAGGTCCTGCGTCGCCTCGAACAGCAGCGGGTCCATCCGTACAAGCTGAGAATAGATCAGCAGGGCGACGAATGGCACCTGGAAACTGACATGGGCGATGATCATCGTCGTCAGGCTCGGACGCAGCAGGCCCGTAAGATCGTGGATCGTCACGAAGAAGGTCATCTGCGAGATGCCATAGACGATGTCAGGCATGACGATAGGCAGGTAGATAAACCAGATCAGCCAGCCCAGCTTCATCTCGCGGTAGCGGTACATGCCGTAACCCAGCACCGCACCGATCGCAGTCGCGATAACGGCCGAAGTCAGTGCCAGCACGACGCTGTTGTACAACGCACCCATCAGGTAGGGGTTCGCCAGCATGGTCTCGTACCAGCGCAGCGAGAAGCCCGGGAACCGGGCGTAGCTGTTGGCCGCGTTGAACGAGTACAGCACCACATAAACCAGAGGCACATAGAGGAAGAGCAGCGTCAGATACCAGAATCCGCGCAGGCCGACTTGGAACCACGGGATGCGGCGCTTCACAGAACGACCTCCTTGCCGCCGCCGGCACGACGGCCAATGCGGCGCAGTATCAGCAGACCGACCAGTGTGGCGACGATCATCAGCATCGCCGCAGCCGCGCCCAACGGCCAGTTCGACGACTCGGCGAACTGGCGGGCGACCAGGTTGCCGATCATTTGCGAACGCCCGCCCCCGAGTAGGTCCGGGATAACATACATGCCGAAGGCAGGGATCGACACGAGCACGGTGCCTGCCATCAACCCCGGCAGGGTCTGCGGGAATACCGCCTGGAAGAAGGCCTTCACCGGCGGGGCGTAGAGATCGCGTGCGGCGTGGATCAACCGGTGATCGAGGTTCTGGAACGAGGCGTAGAGCGGCAGCACCATGAACGGCAGAAAGTTGTAGACGAGACCGAGGACGACAGCGAAGGTCGACGGGAACAGGCCCATGTACTCGGACAGGAAGCCGAGATTGTAAGCAAAGTTCGTCAGCGCGCTCCCCGGTGCCAGGATATTCATCCATGCGAACGCCCGGATGACCTGATTCGTCCAGGACGGGACGATCACGATCAGCAGGAGCAGGGGCTGGAGATGCGCCGGTCGCGTACTGATGTAATAGGCAATCGGATAACTGATTACGATGACCAGCGCGGTGGCAATGGTCGTCTGCCACACCGAGCGCCACAGCGTGTAGAGGTTGCCGGGACTCCAGCCGAAAAAACCGAAACCGGCGAGCTCACGGAAGGACTGCAGGGAGAGCGGCATCTGCGCCAGCCCGTAGGGGCCCTGGGTCATGAAGGCCACGGCCATGAGCATGAAACTGGGGATGACCAGGAACAGGATTATGAAGCCGACCCCCGGCCCGATCGTGGCCCAGGCGTGCCAGCGGCGCAGGAGACGGCCCCAAAGCGAAGACGAGGCGACGGGGTGGCTCATGGATCGAGGAAGACGAGACTCTGCGGATCGACGACGAGGGTCACCTCATCGCCGGCGCGCCAGTGCGTCTGGCCCCGGTTGGTCAGCGAGACGGTCACGCCCTCGCGGCCGCAGACCAGGCGATACTCGACGGTCGCGCCGCGGTAGAAGCGCTCCTGGATACGCGCCGGGAAGTGATTGGCGCCGCGGACGTCGGCAGCGACCAGATCGAGACTTTCGGGCCGGACCAGCACATGGCTGCCGGACCGCGCCGCCTCGATCGCGAGCGTGCCGAAGGGCGAGGCATAGCGTCCGTCGCCTTCCGGCTCGACCGGGAAGATATTCGTGTGCCCCATGAAACGGGCCACGAAGAGGTTGCTCGGGCGCTCGTAGACCCTATCCGGACTGTCGAGCTGCTGGATGCGGCCATCATTGAGCACCGCGATCCGGTCGCTCATGACCATCGCCTCACCCTGGTCGTGGGTGACGAAGACGAAGGTCATGCCGAGACGTTGCTGTATGCGCAGCAGCTCGAGCTGGAGCTCGCTACGCAGCCCCGCGTCCAGCGCCGACAGGGGTTCGTCGAGAAGCAGCACGTCCGGCTCATTGATCAAAGCGCGCGCCAGCGCCACGCGCTGCGCCTGGCCACCCGAGAGCTGTTCGACACTCCGCGCGAGCAGGTCACCGATGCGGATAAAGGCCGCGGTCTCATCGACGCGACGCCTGTTCTCGGCCGGATCCACCCCCCGCATGCGCAGGCCGAACCCGATGTTTTCGCGCACCGTCAGATGCGGGAACAGGGCGTAAGACTGGAATACAGTGTTGACGCTGCGGCGGTGGGGCGGTGTGTCGAGGATATCGCGGCCACCGACCTCGAGGACGCCCGCGTCGGCCTGCTCCAGCCCGGCGATGATCCGCAGGAGCGTCGTCTTGCCGCAGCCCGAGGGGCCGAGCAGCGTGAAGAACTCCCCCGGTTCGATCTGGAGGTCGACATGCTCGAGGGCGGTTACGTCACCGGGAAAGGTCTTGTGTACTCCCCGCAGTGTGATCGACGACGCCGCCCGGGGGGCGCCGGCCGACGCTTCCGTTGCCCCTTCAGCCTCCGCGCCCGCCTCGCGGCGCGGCACGGGAGAAGCCGGTTCGGCCGTCATGTGTCGGGCTCTCCTCTCCAGTGGCGCCGACCCGCTGCCGGCAAGCAATTCAGGGGACTGTACCGACGAGCCGCAGCCCGCGAAATGTGATCACAATAGATCGCCGCCAGGCGCAGTGCAACCGCCCCACCCCGGGCGGGGCGGTTGCCTACGCGCCCCTACTGCATGATCCGGGTCCAGACCCGGTCGCGCAGTTCATCCGAACGCTCACTGCACGCCTCGACCGCGGTGAGCCGGTCCGCAAACGCCTCCGGGACGTTCACCGCCGGTGATTCGGCCAGTTCAGCGTCGAGATAGGGCTCGGTATCCCGGATCGCGCTGGCATAGCCGGTGAAGTTCGAGGTCATCGCTGCGGATTCCTGGTCCATCATGAAGTTGATGAATTTCTTCGCGTTCTCCACATTATTGGCACCGCGCGGGATGACCATGTTATCGGACCAGAAGACCGTGCCCTCTTCCGGATAGAGGTAGCCGATGGCCTTGTCTTCGCGCCACGCACGGTGCGCGGCCCCGTTCCACATCTGGTGGATCAGGATCTCGCCGGAGACCAGCGACTCGTCCGTCCCCGTGGCGTTGTACTGCTTCACATGGGGCTGTTGGTCCTCGAGAAGATCCTGGATGTCTTGCCACTCCGCCGGATCTTCGGTACAGGGCTCGTACCCCAGGTAGAAGGCGGCGGCGGCCATGACGTCGGACATCTCGTTGAGCATGGCGACCTCACCCTGGAAGGCCTCGCGCGGCTCGAAGACTTCGGCCCACGAGTGCTCCGGCTCCTCCCCCTCGGGCAGGACATCGGTGCGGTAGCCGATACCTGTGGTGCCCCACATGTAGGGCGCCGAGTACATCCGCTCCTCATCGAAGAAGGGCGCGTCATGCGGTGCCATGACGTTGCCGAAATTCTCCAGCTGCGTCGCATCGAAGGAGTGGAGCATGTCCTCCTCGATCATGCGTGCGACGTAGCTGTCCGACGGCATGGCGATATCGAAACCGGTATCACCGGCGTGCAGCCGTGCCATCAGATCCTCGTTCGAGGTATAGACATCGAGCGTGACATCGATGCCGTACTCCTCCTCGAACTTGTCGATCACCTCGGGCGAGGTGTAGTTGGTCCAGTTGTAGATGAACAGCTCGTCGGCCTGGGCCGCGCCCGTGGCGGCGGCGAGGCCGGTTGCCGCTGCAATGGCGGTTGCGAGGGGTGCTTTGCGCATATGCGGGTCCTCCCCGGTTGTCGTGGGTTGCGCCTCGTGTCCCTGTGGCCCGCTCGGGACCGGTGCGCCCTGCCCGGAGGCCGGAACGCACTCCACAGCCCGGAAGGCTGGTGACCACTATACATCCTTCCGGGAGATGAGCAGCGATATCGTCACCAGGACCAACGACACCAGCAACAGCAGCGCCGAGACCGCATTCACCGCCGGGGTAACCCCCGTTCGGATCATGCCGAAGATATAGACCGGCAGGGTGGTCGAGCCGGCCCCGGAGACGAAGAACGTGATCACGAAATTGTCGAGCGAGACGATGAAGGCCAGCAGCGCGCCCGAGAGGATACCCGGCCAAAGCAGGGGCATCGTCACGCGCAGAAACGTGCGTCGCTCGTTCGCGTAGAGATCGAAGGCCGCCTCGCGCAACGCCGGGTCCATG
This sequence comes from Ectothiorhodospiraceae bacterium, assembly GCA_007134775.1. GTDB lineage: Bacteria > Pseudomonadota > Gammaproteobacteria > XJ16 > Halofilaceae > Halofilum. The sequence continues at coordinate 109,014 of SLKC01000024.1, read as the reverse complement.
CCCTCGATCCGGGCGCGGATCGGCAGATAGGCGAACGGAATACAGAAAACCGTGTGCGCGGCCGTGATCGTGAGCAGGCCAAGCTGCACGCCGATGGCGACGAAGAAGATCAGCGTGGCTACGGCGGTGACGATCTCGGGGATCAACAGCGGCAGCGCGAGCGTGGCGTTGATCGTATTCTGCTGGCGGAAGGAGCGTCCCTGCGCCATGCCCAGCGCCGCCAGCGTCGCCGCCGCGGTGGCGATCAGCGAGGCGAACGTCGCGACGATCAACGAGTTGCGCGCGGCGCGCAGGACATCGGAGTTGTTGAGCACGGCCCAATACCAATCGGTACTGAAGCCGGTCCAGATTGTGGTCAGGCGATTCTCGTTGAACGACAGCGCCACCACGACCAGTATCGGGATATACAGGTAGGCGAAGAAGAACGCCGCATGCGTCGCCAGCCCCGGGAAGTGACGACTCGTGTTGCGCGTATTCGCCCTAGCCAACGGCCGCCTCCCGCAGGGCAGCCGCCTCGCCCCGCTTTTTCGCCCGCCACGCCCACAGCATGAGGAACAGTAACACCGTCGCGAGCAGGATGAAGGCCAGCGCCGAGCCGAATGGCCAGTTCTGTGAGGCGCCGAACTGTAGCTGGATGAGGTTGCCGATCATCAGCCGCTGGCCGCCACCGAGCAGCTCCGGGGTAATGTACGCGCCCAGTGAGGGTACGAACACGAGGATGCAACCGGCGATGATGCCCGGCTTGGCCAGCGGCAGGATGATGCGCCTGAGCGACTGCAGCCGGTTGGCACCGAGGTCCTGCCCGGCCTCGACCAAGCGCCAGTCGAGCTTCTCCAGACTGGCGTAGATCGGCAGCACCATAAACGGGATGAACGAGTACACCAGCCCCAGCGTAATGGCGAAGTTGTTATACATCAGCGGTAGCTGCGGCAGCCCGAGATTGAGCAGGGTGTTGTTGATCAGGCCGAAGTCGCGCAGCAGCAGGATCCAGGCGTAGTTGCGGACCAGCAGATTGGTCCAGAACGGGATCGTGACCAGGAAGATCAGGATGGCGCGGTACTTCGGTGGCTGCAGGGCCATGAACATTGCCGCCGGGAACGCCAGCAACAGGGCAATCGCCATCGTGGCGAACGACAGCCCAAACGAGCGCCCGAAGATACGGATGTAGGAATCGGTAAAGGCGAGGCTCTCGTCGAGCTGGCGCTCAAAGAGGAAGCCGATATAGGCCTCGGTGGAGAACTCCCAGACCACGCCGCCGTACCGCCCCGATTCCAGGAACGAATAGGTCAGCATCAAGCCAAGCGGGATCAGCATGATCGCGGCGATAATCGCCATGGCCGGGCTGATCAGGACGAAGCGACGCCAGCCCTCGCGCCGGCGTGCACGACGCTCTTCGCCGCTGGCGACGGTGGCTGCGTCGGTAGCCATCAGTCGCGCAACACCCGTACGGCGTCGGTAAGGAAATCAACCCCCACGGCGTCGCCGACGCCGATCTCGCCGATCCCTCCCGCCGTATTCTGCGTGCGCACATGGAGGACACCGACCTCCTCGATGGCCACCTCGTAAAGGGTGTCCGTACCGAAATAGACCATGTTGATCACCTCCCCCTGCACGATGCCGTCCGCTGGCGCAGTGAGGCCGGCGCGCTCGGGGCGCAGGGCCAGGGTGACTTCGCGCCCCTCGGCCAGCCCCTCACGAAAACTGCCGTCAATGACAACATTGGAGGCGAGACGGAAGCGCGCTCCGCCCTCGCCAACGGCATCCACGGTCGCCTCGATCAGATTCGTCTCGCCAATGAAGTCGGCGACGAAGCGGTTGTCCGGATCCTCGTAGATCGCCCGTGGCGTGCCGGACTGGAGAACCTCGCCCGCATTCATGACCGCAACACGGTCCGACATCGTCAGCGCCTCCTCCTGATCGTGCGTGACAAAGACGAACGTCAAACCCGTCTCCTTCTGCAGGCGCTTGAGCTCGAGCTGCATCTCCTTGCGCAGCTTCAGATCGAGTGCGGAGAGCGGCTCATCGAGTAGCAGCACGCGGGGATGGTTCGCCAGCGCCCGCGCCAGCGCGACGCGTTGCTGCTGGCCGCCGGAGAGCTGAGCCGGCTTGCGCCGCGCGTAGCCCTCGAGCTGGACCAGTGCGAGCATCTCATCGACGCGCTCGCGGATCCGTTCCCAGGGTACGCCGTGCATCTCCAGGCCGAAGCCGACGTTCTCGGCGACACTCATGTGCGGGAACAGGGCGTAGCTCTGGAAAACCGTATTCACCGGGCGGCGGTAGGGCGGCAGCCCGCCGAGCTCGGTACCATCGAGCAGGATCTGACCGGCCGTGGGCTGCTCGAAACCGGCTAGCAGACGCAACAGCGTGGTCTTGCCGCAACCCGAGGGGCCGAGCAGGGTGAAGAATTCCCCCTCGCGGATGTTCAGCGAGACCGTCTCGAGGGCGCGCACTTCGTCGCGCCCCGAACCGAAGACCTTGCTGATCTCGCGCAACTCGATCAGGTTACGGGTCACCGTCTGCGCGCCCTCGGCGCTCGCCGACGCAGTCGCTGTCCGCAGTGCATGATACGCCGCTGCTTCATTCATGCGAACACCTCCTTTCTTGCTCCGGACACGACCATCCGCTGCCGTGACCGACCGTCGCCTATTATGGCGTGCGCATACACCGGTGCCACCTCATATCAGATCCCGCAAGCGGTAGAAGGTCGTCGCCAGGACCAGCAGCGGGGTCCGCAGAAGGCGTCCCCCCGGAAAATCGCGATGGCGCATGCGCGCGAACAGGTCGAAGCGCTCAGCCTGTCCCGAGATCGCCTCGGCCACAAGCCGGCCAGCGAGGCCTGCCAGGGCCATGCCCTGCCCCGAGTAGCCGTGCGCAAAGTAGACGTTGCCGTGGCGGCGACCGAAATGCGGGAAGCGATTCAGCGTGATGCCGACCCATCCGCCCCACGTATAGTCGATGCGGGCAGTGCGCAGCGCGGGGAAGAGGTGGGCGATCTTCGCCTCCATGCGCTGGCGCAGCCTCGGGGGCTCGCGGCCGTTGTAGCTGACCTGCCCCCCATAGACGAGGCGCTTGTCCCCGGAGAGCTTGTAGTAGTCGAGGACAAAGTTCGCGTCGGCAACCGCGTCGTCCTGCGGCAGAGTCGCCGCCACCTGCGCCGCGGTCAGGGGCTCGGTGGCGATCATGTAGTTGCCAACCGGCATGATCTTCGATCGCAGCCCCGGATCGAGCTCCTCGAGATAGGCGTTGCAGCCGAGGACGAGGAAATTGGCCTCAACCGTTGCGGTGGGCGTTCGCACGCACACGGGATCGCCATGCTCGATGGCGCTGACCGGGGTCTCCTCGTGCAGCTCCACGCCCGCCTCCTGCGCAGCCCGCGCCAACCCGAGGGTGTAGTTCAGCGGATGGAAGTGACGACCCGCGGGCTCGTGGACCCCGCCGACGTAGTAGCCGCTGTTGACGTGTGCGCGGAACGCCTCGCCCTCGAGCCAGTGCAGCTCGTCGTAGCCGTAGTCGTGCGCCATCTCCTCGATCCATTCGCGATAGCCGCGGACGTGGCGTCGGGTGATCGCCGCATGGACGTAACCGCTCTTCCAGTCGCAGGGGATCGCATGGCGCTGGATTCGATCTTCGGTCAGATCGACCGCTTCTCGGGTCATCTCCCAGATCTGTTGGGCCGTCTTCAGGCCGAGCTCGCGCTTGACCAGGTCCATGCCGACACCGAGACCGGGGAGGACGTGGCCACCACTGCGCCCGGAAGCCCCCCAGCCGATCTGCCGCGCCTCGAGCAGCTTCACTCGATAGCCGCGCTCGGCGAGATGGAGCGCGGCCGAGCAGCCGGTGACACCGCCACCGACAACACAGACATCGACGCGATGACTGCCGTCGAGAGGGGGCGCGGCCGCGAGCGTGACCTGCGTTGTGTCGCGGTAGAGGGATTCGCTGTGCGCGCTGGCCTGCTGCATGACTCAGAACTTGAACCAGGTCGTCTTGATCTGCGCATACTTGTCGAGTGCATGCAGCGACTTGTCGCGGGCGTTGCCGGACTGTTTGTAGCCGCCGAAGGGCACCGTGATGTCGTCGTCGTTGAAGCAATTCACCCAGACGAGGCCGGTGCGCAGCTCGCGGGCGATGCGATGCGCGCGGCTCATGTCGCGCGTCCAGACCGCGGCAGCCAGCCCGTAGATGGAGTCATTAGCCACTGTCACCGCCTCATCCGCGTCGGCCACGGTGATCGTCGCCAGTACGGGGCCGAAGATCTCCTCGCGTGCGATACGCATGTCGTTGCTCACGCCCGAGAACACGGTCGGCTCGATGTAGTAGCCACCCGAGTCCGCGCGGGCGCGCTGGCCGCCGACGCGCAGCTCCGCCCCTTCTTGCTGCCCCGCCTCGATGTAGCCGAGCACGCGCTCCATCTGCTCGCGGTCCACCATCGCCCCGAGGCGTGTCTCCGGATCGAGCGGATCGCCGGGCTGGCGTGCCCGCGCATGTTCGGCGATGCGCTCGAGGAGTTCGTCGCGGATGCTCGCCTCGACGATCAGCCGCGAGCCGCACATGCAGACCTCGCCCTGGTTGAAGAAAATCCCCTCGGCCGCGGCCTCGGCGGCGGCGTCGAGATCGGGGGCGTCGGCGAGCACGATATTGGGCGACTTGCCCCCGCACTCATGGGCGACATGCTTGAGGTTCGACTGGCCCGAGTACTCCATGAACCGCTTCGCGATTTCGGCCGAGCCGGTAAAGGTGAGCAGATCGACATCGGGGTGCAGCCCGAGCGCCTTGCCCGCCGTCGGGCCGTAGCCCGGGACCACGCTGAGCACGCCCTCGGGCAGCCCCGCCTCGACGGCCAGCTCGGCGAGACGCAGCGCGGACAGGGGACTCTGCTCGGCGGGCTTGAGCACCACCGAGTTGCCCATCGCCAGCGCCGGCGCGAGCTTCCATGCGGCCATCATCAGGGGGAAGTTCCACGGCACGACCGCACCGACGACACCGATGGGCTCGCGGGTGATCGTCGCGAGCACGTCGTCGCCCGTCGGCGCCGTCTCGCCGTAGAGCTTGTCTACCGCTTCCGCATACCACTCGAACGTGCGCTCGACCAGGGTAATGTCGACGCCGTGTGCGTCGCGGATCGGCTTACCCATATCGAGCGTCTCGAGCAGCGCGAGCTCGACCGCGTGCTCGCGCACCCGCTCCGCGAGCCGCCGTAGCACCTGTTTGCGCCGGCGCGGATGGCGGCTGGCCCAGCGACCATCCTCGAAGGCGCGCCGCGCGGCGGCCACCGCGGCGTCGACATCGTCATGGTCGCACTCGGCGACCTGGGCGAGCACTGTGCCGGTGGCGGGATTGATGGTATCGAACACACGGCCGCCAACGGCGTCGACGAAGCGCCCATCGATGAAGGGCCGGGTCCGGAATGCAAGGCCACTCGCCAGCTCGTGCCAGCCCTCGCGGGTGGTGGGTACGGTGCTCATCAAACCCCCGTGGTCGATGCCATCGCGCCGCCGTGCTGCTAACCCCGTCGGCGCAGAATGTGATCACAATAGATCGGCCGCCGCGAGCGCGCAAGAGGGGGTGCCCCGACAACACCGGCGGCGGCCGCGCGCGCATGCTTGAACGGTGCAGCGAGCCGTGAGCCGGGGCGCTACCGCGCCACCACAGCATCCTCGCCGGCGAGATCCCGCCACTCGGCCTCAGTGAGCGAGCCAAGCCCCTCGCGCACGTCCGCCTCGATGGCGAAACGTAGTGCGGTGACGTCCTGGCGTTCAATCGCGTGCAGCGCCTCGGCGTGGCGGTCGACCAGGTAATCGACCCCCACGTGGTGGATCGCCCAGCGCAGGAACGGGCTGAACTGCAGCCAGATGCTCTCGATCAGGGGCATCAGCACGCCGCTGTCGCCGGCGCGATAGAGCGTGAAGTGGAATTCGCGGTGCTTGCGTAGGTAGCGCGGCACGTCGGCCGCGGCAATCGCGGCGTCGACTTCGGCATCGAGCTGGCGCAGGCGCTCCAGACAGGCGGCCTCGATCCGCGGCATGGCGCGTTCGGCGGCCAGCGACTCGAGCGCGGCGCGCGCCGCACAGAGGTCATCGAACTTGGTGCGCGTCATCCGGGGTACGCTGACGCGGCGATTGCCATGCACCTCAAGCGCGCGCTCGCTCGCCAACCGCCGCAGTGCCTCGCGTACCGGCGTGGGGCTCACGTCGAGCATCTTGGCAATACCCCGCAGCGTGACGCTACGCCCGGGCACAAAGTGGCCCGTAAGGATCGCCTCCTTGAGCTCGCGGTAGACCCGTTCATGCGCCGTAACCGGTGTCGCCGCTGTCGATTCCGGCACCATCGCCTCGTCGGTCATCGTCGTCGACTCCCTGCGCCGCCTGGTCGCAGCGTAGCAGATCCGCTCGCTTCGGTTGCGCCGCTCGATCGCCGCTGCTAGCTTGTGATCACAAACGAGCGGCCCCGCCCGGCCGCACCTCCCCTGCTGGATACAGGATACCGCCGCGCATGAATCAACCGGGGACTGCGACATCGACACCGCCGGAGGTCGAGGCCTACTTGGCGCACCATCCGGCCCCCGCCTTTGTCGATGCAGTGATCTTCGACTGCAACGGCATCGCCCGCGGCAAGCGACTCCCCGGCGAGGCGTTGGCGCGGCTCTACACCAAGGGGCTCTGCCTGCCGGCCTCGACCCTCCTGCTCGATATCTGGGGCAACGAGGTCGAAGGGACCGGACTGGTTGCGCGCACCGGTGACGCCGACCACGAATGCGCCCCGGTGGCCGGCAGCCTGCGGCCCGTGCCATGGAGCCCACGCCCCGGGGCCCAGGTGCTGCTGCAGATGCAGACCCCCGATGGCACCCCCTGGGAGGCGGACCCGCGCAACATCCTCATCCGCGCGCGTGATCGCCTCATCGCCCGGGGCTACCGACCCGTGGTCGCCAGCGAGATCGAGTTCCGCCTGTTCGCCGCGGAATCGGCGGTCGACGGCACACCTGCACCGGCGCCCCGGCCGACAAGCAACGGCCCCGCGCAGCTTTACGGCCTCGACGACATCGCCCTGCGATCCGAACTCTTCGCGGAGATCGAGGCGGCTTGCCACGCGCAGGGGCTGCCCGCGGACACGCTGATCGCCGAACAGAGCGAAGGGCAGTTCGAACTCAACCTACTGCATGTCGATGATGCCGTGCTCGCCGCCGACCAGGCCGTGCTGCTCAAGCGCACGATCAAGGCGGTGGCGCGGCGCCACGGGCTGCTGGCGAGCTTCATGGCGAAGCCGTTCGGCGATCAGGCAGGCAACGGCCAGCATGTCCACGTCAGCCTGGTCGATGCGCAGCGCCGCAATCGCTTCAGTACCGCGGACTCGCCCTCCCCGTTGCTGTATCGGGCCGTGGGCGGCGTCATCGACTCGATGCGTGACGCCACCGCCCTGTTTGCGCCACACGCCAATTCGCAGCGTCGATTCCAGCCCAACTGCCACATGCCGCTGACCGCGACCTGGGGCTTCGACAATCGCATGACCGCGGTGCGGGTGCCGCTGGCGAAGGCCGCTGAGACCCGCATTGAGCACCGCGTCGCCGGCGCCGACGCCAACCCCTACCTGGTGCTTGCCGCTGTGCTCGGCGGCATCGAGCACGGCATCGACAACGACATCGAGCCGCCGCCGCAGGCCGAGGGCGACCGCGATCCGCCCGGGACGGTGGCGCTACCGGACACGTGGGAACGCGCCCTGGACGCCTTTCGTTCGTCGCCCTTCATCGCCACCTGTCTCGGCGAGCCGTATCAGCAGATGTTCACCGCCTGCAAGGAGCAGGAGCAGGCGGCCTTCCGCCGCCAGGTCCCGCAGGCCGAGTATGCCACCTACCTAGGCGCCATCTGATCATGACCGCGAACCCGGCACCGACCGAAACCGTCGCCAACGGCGCGACAGAGCACGTCCGCTCCTACTACGCCGCGACCGCACACCCCGCCCCCGAACGCCCCGCGCTGCCCAGCGACCAACGGACCCAGGTCTGCATCGTCGGTGCCGGCTTCTCCGGTCTGGCGACGGCGCTCCACCTGCTTGAGCGCGGCTTCGATGTCACCGTGCTCGAGGCGGCCCGGGTCGGCTGGGGCGCTTCGGGGCGCAATGGCGGGCAGCTGGTCAACGGCTACAGCCGCGATCTCGACGTCATCGAGAAGCGCTACGGCGAGCAGGCCGCACGCGACCTCGGTGCCATGGCGTTCGAGGGCGCCGCGATCATCCGCGAACTCGTTGCCCGCTACGACATCGCCTGCGGGCTGCGCGACGGCGGCGTCTTCGCCGCGATGACCCGGCGCCAACTCGCCGAACTCGAGGAGAAGAGGGCGAGTTGGGAGGCGTTCGGCCACGGCCAACTCGAGATGCTCGACGCGGAGACCATGCGCAACCACGTCGCCACGGATCTCTACGTCGGCGGCCTCTACGACGGCCGTGGTGGCCACCTCCATCCACTCAATCTCTGCCTCGGAGAGGCCGCGGCGATCGAGCGCCTGGGCGGCACCATCCACGAGCAGACGCCCGTCACCTGGGTCGAGCCGGGCAGCCCCGCGGTCGTGCACACGCCGCGGGGCACGGTGCGGGCCGATTGGGTCGTGCTCTGCGGCAACGCCTATCTCGGTGATACCGAGCCGCGCCTGCGTGATCGGGTGATGCCGGTGAGCACGCAGGTCATCACCACCGAGCCGATCTCCTCGGAGCGCCTGGAACGCCTGCTGCCGGCGCAGACCTGTGTCGAGGACTGCAACTACATCCTCGACTACTACCGCCCCACCGAAGACAATCGCATCCTCTTCGGCGGGGGGACGATCTACGGAGGCACGGAACCCGCAGACATCATCGGCAAGCTCCGGCCGAATCTGGCGCGCACCTTCCCGGAGCTCGCCGACTGCCGGATCGACTACGCCTGGAGCGGCAACTTCGCGCTAACGCTGACCCGCATCCCGCACATGGGCAGACTGAACGAGGGCATCTACTTCACCCACGGCTACAGCGGCCACGGCGTGACCACGACGCACCTCGCCGGGCGCCTCCTCGCCGAGGCGATCAGCGGTGAGCCCGAGCGCTTCGAGGCCTTCGCCCGGCTGCGTAACTACCCCTTCCCGGGCGGGCGCAGGCTGCGGGTGCCGCTGACCGTCGCCGGTGCCTGGTATTATCGCGCCCGGGAGAAGCTGGGCCTGTAGCGAGGAGCGGGCATGACCGACCACAGCCACGGTGATCAGGCGTTTCGCGCGGACAGCCTCTACGGCCGCCAACCCGAGATGAACTACGGCGGCGCCCTGAGCTTCCTCCGCCGCCGCTACACGCGGGAGATCGGCGAGGCCGACGTGATCGTCAACGGTATTCCCTTCGACAGCGCCGTCAGCCACCGTCCGGGGACGCGTTTCGGGCCACAGGCCGTGCGCGCGGCCTCGGCGCAGCTCGCCGAACTCGACGCCTTCCCCTGGGGCTTCGACCCGTTCGAGCATCTCGCCGTGGCCGATTACGGCGACTGCTATCTCGACTTCGGTCACCCGATGAGCACCGCCGAGCAGATCCACGCCCACGCCCGCGACATCCTGGCAGCGGGAGCGCGCATGCTCACCCTGGGTGGCGACCACTTCATCACCTACCCGCTGCTGCAGGCCCACGCCGAGCGCTACGGCCCCCTCGCCCTGGTGCAGTTCGACGCCCACCCCGACACCTGGGAGGACGACGGCAAGCGCCTCGACCACGGCACGATGATCACGCGCGCGATCGACGACAACCTGATCGATCCCGGGCGCTCGATCCAGGTCGGCATCCGCACGCAGGCGCCCGCCCGCGGCCTCAACGTGCTCACCGCACCCTGGGTCCATGAACAGGGCGTGCGCGCGACCCTGAAGCGCATCCACGAGGTCGTACGCGGTGCCCCCGTCTACTTGAGCTTCGATATCGACAGCGTCGATCCGGCCTACGCCCCCGGGACCGGCACGCCGGTCTGCGGCGGTCTCACCAGCGCCCAGGCGCTAGCCCTGCTGCGCGGCCTCGGCGAGCTGGATCCGGTCGCCATGGACATCGTCGAGGTCGCGCCCGCCTACGACCACAGCGAGATCACCGCCCTGCTCGCCGCCACGCTGGGCCACGACTACCTCGCCCTGCTCGCCGAGCGCCGACGCCGCTAGCCCCCGCGTGCGCAGCGCCGGGGTAGGTACCCGCCGCCTTGCCCACGCCGCCGACAGCGGCGCTGCGCCCGCGCGCCCCGCTATTACAACCAGTCACGCCACCCCGCGTACCACCGCCCCACATACTCGTGCCAGACGCGCGTGCTCAGCCACAGGCTTCGCGCCGACGGGACCCAGTCGCTCCAGTGCAGTGGCCGCGTCTCCCGCAGCTCAAAGTTGGCGGGGGCCGGAATCACCTCCATGTTGAGGTGCTCGAACAGCGCGACGGCGCGCGGCATGTGCATCGCCGAGGTCACCAGCAGCAGCCGCTCGACTGGCACGCCCTCGATCGCGCTGCGCACGGTCAGCGCGTCCTCGCGCGTGGTCTCGCTATTGCCTCGTGCCACGATCGCATTACGCGGCACGCCCCAGCGTTCGAGCAGCTCGGCCGCGGCTGCCGCCTCGCTCTGCCCCATCGGATCCTCGCGATGGGCGCCACCGGTGGTGATCACCAGCGGCGCGCGGCCCGCGGCGTGCAGCTCGTAGCCCATGCGCACGCGATCTCCCGCATGACCCAGTCCGGGCGTGAGCCGCGGGGGGATGGTGGGGACCGTACCACCGCCGAGGATCACGATCGCATCGGCGCTCGGTGCCTCCGTCGGGGCGAGCGGCGCGTGCTGCCCCTCCAGCTGGGCACGCAAATGGTGCGAGACCGGCTCAGTGGCGAGCAGCCAAAGACCGGCGACCGCGACGGTGATCAGCACAAGGCCGACGCGTGGGGCGCGCGCTCGCAACACGAAGCCGAGCAGCAAGAGCACGAGCGCGACCGGCAGTGGGTAGATCAGGACATTCAGTGCGGACATGGTGTCCTCCATCTCGACCGGCGTTACGCCAATAGCGCTGGACCACAGCACCGGAAACTCGTCGCGCCCCTCCAAGGACAGCGGTACACTGGTCTGTCAACGATAACGGAGCGGCGATCGCATGCACTACCTGGTCACGGGAACGGCCGGTTTCATCGGCAGCTTCGTCGCGGAGCGCCTGCTCGCCCGCGGCGACACCGTCGTTGGCCTCGACGACGTCAACGACTACTACGACCCCCAGCTCAAGGAAGATCGCCTTGCGCGCCTGCGCGACCAGTCCGGGTTTACCGAGGCCCGCATCCGGCTACAGGACGGCGCGGCCGTGGCCAAGCTATTCGAGCAGCACGATTTCCCCCGCGTGATCCACCTGGCCGCACAAGCCGGGGTACGCTACAGCCTGATCAACCCGCACGCCTATGTCGACAGCAACCTGACCGGGTTTCTCAACATCCTCGAGGGCTGTCGCCACCACGGCGTCGAGCACCTCGTGTTCGCCTCGTCGAGCTCCGTCTACGGCGCCAATACCCAGATGCCTTTCTCGGTCCACCACAACGTCGACCACCCGGTCTCGCTCTATGCCGCGACGAAGAAGGCCAACGAACTCATGGGGCACAGCTACGCCCACATCTACGGCATCCCGATGACCGGCCTACGCTTCTTCACGGTATACGGGCCCTGGGGCCGGCCCGACATGGCGGTGTTCCTGTTCACCCGCGCGATCCTGGCTGGCAAGCCCATCGATGTCTACAACCACGGCCAGATGCGCCGGGACTTCACCTATATCGACGATATCGTCGAGGGCGTGATCCGCACCGCCGATCGCATCCCCGATGGCGATGCGGACTGGCGCGGCGACACACCGGATCCTGGCACAAGCTACGCCCCCTATCGGCTCTACAATATCGGCAACCATACGCCGGTGGAACTCGACACACTGATCACGACACTCGAGCGGGCGCTGGGACGCGAGGCCGAACGCCGCCTCCTGCCGCTACAACCCGGAGACGTGCCCGCGACCTTCGCCGATGTTGACGATCTGCAGCGCGACGTCGGTTTCGCCCCGGCGACACCGCTGGCCACCGGCATCGAGCGGTTTGTCGAGTGGTATCGCGACTACTACGGCACCTGAGGGGTAGCGCAACATGGGCCGGCGCTGATGCGGGAGCGCAGTGGCCGGTGATCGTTTAGTCGCACGAGTTCGGCAGGTGGCGCGAAGCAAAGGTGCCGTTGGTCTCGCAGCGCCAGCCGACGATGCCGCCACCGTCCACCACGGGCTCGAGCACGATCTGCGTGCCCTCGAAGGGCTCATCTACATAGGTCACGACGATCTGCTGGTCTCCCCCCCATTCCACCGTGTCGACGTACCGGCCGACATTGTCCAGCTCCTCGACGTAGGCGTTGTCGGCGTCGCCCCCATCGGGGAGCTGACCATGCTGGCTGTAGTACATGACCACGCCGGAGCGCATGTCGGCGGATGCGGGAAAGGCCTCAGAGGCCTGCGCCCGGCGGACATGGTCGATGTAGGCCGGTATGGCGAGGGAAGCGAGGAGGCCGATAATCGCCACCACCACCATCAGTTCGATCAGCGTAAATCCGCGCACTGCTCGCATGTCGCCCCCTTGCCGCAAACCTTCCCCATCAACGGGGAGCGGGACCGTTTCGGACCCCACACCATGGGGATCAGCAAGGTCCATGCCAAAGCGGGTGAACGGAGACGCCGGGGCTAGCAATAGACCGCACGGTACCGCGCGCGTGATTACACGCGCGCAACCCCCTATCCGCCTGAGCGCGGCATCCGGAGCCGTCGTGAGGTCGGCCTGTCCAAGGATTGTCGCGGCCGGTTCAGCCCTGTCGAAAAATCGACAGCATGCTCAGATCGACGGGCGCGAGCGCAAACCGGCTACCATCAAGGCGAGCCAGCCGGCGACGAAGAGCACGCCGCCAACAGGGGTGATCGCGCCGAGCCAACCGATACCGGTCACGGCGAGGAGGTAGAGTGTCCCGCTGAAGAGCACGATACCGGCGACCCAGGCTGCGCAGAGCCCCTGCAGCAGCCGCCGGTTGGCATCGCCGCGCAGCAGGGCGGCCCCCAGCGCAAGCGCCAGGGTATGGACGAAGTGATACTGATTCGCCGTCGCCCAGATCGCCTCTTGATCCGGGGTCAGGCGCTCGGCCAGCCCGTGCGCGCCGAAGGCGCCGAGGAGGACCGCGAGCGCGCCGCTGAGTCCCACCGCGGCAACGATCCAGCTCGACGGCTCAGCGCTCAACGCGTTCCAGCTCCAGGCGCGGCACATCACCCCGGCGGGAGTAGCTATGCTCGTGCAGCATGGCCGCGTAGGCACGTTCTCGTTCCGCCTTGCTCTCGTACCACTCGAAGGCCTCCCAGTCGGGCCCGAGCAGATGGGACTGGCGGCGGGGGTGGTCGGGGGCCAGCGTCTTGCGGATGCCGAATCGCTTCATCACGGATGTTCCGGTAGCCTGCGGTTGCGCGACGCACGTAGCGTATCATTCCGACCGCGGCTGTGCGCAGGCGTGCCGCGGCAACTTCCAACCGCACCCACCAGGGGTCATCGCCGATGAGCACTTCACAGCGCTGGATGATCCTTGCCGGCATCGCCGGAACCGCACTACTGGTCTACCTGCTGCAGTCGGTGCTCGCTCCCTTCCTCGCCGGCGCGCTGTTGGCCTACTTGGGAAGCCCCTTCGTCGACCGGCTCGAACGCCTCAACCTGCCCCGGGCCGCCGGTGTCGCGGCCGTATTCGCCGTCATCGTGCTGCTCGTCGTCGGCCTGGTGCTGCTGCTGATCCCGCTGATCGCGAGCCAGATCGATTACCTGCAGCGCGTGCTTCCCCAGTTGCTGGAATGGCTCCAGGCGGCGATCGTGCCCTGGGTCGAGGAGCGTTTCGGCCTCGAACTCGAGGGCATGTTCGACCTCGCCAGTGTCGGCGAACTGATCGCCGCTCACTGGCAGGAGACCGGGGATGTCGCACGCACTGTGGCCGAGCATGTCACCCGCTCCGGCATCGCATTCGCTGCCTTCCTGCTCAACCTCGTGCTTACGCCCGTGGTGGCGTTCTACCTGATGCGCGACTGGCGCCGCCTCCTCGCCGGCGTGCGCGAACTCCTACCGAGGCGCGTCGAGCCCACCGCCGTGGCCCTCGCCCGTGAGTGCGACGAGGTCCTCGGCGCCTTCTTGCGCGGCCAGCTGCTGGTGATGCTGGCACTGGGCACGATCTACGCCGTGGGCCTCTGGATCGTCGGCCTGGAGCTGGCGCTGCTGATTGGACTGATCGCGGGGGCGTTGAGCATCGTCCCCTACCTGGGCACGATCGTCGGCATCGCCATCGGCCTGATCGCGGGCTTGTTCCAGTTCGGCGAGTGGCTACCGCTGCTGCTCATCCTGCTGGTCTTCGGCATCGGCAACGCCCTCGAGACCATGGTGCTACAGCCGTGGTTGGTAGGCGACCGCATCGGCCTCCACCCGGTCGCCGTGATCTTCAGCGTGCTCGCGGGCGGCCAGCTCTTCGGGTTTGTCGGCATCTTGCTCGCACTGCCCATCGCCGCGGTGCTGATGGTGCTGCTACGCCATACCCACGACCTCTACAAGGGCAGCTCGCTCTTTGCGGCCAGCGCGGAAATGCCCGAGAGCGAGCCCGATCAACGCCCGCCGGAACGCCCCTGATTGGCCACGGCCGCCATCGCCGCGGCGACGGCCTCGGGATCACCGAGATAGCGCCAGTCGGTCGGGCGCAGCGCGCCATCGAGTTCGTAGACCAGGGGCAGACCGGTGGGGATATTGACGCCCATGATCGCGTCGTCATCGAGACCATCGAGGTGCTTGACTAGGGCGCGCAGTGAATTGCCGTGCGCGACGACGAGGACCCGCTCACCCGCCGCCACGCGCGGCGCGATCTCCTCGTGCCAGTAGGGCAGGAAGCGATCGACGGTGTCGGCCAGGCATTCGGTCAGCGGCAGCTCCTCGCGCGCGAGATGTTCGTAACGCCGATCATGGCCTGGATGGCGCTCGTCATCCGGCTCAAGGGCCGGCGGGCGGACATTATAGCTGCGGCGCCAGACATGGACCTGCTCGTCGCCGTACTGCTCTGCCGTCTCGGCCTTGTTCAATCCCTGCAGCGCACCGTAATGGCGTTCGTTCAGTCGCCAGTGGCGCGTGACGGGCAACCACATCCGGTCGAGCCCATCGAGCGTGATCCATAGCGTGCGGATCGCACGTTTGAGCACCGAGGTATAGCAGTAGTCGAAATCGAGCCCGGCCTCGCGGAGCGCCACGGCAGCCTGAGCGGCCTCGTTGCGGCCCTTCTCGGTCAGATCCACATCGGTCCAGCCCGTGAAACGGTTGGTACGGTTCCACTCGCTCTCGCCATGGCGCAACAGCACGAGGGTCGGCATCGTGTCCTTCTCCTTCAGTCGGTTGGCACTCGGGCCAGGTGCCTGTGAAACCCCTGACCATTGTCCAGTCCACCATCGTTACCGCGTCGAGCCGACGTGCTACCCACCAGCGCCCGCGCCGGCAGCGGCATTAGCGATCCGGTGGCGTCTCCTCCCCAAGACCCGCTTCCGCCTGCCGTCGCTGCATGATGCGCGCGAGCCAGAGCCCGATCTCGAACAGCAGCCACATGGGCAGCGCGAGCAACGTCTGCGAGATCGCGTCGGGCGGGGTGAGTACCATGCCGACGATAAAGGCCCCGACGATGAAGTAGGGCCGCTTGCTCGCCATCGCTTCCGGCGTGGTCGTGCCCATCATGACCAGCAAGATGGTTGCGACGGGCACCTGGAAGGCAATGCCGAAGGCGAAAAAGAGCAGCAGGACGAAGCCCAGGTAGCGCGAGATATCGGTCATGACCTCGACACCGACTGGGGCGACGGCGGTGAAGAAGCCGAAGACGAGCGGGAAAACCACGAAATAGGCGAAGGCCATGCCCGTGTAGAACAGCAGCACACTGGCGGCAAGCAATGGGCGCACGAGGCGGCGCTCGTGGGTGTACAGCCCCGGTGCGACAAAGGCCCAAACCTGGTACAGGATATAGGGCGCGGAGAGGAAGATCGCCAGCATCAAAGCCAGCTTGACCGGGATGAGGAAGGGGGAGGCCACGTCGATGGCGATCATGCTGCTGCCTTCGGGCAGATGCGCCATCAGCGGCCCGGCCAGCCAGCTGTAGAGCGTGTCGCGGAAGGGGAAGAGCGCGGCGAAGAAGACCAGCACGCACAGGACCATGCGCAGCACGCGGTTGCGCAGCTCCACCAGATGGGACAGAAAGCCGCCGCTGGAGGCGTCCTCCTGCGGCCCCGTCTCCTCCTGTCGACCCGCGTCGGCCGGTTCGTCCGCGCCCGCGGCGTCGTGCTGCTCGTCGTCGCGATTACTCATCGCCGTGAATCATCGTCGCCCTGGTCCTCGCCGTCCACTGTGGACGCACGCCCCCGATCCTCGCGCTCTTCGTCGGCGACACGGTTCGCCCCCTGCGCGTCATCGCTGCCCCCCGAACGATCCGCATCGGCGGTCGCCTCCGCCGCCTCATCGGCCTCCTGCGTCGCAGCGTGCTCCGCACGCCCCAGGCTCTCGGGCTTGGCGCCCGCATCGGAGCTGGACACACGGCGGGGATTACGCAGGTTCTGCCGCTGCTTTGCCCGGCGAGCCTGGCGCTCGGCGGCCCGATCGACCTCCTTGATCTCCTCGCCCGCCTCCCGCGCCTGCTTTTCGGCCCCCTGACGCACGCTGTCGACCTCACGGCGCAGTTCGCTGATCTCCTGGTTCTGCTCGGCGAGCATGTTCTTGAGATGCTCGGCCTCCAGCTCCTGCTGGATCTCGCGCTTCATGTGCCGGACCATGCCGCGTACCCGACCGACCCACTGGCCCACGAAGGTCGCGAGTCCGGGTAGCCGATCGGGGCCCACGACCAACAGCGCGATCGTGCCGATGACCAGGATTTCCCAGAAGCCGAAGCTGAACATGAACCGGATCCGAGGATAGGTGCGCGAACCCAGAGGCGAGCGCGTACGGGACTAGTCGCGGGAGCGCGCGTCCGTGCCTTCGCGCGTCGAGTCACTGTTGTCGGCGAAATCCTCGTCGGCACCCTCGTTGCTGCCCAGGTGTCCGCCTACCCGCTGTTCGCGATCGTCCTCCTTACTGCCGGATTCGGATTCGCTTTCGCCTTCGCGCACCGCATCACGGAAGCCGCTGACCGCAGTACCGAGATCCGTTCCGAGTGTACGCAGGCGCTTCGCCCCGAAGAGCACGATGACGATCGCAAGGATGATCAGGAGCTGCCAGATACTGATGCCCATTCTACGCTACCCCCTGCAGGGTGGATCGAAAGATTCGGTCAGCCACGGGCGGCCTTTTCGGCGTGCCCAGACGTGCCGCTGCGCCGGTCGAGCTCGGCGAGCACATCGGCGGGCGAAAGCCCGCGCGCGACGAGTAGCACCAGGGTGTGATACCAGAGATCGGCGATCTCATGCACGACCTCGGCATCGCTACCGCCCTTGCCGGCGATGATCGTCTCGCCCGCTTCCTCGGCAATCTTGCGCAGGATACTGTCGGGCGCCCCGGCAAGCAGTGCCGCCGTATAGGAAACACTGGGGTCGGCCTGCACCCGTTCGGCCAGGGCGTCAGCGAGCAGTTCAAGCGTCTTCTCACTCACGACAGGCGGTGTCCGTAGCTGATCCGATCATTAGACAGTCATCGTAGCACAAGCGGGCGCCCACCAAGGGGCGCACCTCGATTCAGAGACGGACCACGATGCCCTGAGCCGCCATCGCGGATTTTGCCTCGGCGATCGTGTATTCGCCGAAATGGAAGATACTGGCCGCGAGCACCGCATCGGCGCCACCTTCGGTGACGCCCGCACACAGATGCGCCAGCGTACCGACACCACCAGAGGCGACGATGGGGACGTCGACCGCATCGCTGATCGCCCGCGTGAGTGCGACATCGAAGCCGCTGCGGGTACCGTCGCGATCCATGCTCGTCACCAGCAGCTCACCGGCACCGGCAGTGGCCATGCGCTGCGCCCACGCAATTGCATCGAGGCCGCTCGGGCGGCGCCCGCCATGGGTGAAGATCTCCCAGCGCGGGGGATCGGCCTCGACCTGTTTGGCATCGATGGCGACGACGATGGCCTGCGAGCCGACCCAGTCCGCGGCGCGGGCGACGACATCGGGGTCGCGCACGGCCGCGGTGTTGATCGAGACCTTGTCCGCACCCGCGTTGAGCATGCGCCGCACGTCATCAACGTTGCGGATGCCGCCGCCGACGGTCAGCGGGATAAAGACCTGATCGGCCACGCGTTCGACCACATGAACCAGCGTCTCGCGCTCGTCGGCGGAGGCCGTAATGTCGAGGAAGGTCAGCTCATCAGCGCCGGCCTCATCGTAGCGGCGGGCGGCCTCGACCGGGTCGCCCGCATCGCGGATCGACTCGAAGCGCACGCCCTTGACGATGCGCCCCGCATCGATATCCATGCACGGGATGATGCGCCGAGCGACGGTCACGGCTCACCACCCTCCCGAGTGGCGGAACTGCAGGGCGTAGTTGTCGGCGAGCTGCTGCGCCTCGGCGAGTTCGATCGCGCCCTCGTAGAGGGCGCGACCGATGATCGCGCCAACGATGCCAGGCTCGGCGGCTTCTGCCAGGCGACGAACGTCATCGAGACTCTTCATCCCGCCCGAGGCGATTACGGGGACACCCGCCGCGCGCGCGATCCGCACCGTTGCCTCGACGTTCACGCCCTGCAGCATGCCGTCACGGCCGATGTCGGTATAGATGATGGCGGCCACGCCGGAACGGGCGAAGCGCCGGGCGAAGTCCACGGCATCCAGATCGGAGGATTCGGCCCAGCCCTCGACCGCCACGCGCCCGGCGCGCGCATCGAGGCCGACAATGATTTGTCCGGGGAATTGCTCACAGGCCGTCGCGACCAGCGCGGGCTCGCGCACGGCCTGAGTGCCGATGATGCCCCAGCTCACGCCGGCATCCAGGTAGGCCTCCAGCGTCGCCAGATCGCGGATGCCGCCACCGACCTGGAGCGGCAGCTCGGGATAGGCGTCGTGGATCGCGGCGATCACCTCCGCATGTCGCGGAACGCCTGCGAAGGCGCCGTCGAGATCGACAAGATGGAGGCGGCGCGCGCCGGCGTCGTACCAGCGACCGGCAACCGCTACAGGGTCGGCGGAGAAGACGGTGTCGTCGTCCATCCGCCCCTGGCGCAGGCGCACGCACCGGCCTTCCTTCAGATCGATGGCTGGAATCATCAGCATGATGGGCTGACCTCCCTCCTCAGGGGTCCCACGACACGAAATTGGCCAGCAGGCGCAGCCCCGCCGCCGAACTCTTCTCGGGGTGGAACTGGCAGGCAAACAGGTTCGCCCAGGCGAGCGCGCTGCAAAACTGCCGGCCGTGTTCGGTTATACCTGCCGCCCTCTCCGGCTCATCCGGCTCGGCATAGTAGCTGTGTACGAAGTAAAAGCGCGTACCGTCAACAATGCCATCCCACAGGGGATGGGACTGCGCCTGCCACACCTCGTTCCAGCCCATGTGGGGGATCTTGCAGCGTCCGCCGTCTGCCGCCCGCTCTCCCGAGACGAAGCGGTGGACGCGACCGGCGATGAGACCGAGGCAGGGGGTCGCCCCCTCGTCGCTGTGGTCGAGCAGGACCTGCAGCCCCATGCACATACCCAGAAACGGGCGATCCTGTGCCACCTTCAGCAGGGGGTCGCGCAATCCCTGGGCATCGAGCGCCCGCATGCAATCGCGTGCGGCCCCTTGCCCGGGGAAAACGATGCGATCGGCCGCCAGGACGTCGGCCGCTTGCGCTGTCACCCGCACGCGGACCCCACCGGGCACGACGTGCTCAAGCGCACGGGCCACCGAGCGCAGGTTGCCCATGCCGTAGTCGATAACGGCGATCGTGCCCATGCCGCCCCGCTCAGAGCGAGCCCTTGGTCGAGGGCGTACGCGCGGGGGCTCGCGGATCAGCCTCTACCGCCAAACGCAGTGCCCGACCGAAGGCCTTGAACAGGGTCTCGATCACGTGGTGGGCATTGTCGCCACGCAGGACATCGAGATGGAGCGTACAGCGCGCGTGGTTAGCGAAGCCGCGGAAGAACTCGCCGACCAGTTCGGTATCGAACGCGCCGACGTGCGGTCGCGGGAAATGGGCGTGGAGAAAGAGCCCCGGTCGCCCCGAGAAATCGATCACCACGCGTGAGAGCGCCTCGTCGAGCGGGACATAGGCGTGGCCGTAACGCTGTATACCGCGGCGCTCGCCGAGGGCCTCATCGATAGCCTGACCCAGCACGATCCCCGTGTCCTCGACGGTGTGGTGACCGTCGACATCGAGGTCCCCGGCGATTTCCCCAGCAAGATCGATGAGGCCATGGCGCGCCACCTGCGCGAGCATGTGATCGAAAAAGCCGATGCCACTGGCGAGCGATGCCACGCCCGCGCCGTCCAGATCGACGCTCAGGCGGATGCGGGTCTCCAGGGTCTCGCGCGTAATCTCGGCCTTGCGGGCGCTCATTGCGGGATCCTCACCGACGAAAGCGCGATCATATCAGGCCGGCGGCGGCACGCGCAGGTGGAAGGTGACCGGGCCGTCGTTGACCAGGCGGATCTGCATGTCAGCGCCGAAACGGCCGGTCGCGACTCGCACGCCCACTCCCTGTGCGGCGGTCACCAGCTCGCCAAAACGTTGCTCGCCCGTCGTGGGCGCCGCCGCGGGCGTGAAGCTCGCCCGCGTCCCCTTGCGGGTATCGGCAGCGAGGGTGAACTGTGGCACCAGCAGGACTTCCCCGCCGATGGCCGTCACGCTCGCGTTCATGCGCCCATTCGCATCCGGGAAGACCCGGTACCCAAGGATGCGCTCGGCGAGCCGTTCCGCCTGCGGGGCCCCGTCCCCCGCTTCGACCCCTACGAGCACGAGCAGGCCGCGTCCGATTGCAGCCACCTCGATGCCGTCGACGGACACCCCCGCCTCGCTGACCCGCTGGAGCAGCCCGATCACCGCCGCTGCCCCTGCTGAGCCGCGAACCGATCCGTCGTTCGCACCAGGGCATCGATCACCCCCGGCTCCGCGCCGCCATGGCCGGCCCCCTCGACCACCTCCAGCGTCGCGTCCGGCCAAGCGCGGGCGAGCGCGTGCGCCTGTTCGACGGGGCAGACGAGATCGTAGCGCCCATGCACGATGGTGCCGGGCAGCCCGGCTAGATTCTCTGCCGCCGCCAGGACCTCGCCCTCCGCCAGCCAACAGGCATTGAGCAGATACTCCGCCTGGATGCGCGCGAGGGCGAGCACGGCCCCGGGGTAGGCACTCGGAGTCGCCGCCCCCTCGGAGCTGATCCCGCAGCGCAGCGCGCGCACCTCCCAGCCGCTCCAGGCGCGCGCGGCGGCCATGCGGGCAATGTCGTCCGTACCGAAGAGCCGGCGGTGGTATCCCACGAGCGGCTGGTCCCGATCGGCGGGCGGGAGCACGGCGACGAAGGCCTCCCAGGCATCGGGCAGGAATCGCCTGGCGCCGTCGCCATAGAACCATGCAATGTCGCGCGCACGGGCGAGAAAGACACCGCGCAGAAACAGCCCACGCACACGCTCGGGGTGGCGCGCGGCGTAGAGCACCGCGAGCGTGGCGCCCCAGGATCCGCCGAAGAGGCACCAGCAATCGACACCCAGGTGTACGCGTATCTGCTCGATATCGGCCAGCAGGTGTTCCGTCGTATTGGCCGCGAGCGAGGCATGGGGCGTGGAGCGGCCACAGCCGCGCTGATCGAACAGCACCACACGATAGACGTCGGGGTCGAACACCCGCGCATGCCAGGCAGCACTGCCCGCACCGGGGCCACCGTGGAGGACCACCACGGGCAGGCCGTCGGGGCGACCGTATTCACTGGCGTGCAGCACATGCCCATCGCCGACCTCGATCGAGTGCTGAACGAAGGGCTCGAGCGGTGGATAAAGCTCGCGCATGGATTCTCCCAGTTGCTCCCGTTCCGGGCGTCCCTGAACATGGGGCGGTGCGCCGTTACAGCCTTCCGCATCCTCGGCCAGCACGGACATGGGCGCAAGAGTCAGACGGCCAGCCTCCGTGATGCACTCCATTGGTGCAATCTGTTGTCAGTGAGGACCGACATCTGTCGGTCGCGACTGACAAACGGTGTCCGCATCACGGACACCCGATTGTCCACCTCACCCGAATGACCCCACCGGTCGTGCGATGTCATCGTGGTCACGTTCTAGGGAGGGACCACGGAAGCAGACAATCGCGGGAAGCGGCCGGGCGCCAGGCAGGGCCACCCGGTGGATCAACCCTCGGGGGAGGGGGCGCAAGGTGACCGGGATGTCGCCCTTGGAACGCGATCAGGAGGATCGACGGGGCAGGGACGCCCCGGACCAGGAACGTCCAGATCTTCATCACCCTACGCCAGGGAGCGGTGGGCCCGGCCCTAGCGGGGCCGGGCTTCTTTTTGCCCACCACGACGGCTCCCCACTCGCCGAAAGCGGCGGTAGCTCCACATATACTGCTCCGGACGCAGCGCGATACAGCGCTCCACCTCCCGATTCACCGCCGTCGCGGCGGCAATGTCATCCGCGGCGCCGACCTCCTCGATCGCCGGCAACAGATGCAGGCGAAAGCCGGCGCCCCGTGGCAGACGCTCCATGACGCAGAAGATCACGCTTACCTCGCGCTGGCGGGCAAGCCGCGACAGCAGCATCATGGTTCGGGCGGGCTCCCCGAAGAAGGGCGCGATCACGCCCCGACCGGGCGGCGGCGCCTGGTCCGGCAGGATGCCGATCGCCTCGCCCGCCTTCAGCGCCCGCGCCAGCGTGCGCACACCGCGTGCATCGGTCGGCACCAGACGTGCGCCGGTGCGCTCGCGGCCCGCGATCATGATCGGCTCCAGCGCCCGCAGCCGGGGCGGTCGGTACAGCGCCGTCAACGGCGTCCGGCGGGCGAGCCACGTCCCAACCAACTCCCAGCAGCCGATGTGGGGGCTGACGAAGATGACCCCCCGGCCAGCGGTCTGCGCCGCTTCGACCGCGTCGTAGCCCCGCACCTCGCGCACGACCGACTCGAGCGCCGCTGGTGGGCGCGTCCACACCCAGGCGCTATCGGTCACCGTGCGCCCGAGGTGCTGCAGACTCTGGCGCAACAGGCGGCGGTGCGCCGCTGGCGTCAGCGCGGGAAAACAACGCGCAATGTTGGCACTGGCGGTGCGGCGTGCGCGGTTTGGCAGCAGCCAGATCACGCTACCGAGACCGGCACCGAGCACCTGTGCCGCGGGCAACGGCAGGCGCCCGACGGCACCGATGGACCATTGCAGGAGACGGGACAGCACCCCACTATCCCCTGCCGGAACGGCGTTTGAGCCCCTTGTAGGGCGAGACCTCGCCAAACGGTGTCGTGCGGAACAGGCGGAAGGTCCAGAAGTAGGCCTCCGGGCGCCGCCGAATCGCGCGCTCGAGGGCGCGA
The DNA here is from genome assembly GCA_007134775.1 of Ectothiorhodospiraceae bacterium. GTDB lineage: Bacteria > Pseudomonadota > Gammaproteobacteria > XJ16 > Halofilaceae > Halofilum. The sequence continues at coordinate 85,544 of SLKC01000024.1, read as the reverse complement.
TTCATGGCCGCGGCATCGGCCTGCGCATCCCCGCTGGGGAAATCTTCCAGCGCCGGCAACAGCTTGATGTCGTAGCGCCGCGCAGCCGGATCATAGAAGGCGATCATGGGGACGACGACCACGTGGTCACCGCGTGCCAACCGCGATAGCGTCGACAGTGTCGCCTTTTGGCGACCGAAGAAGGGGGCAAAGACGCTATCGCGCTCGCCGAGGTCCTCGTCGGGCATGTAGTAGAACACGCTCCCACGGCGCAGGGCCCGAAGTACGGGGCGCAGCCCGTCCTCGCGCGCGAACAGGGCGCCATAGCGCGCACGGGTCCGCGCGACAAGCCAGTCGGCGACCGGATGGCCGAGCGGCTTGAACATCGTCGACATCGAGAAGTGCTGGGTGAGCGCCGCCCCCCCGAAATCGACCGCCACCGTGTGTGGATTAAGGAGGATGACCGAGCGCCCGGCGGCGACGTGGCGCTGCACGATGTCCAGGCCGGTGAAACGGCATTCGCGCCGACCAAAGCGGGCGCGCCAGTCCCACCACAGCCGGGGCATATCGACCAGCGTCCGGCCAAAGGCGTGGAAGTGGCCCCGGACCAACTCCTCGCGCTGGGCGGCGGCCTCATGCGGGAAGCACAGCCCGATGTTGATCCGGGCGATGGCGCGCCGGCGCTCGGCGAAGCGGTAGTTGAGTTCGCCGAGGCCCGCGCCAATGCCGTCGCGCAGGCGCTGCGGCAGCAGCACCAGCAGGCTCATCAGACCGATGGCACACCAGGCACCCCAGTGGCGCGGCGCCAGAAGCCCGCGATGGAATGCGGGGACCGCGCTGCGGCTGTGTCGAACGTGCCTTGCCTGCGTCATCCCCCCGCCTTCTGCAAGCGCTTGCGAAAGACCTGCATCTCTTTGGCCGCCTGCTTGTCGCCCCGCGCCTGTGCGGCCTCGATACCCTGATCCCACGCCGCCATCGCGGCCGCGGTATCACCACAACGCTCATGGGCACGCCCCAGCGCCTTCCAGGCAGCGGAATAGCCGGGGTCGTGCTCCACGGCGCAGGCGAGATGCTCGACCGCGCGCGCCGGCTCGCCCGCTGCGAGGTACTCGTTGCCCAGGGAAAAGCGCAACAGCGCGCCATCCTGCCCCCGCTCGAGCATCGCCTCGAAGTGCCGGATACGGCTCAATGCGGTGTCTCCAATCGGGCACGATCGACCCGGTACTGATAAAGGCTGCGCCCGGAGTAAAGCGCCAGCGCCAGCCAGATGCAAGCGAATGTGACCGCATGGTCGACCGTGAAGGGCTCGCCAAAGGCGAGCACGGCCAACAGCATCTGCATCGTCGGGGTCATGTAGAACAGCAGACCGACCGTGGTCAGGCGCAGACGCCGTGCTGCCCCGGCGAACAGGATCAGCGGCAGCGCGGTCACCAAGCCCGCCGCAACCAGCAGGCCGTCGAACGCCGGCCCGACGGTTCCAAAGGCACCGCTGCCCTGCCAGGCGAGCCAACCGAGATAGACCGCAGCGAATGGCGTGAGCAGCGCGGTCTCGACGAACAGGCCGGGCGCGGCCGCCACGGGCGCCATTTTACGCACGAGGCCGTAGGTAGCGAACAGTGCGCCGAGACTGAGCCCAACCCACGGCACGACACCGACCTGCCAGAGCATCCAGCCGACGCCGACCGCGGCCAGCGCAACCGCGAGGGCGCGGGTGCGGCCGAGCGCCTCACCGAGAAAGATGCGGCCCGTCAGGACATTGAACAGCGGCGTGATGAAATAGCCGAGGCTCGCCTCGAGCACGCGATCGTGGGCGACGGCCCAGATGAAGATCAACCAGTTGATCCCGATCAGTAGCGCCGAGCCCGCGAGGGTCGCCACCATGCGCCGCTCGGCAAAAGCGGCGCGCACCGCGCTCCACTGCACCACGACGGTCAGCAGCAGCCCGGTCCACAACAGAGACCAGACCACGCGATGGGCCAGGACCTCGGTCGCCGGCAGCATCTCGACGGCCTTGAAATAGACCGGCAGCAGCCCCCACAGCCCGAAGCTGGCGACGGCCAGGCCGACGCCGGCGATGGGGTCCGCGCGAGCAGTCTCCGCGCTCACCGGCGCCAGAACGCCGGGGTGAGAAGGACCAGCACGGTGAAGATCTCCAGGCGCCCGAGCACCATGGCAAAAGCGAGGACCCACTTCGCCGTGTCGGGGATATCACGGAAGTGGGGGGCGACATCGCCGAGCCCGGGCCCGAGGTTATTGATGGTCGCGGCCATCGCCGAGAAGGCAGTGACCTGGTCGAGGCCCGTGGCCATGACCACGAGCATGCCGAGGGCAAAGCAGAGGACATAGGCGGCAAAAAAGCCCCACACACCCTGGATGATGCGGTCGTCCAGGGCCTTGCCGCCAATCTTCACGGCGACGCGGGCATTCGGGTGCACCAGGCGGACCAGTTCACGCGCACCCTGCTTCGCCAGCAGCAGCACCCGGATGACCTTGAGCCCGCCACCGGTGGAGCCCGCGCAGCCGCCGACGAAGCTGGCGAAGATGAGCAGCACGGGCAGGAAAGCGGGCCAGAGATGGAAATTGGCCGTGGCGTAGCCGGTCGTCGTGGCGATCGACACCGCCTGGAACAGCCCTTCATGGACCGCCCGCCACCAGTCGCTGCCATAGGTGCCCTGCAGCAGGAGATAGCCGACGGTGATCGCCGCAATGCCGCCGAGGAAGCCGACGAAGGTGCGGAACTCGGCATCGATCGCGTAGGGGTAGAGGCTGCGGCGGCGCAGGGCGGCGAAGTGCAGGGCGAAGTTGGCGCCACCGAGGACCATGAAGACAATGGCGATGAGCTCGATCGCCGCGCTGTCGAAGTGGCCGATGCTGGCGTCGTAGGTCGAGTAACCGCCGATCGCCACCGTCGAGAAGCTGTGGCCGATCGCGTCGAACGGCGTCATGCCCGCCGACCAGTAGGCCACGGCACACAGGACGGTCAGCCCCAGGTAGATGTTCCACAGCGCCTTGGCCGTCTCGGCAATGCGCGGGGTGAGCTTGCTGTCCTTGACGGGTCCGGGGAACTCGGCGCGATAGAGCTGCATGCCGCCGATGCCGAGCATGGGCAGAATGGCCACGGCGAGCACGATGATCCCCATGCCGCCCATCCACTGTAGCTGCTGACGGTAAAATCGAATCGACTCCGGCAGGTCGCCGATGCCGACCAGGACCGTCGAGCCCGTCGTGGTCAGGCCGGATACCGACTCGAATGCGGCGTCAGTCACCGAGATATCGGGATGCTCGGCGAGATAGAGCGGCAGGCCGCCGGCGAGGCCGAGCACGGACCAGAACAGGGCGACGACGAGAAAACCCTCGCGCAGGCGCAGGCCCTGGCGCGAGCGACACGCGGGCAGCCAGACGGCGAATCCGAGCAGGAGCAGGATCGCCGCGGCGGCGAGGAAAGCCTGGTCCGTACCGTCGCCATACCACCAGGCTACCCCCACGGGCGGCAGCATGGTGATGCTGAACAGCATCAGCAGCAGACCGAGGACTTTCTGGACAACGCTGAGGTGCATGGTGGCTGCCGGCTCAGATGAAGGTCACACCGACCTGGAAGAGCCTCTCTACCTCCGGGATGCGGCGCTTGTCGACGAGGAACAGGATCACGTGATCCTCGGCGTGGATGATCAGATCGTCGTGTCCCATCTTGACCTCGTCACCGCGCACCACGGCGCCGATCGTCGCCCCCTTCGGCAGCGGGATCTCGCAGATGCGGCGGCCGACGACGCGGGAGGTATTGCGATCCCCGTGCGCGATGGCCTCGATCGCCTCGGCGGCACCGCGGCGCAGCGAGTGGACCGCGACCACATCACCACGCCGGACGTGGGCGAGCAGGGAGCCAATCGTGACTTGCTGCGGCGAAATCGCAATGTCGATGACGCCCGACTCCACCAGATCGACATAAGCGGGCCGATTGATCAGCGACATCACCTTGGTCGCGCCCATGCGCTTGGCCAGCATCGCCGAGAGGATGTTGGCCTCGTCGGCATTGGTCAGCGCGCAGAAGACATCCATGTCCTCGATATTCTCCTCGAGCAGCAACTCGCGATCAGCCGCGTCGCCCTGCAACACGACCGTATGCTCGAGGTGCTCGCAGAGCCACTGCGCGCGCTCCGGATCGCGTTCAATGATCTTGACATTGATCTGCTGCTCCAGGCGCTGCGCGAGGTTCTTGCCGATGTTGCCGCCACCGGCGAGCATGATGCGCTTGACCGGCTTGTCGAGCTTGCGCAGCTCCGACATCACCGCCCGGATATCCTTCTGTGCGGCGACGAAAAAGACCTCGTCGTCGGCCTCGATCACGGTGCTGCCGGTTGGGATGATCGGCGCACCCTGGCGATAGATCGCCGCGACCCGATTGTCGACCTTCGGCATGTGCTCCTTCAGGGTTCGCAGCTCGTGGCCGACCAGCGGGCCGCCGTGGAAGGCGCGGACACCGACAAGCCGTACCCGCCCGCCGGCGAAGTCGAGGACCTGCAGCGCACCCGGATGCTCGATGAGACGACGCACATAATCGGTGACAATGAGTTCGGGACTGATCAGCACATCGACGGGGATGGCGTCCTGGACGAACAGCCGCTGTTCGTTGAGATAGGCCTGACGGCGCAGGCGCGCGATCTTGGTGGGCGTGTGGAACAGGGTGTAGGCGATCTGGCAGGCGATCATGTTGACTTCGTCACTGCTGGTCACGGCGAGCACCATGTCGGCGTCGTCCGCGCCCGCGCGGCGCAGGACATCGGGGTGCGAGGCGACCCCGGCGACCGTGGAGATGTCGAGCTTGTCCTGCAGCTGCTGCAGCACGCGCGCATTGATGTCGACGACCGTGATGTCGTTGTCCTCCCCGGCCAGATTGTGTGCGACCGAGGAGCCGACCTGGCCGGCACCGAGGATGATGATCTTCATGCTGGAATCGGGATCCGCCGGGGATAACGCGTGCGGCAATTGTAGGCCCTTACATCCACCACTGCAGCCCGGCGCTGCGCGCCGCGATCGCTGGCACCGCTACACGGGGTCGCCGCGTGGACTGCCACGCTATTGGCGGCGCCGGGAATAGTCGATGCCGAGACTCTTGAGCTTGCGGTAGAGGTGGGTGCGCTCCATGCCCACTCGCTGGGCGAGTTCGCCGATGCGACCGCCCACGGCCCGGAGTTGGTGCTCGAGATAGGCGCGCTCGAAGGCATCGCGCGCCTCGCGCAGTGGCAGCTCGAGCGGGAGTCGCATCGTCGTCGACGGCGGCACGGGCGGCTGGCTGGCCGCCAGCGCCCGATCGACCTCAGCGACATCGACCTCGGGCGCTTCGCTGAGCACCAGGAGCTTCTGAATCACCGCCTCGAGTTCCGCGACGTTGCCCGGCCAGAGATGGTGGCGCAGCCGGTTCTGGGCCGATACCGGGAAATGGCGGTAGGGCAGGCCGTGGTGTTCGACCAGGCGATCGACGATGTGCGCGATCAGATCGGGCACGTCTTCGGGGTGCGCAAGCAGCGGGGGCACCTCCACGGCAACCGCAAAGCGGTGCAGCAGGTCGCCGCGGAAGCTGCCCCTGTCGACCAGCGTTTCGAGCGACTCTCCGGTGACACCGATCAAACGCGGCTGGTCCGCCGGGGTCGAGGCACGCAGGTCGCGTGCGAGCCGCGCCTGCACCGAGAGATCGAGTTCGGCCACATCATGGATGATCAGGGTCCCGCCGGCGGCCCGCTCCCAATACCCATCACGGCCGAACAGGGCGCTGTCGACGTGGTCGACCCCGACGCCCCCGATGTCGAGTTCAAGAGCGCGCTGCGCCGCGCGGGCGCTGCCGGCGTGGATCAGACGCGCACTGGTGCGCCGACCGCTGCCGCTCTCGCCACGCACGAGCACCGGCGATGAACTCGCCGCCACGCGTCGGATGGTCTCGCGGAGTTCGGCGATGGAACGGCTGCTGCCGACCAGTTCCGGCTCACCTCCCGCCGAACGCGTTGCCCCCCCTGGGGGACGGGCCTCCTGCGCGAGTGCACCCCGTACCGTCAGCAGGAGTTTCGTCAGCGAGAGCGGCTTCTCGACGAAATCGTAGGCGCCGAGACGCGTGGCCTCAACCGCCGTCTCGATGGTGCCGTGACCCGACATCATGATCACCGGAAAGGGCTCGTCCAGCTGTTGCTGCCACTCCTGCAGCAGGGTGATACCGTCGGTTCCCGGCATCCAGATATCGAGCAGCGCGAGATCGGGACGGCTCTCCTGCTGCTTCTGCCGCGCCGTGTCTGCATCCGCGGCCACCATGACGATATAGCCCTCATCCTCGAGGATCTCGCGGACCAGATCACGGATATCGGGCTCGTCGTCCACCACCAGAATCGAGCTGCCCGTCATCGCTGCGCCCCTCCACTGTTCGGCATCACCCCACCCTTCACGCCGCGCAAGGCACGGCATAACTGCACTGCCCCCCTGATCACAACCCCTTCTCCCACTCTTGCGTCACCGTCAGCTCGAGCGTGACACAGGCCCCGCCGCCCTGCCGATTGGCGGCCCAGACCAAGCCACCGTGCTCTTCGATGATCTTCTTCACAATGGCCAGGCCGAGACCGCTGCCCCGGGCCTTGCCGGTGGTGTAGGGCTCGAACAGCCGATCAAGAAGCTCACGGGGGATGCCGGGCCCCCGGTCGCGCACCTCGAGTCGCACCCGCCGATCCGTGGCAACGCCTGTCACCAGCTCGACCGCGCACTCGGACTGTTCACGCTGCGCTTCCACGGCATTCTTGATCAGATTGTGCAGGACCTGGCGCAGACGCGAGCGATCAGCCAATACCGGGGGCAGCCCCTCACCCAGCGCGAGATCCACCCGACAACCACCGGCATGGCCGTCGTAGAGGTCGGCGACCTCGGTGACAAGCGCGTTGAGATCGACCGCGGAAAAGTCGGCCGCAGGGGTAGCCGCCAGGTCAGCGAAGGCGCGCACCATTGCCTTGAGGGCATCGACCTGCTGGATGATGGTCCAGGTCGAGCGATCCAGCATGTCGGCCTCGCTCTCGGGCAGCTGCTCGAGCAGCTTGTGGCGCAGGCGTTCGGCAGAGAGCTGGATCGGCGTAAGCGGGTTCTTGATCTCGTGGGCAAGCCGGCGCGCGACCTCGGCCCAGGCCGCCTCGCGCTGTGCCCGCACCATGGCGGTGACGTCATCGAAGACGATGACCCAACCGAAGGCAAGATCCTGGCGATCCGGCAGGCGCGCGCCCCGGCAGACGACGATCTGGCGCTCCTGCGAGCGCTCGACGCTGGCCGGCAGTTCCAGCTCTTCGCGCCACTCCTGGGCGCCCTGCTCGATCTGCGGCAGGATCACATTGAGGAACTGCCCCAGCGGCGGGTGCTCGCGGGCCACATCGGCCAGGCGCTGGCCGGTCCGGGGGCCGAGGGCGATGCCGAGGATGCGCGAGGCGGCGTCATTGGCCGTGTGCAGGGTGCCGTGGGCGTCGATGGTCAGCACGCCCGTGGAGATGCGCTCGAGCACCGCCTCGAGATAGGCGCGCTGGCTCTCGACTTGCAGCCGGCTGACCCGGGCCTGGTCGCGAGCCTGACGCAGACGCCGTGTCATCTCGTTGAACGAACGCACGACGAAACCGAGTTCGTCGCGCCTACTGACCGGCAGCTGCGTAGCGTAATCCCCCTCCGCCACCGCGCGCGTACCCTCGGCGAGGCTGTGTATCGGCAGCATCAGCCGCCGGGCGGAGAAAAAGGCGGCCCAGACAGCCGTGAGCACGGACAACAGCAGGACCAGGGAGAGCGTCAGAATATAGCTGGTCTGCAGCGGCTCACGGAGGAACATCAGCTCGCGATATCCGCCCACGGCGTCCTGGATCTCGGCGGCCAGCGTATCCATCGCCTCCGGGACCGGATACAGGGCCTCCAGCATCAGCAGGCCGTTGTCCTCATCGGCAGCCGCCAGCGGCAGGACGACACGCACATGCATGCGCTCGCCGTGCTCTGGATCGAGACCCGCGTAGGACTCGCCGGCCCGCAACCGCTCGACGACATCCAGCGGCAGGCGGTCATCCAGCAGGCGGCCTCGTACCGCATGCTCGCTCGTCGCGAGCATCCAGTTGTTTTCGCTGTACAGCGCCAGTCGCGTCGCGTCGAACTCCGCGCTCGCCTCGGCAAGGTGCACGCTCATCCGGGCACGCCCCTCGCCCGGGTCGAGGCGCTGCGCCACCTGCTCCGTGGTCTGCTCCAACCCCTGGGCGTGCAGCTCGAGCGCTTCCATCGAGAGCTTGAGCGCGTCGTCGAGCGCGTGCTCGACCTCGGTGTCGAGCCAAGAGTCGACGCCCGCCTGGATGAACTGCACGGAGAAGTAGAAGACGATGGTCACCGGCACCAGTGCGAGCACCACGAACATGAGCACGAGCCGGGCGGTGAGTCGCGCTCCGGCGGCACGGGCGCGAAACTGCCGGATCAGATGCCATGTGTTAATGCCGATCAGTGTGGTGATGAACAACAGGCCGGCCGCATTGAGCAGCAGCAGCGGCACGTAGAAGCGACCGAAGCGCTCGATATCGCCAGCGAAGTCGGCGAGCAGATACAGTGAAAGCAACAGCAGGACGAACAGCGCGACCATCGGCCAGGCACTGTTGGCCAGGCGCTGCATCAATCGAACGACCATGTCACCCATCCGGTCTGGAGACGCCAGTCGCCGAAGGCGAGTGCCGCAGGGCGCAGGGCCCACGGCAACGCCTCACGCTCGAGGCGCATGCGGGCGCGACCGTAGTAGCGTTCGGGGTCGTCGATCACCACGGCATCGATGATCGGGAAGTCGAGTCCCCGGCCAATGAAATCGAGCGCCGTGCGCGGGCGGTGAAAACTGCGCCGCTCCCCCGTGCTCAGGTTGATAACAATGTACTGCTGACTGAGTTCGTGCCGTTCCAGACGCAGACGGCGCCGGACCGTTGCGACTTCGGCATCCAGCCACCAGGCACGCTCCCGCAAGATCTCCACTTCGAGCGCGATGACCAGGGCGATTCCGCCCTCCAGGGCGTCACGTGCACGGGGACTGAGTTCGAGCCGGGCGATCGCGTCGAGACGGTAGACATCATCGACAAGCCGGGTCTCCACGCTGCGGAGGTCGAAGCGACCGCTGGCCGGGGGTTCGGCCGCCGCGATCCCGGTCAGAGCGAGCAGCAGCAGGCCCACTGTGACGCGAGCGAAACGGCGCCGGAACATCTGGGTCACCTTCATGGCGACACGTGGCTCCGGCCCGGAGGCGGTCGCATCAGTGCCGGCGCAGGCAAGCATAGAAGAACCCGTCCATGTCGGCTTCTCCCGGCAGGATCTGCCGTCCCGGGCCCTCGGTCCGCCCCCAGTCCGCCGCGATGGGTATCACCTCCGCGTCCCGCTCACGCTGGAGGAAACGGTCAATGCGCTCGGCGTTCTCGCGTCGCAACAGGGAACAGGTTGCGTAGAGCAGGATACCGCCAGGTGCCAGCAGGGACCACAATGCGCTCAGCAACCGATCCTGCAGCACGGTGAGTGCATCCAGATCGCTCGGTCGGCGCAGCAGCCGAATATCCGGATGGCGCCGGATCACGCCGGTACCGCTGCAGGGCGCATCGAGCAGGATGCGATCGAAGGCCCGCCCGTCCCACCAGTCGCGGGGGCGGCTGGCATCGGCGACCCGGATATCCGCCGCGATCGCAAGTCGCTGACATGTGGCCCTGAGGTCTTCTGCCCGATCGGCATCCTGCTCAAGAGCGACCAGCTTCGCTGGCGGGCCCAGCTCGGCCAGGTGCCCGGTCTTGCCGCCCGGCGCCGCGCAAGCATCGAGGGCACGCAGTCCGCTCAGCGGCATAAGGAGCGGGGCAGCGAGCTGCGCTGCGGCATCCTGGACGGTGACATCGCCCTCGGCGAAGCCGGGCAGTGCCTCCACGGGCAACGGACGGCTCAGGGTCAAAGCGCTCGCCACGCTCGGATGCGCGCTCGCCTCGTGACCGAGCGCGGCCAGTCGCTCCTGATACCGCTCGCGCGCCATGCGGAGGGTGTTGACGCGCAACGTCATCGGCGCACGCGCCGTCCCACTCGCCGCGATCGCAGGCCAATCGGCGGGCCAGTCGGCAGCGATCATCGTCGCGAGCCACTGCGGCCAGGCATGGTCGTGAACCGGCTCCTCCGTCGCCGCGAGCGCCTCGCGCTGGCGCAGCACCCCGCGCAACACCGCATTCACCAGCTTCCCCGCCCACGGCTTGCGAAGCGCACGCGTGGCCTCGACGGCAGCGTCGACGGCCGCATGATCGGGCGTGCGCATGTCGAGCAACTCATAGAGTGCGATCACCAGCAGCGCATGGATATCGCTGTCGCGGCGCTTGAGCGGGCGTCGCAGACGCGCCGCGACGAGCGGCTCGAGGCGAAACCAGTAGCGCACCGCACCGTAGGCCAGTTGCTGGATCAGCGGCCCCTCGGCGCCTGCGGCGCGGCCGCGGGCGTGGTCGACAGCCGCGTCGAGGGCGCGGCCGGCGAGCACGGCAGCAACCGCGCGCGCCGCGGCAGCGCGAGCCGACATCATGCGACGGCCCCGAGGTATTCGCCGCGCAGGCTCCGAGCGCGCGCGAACTCACCGGCCGGGAGCACGCGCCGTCCCGCCTGCTGGACCTCGAGCAGGCGCAGCGTGCCGCGGCCGGTGGCGACGTCAATGCCCCGGTCGCCGGCGCCAATGATCATCCCGGGCGCGGCAGCGGGCTCGCCCGACAGGGGCTCGGCCCGGTGGATGCGTAGGCCCGTCCCCGCCAGCTCGGTGTGGGCCACCGGCCAGGGCTGGAAGGCGCGCACGGCGCGGGCGATCTGCTCCGCGGGCAGGTACCAGTCGATCCACGCCTCCGCCCGTGTGAGCTTGGGCGCGTAAGTGGCGGTCGCGGAATCTTGCGGTTCAGCAGCGGCGCAGTGCGCTGCCGGATCGGCGAGCACCGGCAGCAGCGTCCGAGCACCGAGTTCGGCCAGGCGATCGTGCAGATGCGCCGCCGTCTCCTCGGCCCCGATCGGGGTCGCCGCACGCGCCAGCACGGGTCCAGCATCCAGGCCAGCCGTCATCTGCATAATGCTCACCCCGGTCTCGGCATCCCCGGCGAGGATCGCGCGCGCGATCGGCGCTGCGCCCCGCCAGCGCGGCAGCAGCGACGCGTGGACGTTGAACGCGCCCCAGCGGGGCAAGGCCAGCAGCTCCGGTAACAGCAACTGGCCGTAGGCAACAACGACCAGGGCATCGGCCGAGTCGCCGGCGAGCGCGCGAAATGCGTCGCAGTCAAGGCGTTCAGGCTGGACCACGGGCAGTCCCGCGGCGACAGCAGCCTCCTTGACCGGCGGGGCCTGGAGACGGCGCCCGCGCCCGGCGGGCCGGTCCGGCTGCGAGATCACGGTCACGATCTCATGATCCGAAGCGATCAAGGCCTGCAGGCTGGGCACCGCGAAAGCCGGGGTGCCGGCGAAGGCGATCCGCAGCGGTCGACTCATCGGACACCTCTGGGTTGAACGGAACCGAGACAAAGCACCGCGACGGGCCGCGGCGGCACGCCGGCCAACTCAGCCGGCCTTGCGCCCTTCGTCGCCCCCCTTGCGGCGCTCGCGGGCGAGGCGTTTCTCGATGCGCTGGCGCTTGAGCAGGGACAGATGATCGATAAACAGGCGCCCATCGAGATGATCGATCTCGTGCTGGACACAGGCGGCGAGCAAGCCGTCGGCCTCAAAGTGGTAAGGCGCCCCGTCACGATCCAGTGCGTGCACGCGCACTTCGCCCAAACGGCGCACGCGCTCCTGGACACCGGGAATCGAGAGGCAGCCCTCCTCCTGGACCTGCTCGCCCGCCGCGGATTCGATCTCGGGATTGATCAGCACGCGCGGGTCATCGCCCTCGGGCGAGACATCGATGACCACGATCCGTCGCCGATCTCCGACCTGCGTCGCAGCGAGCCCGATCCCGGGCGCTGCATACATCGTCTCGAAAAGGTCATCGATGAAGGCACGCACCGCAGCGTCGACGGCCGCCACCGGCTCGGCCCGTTCACGCAGCCGCGCATCGGGATACTGCAAAATTTCCATTATGGCCATGGGTTCCGCGCCGTTTTTCGGGTAAATTTACAAGTTACAAAGCCAACATTATGATGACGCAAACAAGTGTCCAGGGCACGTACCGCGGGTCACTACCCCTGCGCCTAGGGCCCATTCTGGACAATAATGCGCACGAATTCACGGCGCGAGGGAGGAATCGGTGAGGACGCATCAGCACGACCCGCACCGCACAATCGCTACGTTGGCCTGCCTGCTCGCGGCAGCGCTTTTCCTGGCCGCCTGCGCGAGCCAAGACAACCCGCCGGGCACCGACGAAGGCACGGCGGCCTCCGAGACAACGGGCACGACGGCCTCGGTAACCACGGGGAGTGAGGCCGCGGCCGCCAACGACTCCACGTCCGCCGCGGCGGTGGACAATCCAGACGCCTCGGTGACGGCGGAGGCTCTGGAGTCCGACCACCCCACCCGCTACACCGTGCGCGAGGGCGACACCCTCTGGGATATAGCCGATCGCTTCCTCCGTGACCCCTGGGTATGGCCGGAGATCTGGAACGTCAACCCCGAGATCACCAATCCCCACCTGATCTTCCCCGGCGACGTGATCCGCCTGACCTGGGATGACGACACCCCGCAACTCGAGGTCGAACGCCCCGTCGCCGAGGAACCCCCCGTCGCCGAGGAACGCCCCGGTGTCCGCCGCCTCGAGCCCGAAATCCGGCGCCTGCCTCTCGAGGAGGCGATTCCGACGATCCCGGCGGAAGCGATCCGGAGTTTTCTCAACCGACCGCGCGTGGTCACGCCGCAGCAGATGGATGAGGCACCCTACCTCCTCGCAGCGCGCGACGACCGCGTACTGATGTCGCGCGGCGACGAGGTATTCGCGCGCGGCATCGATCCGGACGCCTTCGGCCACTACATGGTCTACCGCATGGGCGATCCGCTGATCGACCCGGGTACGGGCGAGACCCTGGCCTGGGAGGCCATCGAGACCGGTCAAGCGCGCGTGATCGAGCACGGTGACCCGGCCCGGGTCCGGATCACCGCGAACGAGCGCGAGATCCGTGAGGGCGATCGGCTGCTTCCGATCGACGACGTCGTGTCGCCGACTCGCTATATTCCGCAGGTGCCCGAGGATGACGTCGAAGGCCACATCATCGGCCTGTTCGACGCCATCTCGCAGGTAGCCCGCAATCAGATCGTGGTCATCAACAAGGGCGCGGCCGACGGCATGCAAACGGGCGTGGTGCTCGGCATCGACCGCGCGACACGAACCATCGAGGACCCCTATTCGGACCCGCCTGGCGAAGAGGTCGAGCTTCCACCCGAGCGCATCGGCTCACTGATGGTCTTCCGCCCCTTCGACCGGGTCAGCTACGCGCTGATTATGTCGACAACGCGTACGGTCGGCATGCACGACCGTGTCGTTACCCCCTGAGGCCGTCCGCGTCCCGGCCGCTAATGGCAACTGACCCGGAACCGTGGCTGCGGCTTGTCCACGCACCGGGGGTCGGCAGCGCCCGCCGTCAGCGGCTGCTGGCGCGCTATGGCGATGCCCGCAGCATCGCGTCGGCGCCGCACACCGAACTCCGGGAGCTGGGGCTGGACAGCGCCGGCATCGCTGTAATCCACGGCGAGGAGCGCCCCGCCGCCATCGCCCGTGAACTGGCCTGGGCCGAGGCGGAGGACTGCCATCTGCTGACGCCGGACAATCCCAGCTGGCCAGGCAACCTAGCAGCACTGGCCGATCCACCCGCCCTACTCTATGTCCGCGGCGACCCGGAGGTGCTCGACCAACCCGCCCTCGCCATTGTCGGCAGCCGACATCCCACCCCCGCAGGCGCGGAGACGGCGCTGGAACTCGCGCGCCACCTGGCCGCAGCGGGACTGGTGATCGTCAGCGGGCTCGCGCTCGGCATCGACGGGGCCGCGCACGAAGGCGCGCTTGCCGCCAACGGACTGACCGTCGCGGTCGCCGGTACGGGACTCGACCGGGTCTACCCCGCTCGCCATGCCGATCTTGCCCGCCGTCTCACCGCGGAGGGGGCGATGGTCTCCGAGTTGCCCCTCAGCACGCGCCCCAGCCGCACGGCCTTCCCCCGCCGCAACCGGATCGTGACCGGCCTGTGCCTGGGCACCCTCGTGGTCGAAGCCGCCCCGCGCAGCGGCTCGCTGATCAGCGCACGCCACACCCTCGAGCAGGGCCGGGAGGTCTTCGCCATCCCCGGCTCGATCCACAACCCGCTCGCCCGCGGCTGCCACCAACTCATCCGGGAAGGGGCAAAACTGGTCGAAACCGCGGACGATATCCTCGAGGAGATCGCCCCCCTGCTGACCCGGCCGCCCGCGCCCGCGGCGAGCGACACGGAGGCGGCGACCGGTGCGGCGGGTGAACCGGCGGATGACCCCGACGATGCCCGCGTGCTCGCGGCGCTGGACTGGGACCCCCGCGGCGTCGACGAAATCGCGACGCGCAGCGGTCTGGCGCCCGGGGCCGTGGCCTCGGTGTTGTTGCGCCTGGAGCTCGACGGCGTCATCCATGCCGCTCCAGGTGGGCTCTACCAGCGCCGATAGAGGCCTGCCGAGCGCATCGGCGTGGATAAATTGCCGCAGGTTGCTAGACTGGCCGCGGCTTTGAGGCAGTGGTGACGCGATCCTTATGGGCAAGAACCTGGTCATCGTCGAGTCCCCGGCGAAGGGCAAGACGATCAAAAAGTATCTCGGTCGCGACTACGAGGTCATGGCCTCGTACGGGCATGTGCGCGACCTGATACCGAAGGAGGGCGCGGTCGAGCCCGACAACGGCTTCCGCATGCACTACACCGTGATCGAGCGCAACGAGAAGCATGTCCAGGCGATCGAACGCGCCCTGCAGAAGGCCGAGCGGCTGGTGCTGGCGACGGACCCGGATCGCGAGGGTGAGGCCATCTCCTGGCATCTGACCGAGCTGCTGCGCGAACGCGGCACGCTCGACGGCAAGGCGGTCGACCGGGTCGTCTTCCACGAGATCACAAAGCGCGCGATTCAGCACGCCGCGGCTCACCCGCGCGAGCTGTCGATGGAGCTGGTCAACGCGCAGCAGGCGCGCCGCGCCCTCGACTACCTCGTCGGCTTCAAGCTCTCGCCCCTGCTGTGGAAGAAGATCCGCCGGGGACTGTCGGCCGGCCGGGTCCAGAGCCCGGCGCTGCGCATGATCACCGAGCGTGAGGCCGAGATTGAGGCCTTTGTGCCGCAGGAGTACTGGAGCGCGGAGGCCGATCTGAGCAAGGCGGAGGAGCCCTTCACCGCGAAGCTGGTCCGCCTCGATGGCCAGAAGGTCGAACAGTTCACGCTTACCGATGGCGAGACGGCCCACGCCGCACGCGAGCGCATCCTCGCGGCCGCTGGCGGCGAGTTGGTCGCCGCGTCGGTGGAGAAGAAACAGCGCAAGCGCAACCCGGCTCCGCCGTTCATCACCTCGACGCTGCAGCAAGAGGCATCGCGCAAGCTGGGCTTTTCCGCATCACGCACGATGCGCGTCGCCCAGCAGCTCTACGAGGGCATCGATACCGGCGAGGGCCAGGTGGGGTTGATCACCTACATGCGGACCGACTCGGTCACGCTCGCCGACGACGCCCTCGAAGAACTCCGCGGCCTGATCGCGGAACGCTACGGCGGGGACAACCTCCCGAGCCAGGCCCGGCGCTACAAGACGAAGTCGAGGAACGCCCAGGAGGCGCACGAAGCGATACGCCCGACCTCGGCGCGGCGCCTGCCGGAAGCGCTCAAGCAGCGCCTCACCAGTGAGCAGCACCGCCTGTACGAACTCATCTGGAAACGGACCGTGGCCTGCCAAATGATCCATGCGACGATGGACACGGTCGCGGTCGAACTCACTGCGGGCCGTGAGCACGCCTTTCGGGCGAACGGCTCGGTCATCCGCCACCCGGGCTTCATCGCCGTCTACCGCGAAGGCCGCGACGATGCCGGCGCCGATCCCGATGCGGACCGGCAACTCCCCGAGATTGCCGAGGGCGAGCGCCTGCCGCTGAGCGATATCCGGCTCGACCAGCACTTCACCGAACCGCCACCGCGCTACACCGAGGCCAGCCTGGTCAAGGCGCTGGAGGAGTACGGCATCGGCCGCCCATCGACCTACGCCGCGATCATCTCGACGCTGCAGGATCGCGATTATGTCGAGATCGAGAGCCGGCGCTTCTTCCCGACCGATATCGGCCGGGTCGTCGCGCGCTTCCTCTCGGCGCACTTCTCCCCCTACGTCGACTACGAGTTCACGGCGCGACTTGAGGACGAACTCGACGCCGTCGCCCGCGGTGAGCAGGACTGGGTGCCGCTGCTCGAGCGGTTCTGGCAACCGCTGAAGGAGCGCATCGCGGAGAAAGAGGAGAGCGTCTCGCGCGAGGAGGCGATCCAGGCCCGCCATCTCGGCGATGACCCGAAGAGTGGGCGCCCGATCAGCGCGCGCATGGGTCGCTACGGCCCGCTGGTACAGATGGGCACGCGCGAGGACGAGGAGAAGCCGCGCTTCGCGGGACTGCGCCCCGGCCAGAAGCTCGACACGATCACGCTCGACGAAGCGCTGGCGCTGTTCCAGCTCCCGCGCGATCTGGGCGCGACTGAAGAGGGTGAGCCGATGCAAGCGAACATCGGCCGATTCGGGCCCTATGTACGTTTCGGCGACCGCTTCGTCTCCCTGCGTGGCGAGGACGACCCCTACACCGTCACCACGGAACGCGCGCGCGAACTGGTCCGCGAGAAGAAGATCGCCGACGCCAATCGCATCATCAACACCTTCGACGCTGAAGACGGCACGCGCATCCAGGTCCTCAACGGCCGCTTTGGCCCCTACATCACCGATGGCAGCAAGAACGCCAGCGTGCCCAAGGAGCGCGAGCCGGCGAGCCTGACCTTTGAGGAGTGCCGCGAGATCCTCGCCGCGGCGCCCGAGCGCAAGCGCCGCGGCAAGAAGAAGGCCGCGGCCAAGAAACAGGCCGCAAGCGCGACGGCAGCGACCGCGAGCAAGAAGAAGAGCACGAAGAAAAAGGCCTCTGCCAAGAAGGCCGCAACGAAGAAGACGGTTGCGAAAAAAGCGGCGGCGAAGAAGACCGCGACGAAAAAGAAGGCCGTTGCGAAGAAGACCGCCGCCAAGAAGGTCGCAGCGGCCGGTGGTGAGGCGAGCCGCGCCCCGCACAAGTCCACCACGGGCTGAGGGTGCGTGCGCCCGTGACGTCCGACACGCAACCCGACGCGTACCCCGACTATGCGAGCGCCTGCGCCGAACTGGCCCGGGGCGGGGTCGTGGCCTATCCGACCGAGGCGGTCTTCGGCCTCGGCTGCGATCCCGCCAATCCGGCCGCGGTCGAGCGCGTGCTGGCGCTCAAGGGCCGCGCACCGGCCAAGGGGCTGATCCTGATCGCGGCCGAGAGGGCCCAGCTCGCGCCCTGGCTGGGCCCTTTCGACGCCGCCGTCGAGGCGCGCCTGACTCACACCTGGCCCGGACCCGTGACCTGGCTGCTGCCGGCTGCGCCGGACTGTCCGCCCCATGTACGCGGCGAACACGACACCGTAGCGGCCCGGGTAACCGCCCACCCCGTGGCTGCAGCGCTGTGCCGACACTGGGGTGGTGCGCTCATCTCCACCAGCGCCAACCGGGCGGGCGGTGAGCCCGCGCGCAGCGCCGGGGAGGTCGAGGCCCTCTTCGGTACGGAAGTGGACTTCATCGTCGGCGGTGCAACCGGCGGCGCGGCCCGGCCGACACCAATCCGCGACGCGCGCACCGGGGCGACAATCCGCGCATGACAACCGCCAGGAGCGACACCGCAATGAGCGACGGCCCGATACCGCTGCAGCAGCTGCACGACTGGCTGACCGGACTGCAGGAACGGATTTGCGCCGCCCTGGAAGGACTCGACGGCAGCGATTTCCGCGAGGATACCTGGGAGCGGCCGGGGGGCGGGGGAGGCCGTTCCCGGGTACTGCGGGACGGCCCCGTGTTCGAGAGCGCCGGCGTCAACTTCTCCCACGTCCGCGGCGACGAGCTGCCGCCCTCCGCGAGCGCCAACCGCCCCCAGCTCGCAGGGCAGCCCTTTACCGCGCTGGGGGTCTCCGTGGTCATCCACCCGCGCAATCCCTATGTGCCGACCAGTCACGCCAACGTACGCTGCTTCATCGCGGGCACACCGGACGAGCCCGCCGCCTGGTGGTTCGGTGGCGGTTTCGACCTCACGCCCTATTACGGCTTTACCGACGATTGCCGGGAGTGGCACGCAACAGCGCGTCACGCTTGCCGCCGCCTCGGTGACTCCGCCTACCGACGCTACAAGGGCTGGTGCGACGACTATTTCTATATCCCGCACCGCGGCGAGGCGCGCGGCGTCGGCGGGCTGTTCTTCGACGACCTCAACGAGCCCGATTTCGCTACCTGTTTCGGGTTTGCGCGCGACGTCGGTGACGGCTTTCTCGACGCCTACCGCCCGATCGTGGAGCGCCGCATGGATCACGCCTGGGGCGAGCGCGAGCGGGATTTCCAGCTCTATCGGCGCGGGCGCTACGTCGAGTTCAACCTCGTCTACGATCGTGGCACGCTGTTCGGGCTGCAATCCGGGGGACGGACCGAGTCGATCCTGATGTCGCTGCCACCCCTGGTGCAGTGGCGTTACGACTGGCACCCCGCGCAGGGCACGCCCGAGGCGAGTCTCTATGAGGATTTCCTGCCGGCCCAGGACTGGCTCGGTATCGAGCCGAAGGCCGCAGACGAGGAGTGACGGCAATGGATCCGATTGTGATTGTCGGTACCGGCCTCGCCGGTTACACCACGGCGCGGGAATTCCGCCGCCACGACAATGAGACGCCGCTGGTTATCGTCAGTGCCGATGACGGCACCAGCTATTCGAAGCCGATGCTCTCCACCGCGATGGCGCGCGGCAAGTCACCGGCGGATCTGGCCCAAGCCTCGGCGACCGAGATGGCGGCGCAGTACCAGGCGGACGTCCGTACCCACACGCGCGTGACGGCGATCGACGGGCAACAGCGCACGGTCGCGCTCGCCGATGGCAGCGAGCTGCGCGCGGCTGCCATCGTTCTGGCAGTGGGCGCAGAGCAGATGGATCCGGGCCTGGGCGGCGACGGTGCCGACGACGTCTTCGCCGTCAACGATCTCTCGACCTACAGTGCGCTGCGCGGCGAACTGACGCATGCCGAGCGTGTGGTCATCATCGGCGGCGGGCTGATCGGCTGCGAGTTCGCCAACGACTGGGCAAGATCCGGCTACCACGTCACCATCATCGAACCCCAGCAGCGCCCGCTCGGGCGGATGCTGCCCGAACTGGCAGGCAACACGCTGGCAGCCGCCCTGCAGAGCGAAGGCATCACCCTCGCCACCGGTCGCTTCGCCGAACGCGTCGAACGCGCCGACGGCGCATTCATCGTCCACGATGACCAGGGCACGACCTACCCCGCCGACGTCGTCGTCCGCGCCATCGGCCTGCAACCGCGCACGGAACTGGCCCGCGCGGCCGGGATCGAGGTCGGCCGCGGTATCGCCACCGACCGCCACCTCCAAACGGGCGCCGCGGGTATCTACGCCCTCGGTGACTGCGCCGAGGTCGACGGCCTGGTCCTGCCCTTCATCATGCCGATCAACCAGTGCGCGCGGGCGCTTGGAGCCACCCTCGCCGGGACACCGACGGCGGTCGAGTATCCGGTGATGCCGGTCATCGTCAAGACGGCGAGCTGCCCCGTGCAACTTTACAGCCCGTCGCCGAGCATCGCGGGCGAGTGGCAGGAGGAGGCGCTCAAGGGCGGCACCCGCAGCCTGTTCCACGACACCGAGGGGCGCCTGCGCGGGTTCGCCCTCACGGGCAGCGCGGTCCGCGAGAAAGGGGAGCTGGCCAAGGCGGTCCCCGGCTATTTCGATAACCGCTCCCCGTGAGTGCGGGCGCGTCGGCACGTCTTTCATAGCCGCGAATATGCGCGCTATAATGAACGGTTCAGAACAGTAAACCGGAGCATCCGATGCAGATCGAACAGAACACCGTCGCCGCTATCGACTACACACTCACTGATGAAAACGGCGAGGTGCTCGATTCCTCCGAGGGCCGGGAGCCGCTGAACTACCTCCACGGGGCCGGCAACCTGATCCCCGGCCTCGAGCAGGCGCTCGAGGGCTCCACCGAAGGCGACTCGCTGCAGGTCACGGTCCAGCCCGAGAACGCCTATGGCGAGCGCAGCGAGGACCTCGTCCAGGCAGTACCGATGGAGGCCTTCGCCGGCGTCGACCAGGTCGAGCCCGGCATGCGTTTCCAGGCGACCGATGACCAGGGCAACGTCCGCGTGGTCACGGTCACTGCGGTCGAGGGCGAAGAGGTCACCGTGGACGCCAACCACCCGCTCGCGGGTCAGCCCCTGCATTTCGACGTCAGCGTCGTCGGCGTGCGCGAGGCTTCCAGCGAGGAGATCGAGCACGGCCACGTCCACGACGGCTCGGAAGAGCACTGACATCCCCCGCGGGGCACGCGGGCGCGGCGAGCCGCTATCGGCATCGACGCGCCCCGTCGCACCCGTCAGGCCTGGACATCGCCGCGCTGCTCATCCCGACCGGGTCTTTCGACCCGGTCGGGATGAGCGATGCGCAGGAGTAGGAACGCGAGCATTACCGCCGGTATCCCCATGCCGGCGCTGAAGACGAAGAACCAGACCCACCCCACGTGATCGGCCACCACGCCGGTGAAGCCGCCCATGAATTGCCCCGGTAGCGTCATCAGCGAACTGAAGAGCGCATACTGCGTGGCGGTGTATTGCGTGTTGGTCAGACTCGCCAGGTAGGCGAGGAAGACCGAGATCGCCATACCGCCGGTGATGTTGTCCGCAATGATCGCGATCACCAGGCCATAGACCTCCGGACCGAGCGTGGCCACCCAGGAGAAGGTGAGATTGGTGACGGGCGCCATGATGGCGGTGACGATCAGCAACCGGGCGATCCCGTAGCGCGCCACCAGCAGCCCACCGAGCGCAGCCCCGGTCAGGGTCATGGCGAGGCCGAAGGCGGCGGCGACATTGGCGATCTGCTCCTTGGTGAAACCGACATCGAGGTAGAATGGGTTGGCCATCACCCCCATAAAGATGTCGCTGATGCGGAAGGTGCCGACGAAGAGCAGCACGGCGATAGCGGCGACTCCGTAGCGCCGGAAGAAATCGGCGAAGGGGCAGATCACCGCACCGATGAACCAGGCCGTTGCGTCGCGTCGCCAGCCCGTGTGCTTCGTGTTGCCGAGGTAGTCGGCGACGCGCTGCTCAAGCGCAGCGGTAGCGCGCGTGACGCTGACCTGCGGCTCGCGTACGAGCAGGATCGTCACCATGCCGATGCCCATCAGCACCGCCATGCCGGTGTAGGCAAGCCCCCAGCCACCGAAAGCGGCGATGTGGAGTGCGCCCGCGCCCGCGACGAGAATCGCGATGCGGTAGCCGAAGACGTAGGTCGCGGCCATCGCCCCCTGGCGCTCACGCTCGGCCGCCTCCACGCGATAGGCGTCGATGGCGATGTCCTGCGTGGCGGAGCCGAACGCAGCCGCGACCGCGCAAGCCGCGACCAGGCCCAGCTGCGCCGTTGGATCGAGCAGGGCCATCCCGGCCAGAGAGACTGCGACGGTCACCTGCGCCGCGAGCACCCAGGCTCGGCGCCGCCCGAGCAGGCGTGACAGCACCGGGAGGGGCACACGATCGACGATCGGCGCCCACAGGACCTTGATGCTGTGGGCCATGCCGACCCAGCTGAGGAAGCCGATCGCCGCCAGTTCGACACCGATATCGCGCAACCACGCGGTAAAGGTACCGCCCACCAGCAACAGGGGCAGGCCGGCGGAGAAGCCGAGGAAGGCCATGGCGATGACACGCCGGTCGAGATAGACCTTCCAGGCCGGCCCCCCGGAGGCCTTGCCCCCCCCTGCAGCGCTCATGCCGGCGCACCCGGCGGTTCGAGGCTGTAGTCGAGTACCAGCGGCGCATGGTCGGAGAAGGCGCCGTCGGTATAGACCCAGGCATCACGGATCACCTGCGCAACCCCCGGGGTGACAATCTGGTAGTCGATCCGCCAGCCCACATTCTTCTCCCGGGCACGGCCACGGCTCGACCACCAGGTATAGAGATCGGGCGTGTCGGGATGGACCACTCGCAGGCCGTCGACGAAGCCGAGTTCGTCGAAGACACGGTCGAGCCAGGCGCGTTCCTCGGGCAGGAAGCCGGAGTTTTTCTGATTGCTCTTCCAGTTCTTCAGATCGATGGGGCGATGCGCCGTATTCCAGTCACCGCAGATGATGACGTCGTGGCCACTCGCCGCCAGCGTGCGCAGATGGCCGAAAAAGTGGTCATGAAAGCGCATCTTCGCCGCGAGTCGCTGCTCGCCCGCGGAGCCGGAGGGTAGGTAGAGCGAGGCCACGACCAGCCTGCCGAAGCGCGCCGCGCACCACCGCCCCTCGCGGTCGAACTCGTCAATGCCCAGTGTGGTGGCCACCTCATCGGGCTCGTGCCGGGCGTAGAGCGCCACACCGCTATAGCCCTTGCGCTCGGCATCGACGTAACGGGTCCAGTAGCCGGCGGGGTGAAACAGCGGGTCCTCGAGCTGGTGTCCCTGCGCTTTGGTCTCCTGGATGCAGACGAAATCGGCCCCCTGCTCATCCAGCCAGGAGAAGAAGCCCTTGCGCGCGGCGGCGCGGATGCCGTTGGCGTTGAAGCTGATGACGCGCATGGTTCCTCCGACTGTCGGGCGGCGGGTATCATAACGGAGTCGTCCCTGCCGAGGCGCCTCCAAGATGCGTGAATACCAGCGTCAGTTCCTCCGCCTCGCCATCGAGCGGGGTGCCCTGCGTTTTGGTCGCTTCGAACTGAAGTCGGGCCGCGTCAGCCCCTACTTCTTTAATGTCGGTGCTCTCAACACCGGTGCTGCCCTCGCCGAACTCGGCCGCACCTATGCGGCCGCCCTAATCGACTCGGAGATCGAGTGCGATATGCTCTTCGGCCCCGCGTACAAGGGCATCCCGCTCGTTGCAGCCACCGCCGCTGCGCTCGCCGATCTCCATCGTCGCGATCTGCCCTGGTGCTTCGACCGCAAGGCGGCCAAGGACCACGGCGAAGGCGGCGGCGTGGTCGGCGCGCCGCTGGCCGGGCGTGTCGTCATCATCGACGATGTCATCACCGCCGGCACCGCGATCCGCGCTGCGACGACGCTCATCCGCGACGCCGGGGCCGAGGTCGCCGGTGTCGTCACCGCGCTCGACCGCCAGGAACGCGGCGAAGGCAGCACATCGGCCACCCGCGAGGCCGCCGAAGCGCTCGGTGCGCCCGTCGTCAGCATCGTCGCCCTCGACGACATCCTCGCCTTTCTCGACGAGGTCGGGGGCGCTGAACCGTATCGCGACGAGATCGCCGCCTATCGCGACGCCTGGGGTGCCTGAGCCCGGGCGCTGCGGCTGGGCGGCTCGACGCGGGGCTGCGGCCTCAGCGACGGACCAGCGTGCCCACCCCCGCATCGGTGAACAGCTCCAGTAGCACCGCGTTCTCCACGCGCCCGTCGATGATCTGCACGGCCCCCACACCCGCGTCCAACGCCTCGTGCACGCAGGCGACCTTGGGCAGCATGCCGCCGGCGATCGTCCCCTGGGCGATCATCGCGTCGACGGCATCCAGATCCGTGTGCGTGATCAGCGCGCCGTCATCATCGAGGATGCCCGTGGCATTGGTCAGCAGCAGCAGTTTCTCCGCGCCGAGCGTCGTCGCTACACGACTCGCCACCAGATCGGCGTTGATATTGTAGGAGCGCCCCTGCGCATCGACGCCGATCGGTGCGATCACGGGGATGAAACCGTTGTCCTCGAGCACGTGGACGATCCCGGGATCGATTGCCTCGACCTGGCCGACGTGGCCCAGATCGATGATCTCGTCGGGCTGATCGGCGTCCTGCTGCGGTGGCAGTGCGTGCGCCCGGATCAGGGTGCCGTCCTTGCCCGTCAACCCGACGGCACGGCCACCATGCTGATTGATCAGGCTGACGATATTCTTGTTGACCTGCCCCCCCAGGACCATCTCGACGAGGTCCATCGTTTCGCTGTCGGTCACGCGCATGCCGCCGACAAAGCGCGACTCCTTGCCCAGGGCATCGAGCATGCGACCGATCTGCGGCCCACCGCCATGGACGATGACGGGGTTGACGCCCACCTGCTTCATCAGCACGACATTGCGCGCGAAGCTGGTCTTCAGCGCCTCGTCCACCATGGCGTTGCCGCCGTACTTGATCACCACGGTGCGCCCGGCCAGGCGCTGGATGTAGGGGAGCGCCTCGTTGAGCACGCGCGCGGTCTGCATGCCGGTATCGTCGATCATGGCTGGGGCGGCTCCTCGGCCGAACAGGGCAGGCGCAGAGAGTCGCCCGAACCGGGCCCCGGGATCAAGGCGCAATCCGTTCGGCTCGCCTGATCAGCGGCATTCGCACGGACGGCGGGCCTCGTGTAGCATCCACAACTGTACGACGGTCCGGTGCTCCCCCTCCCGACACCGACGAGTGCAGGCAGGCGCAAGACGGGTGGGCAGCGGGCGCAGGCAGCGCCCTCCGGCAATAACGCGCGAATCAACCGCCGAGAATGGGGCGCGCAACGGTGCGATCGGATTCAATCGCGCCGTTGCGTGCGGCGGTAAACCAATTCGGGGGCGTCTCATTACTGCCACGACGCGACGTCGACGCTATCTCCGGCTCGACCCGAACGCGGCGACCGACCGCATCGGCATCCGGGTGCGCTCGGAACAGGCGCGGCTGTTCTGGTCGGCGAGCTTTCTCATGCCCGCGTTGGGCCTCGCGATCGCGGCGGCCCTCGCGTTCGCCCAGTGGCCCGTCATCGAACGCCCGGCCCTGTTCACCTGGCTGGGCCTCGTGCTGGCGGTCTCCGCGGTGTGGGCGATCACCGCCTACCTCTATCGGCGCAGACAGCCGAGCGAGGCCAGCGTGCCCGGTCTCTACCTCGCGGGAGGGATCGCGTTCGCGTATGGCGCGGCGTGGGGCAGCGCCGCGCTACTGCTCTTCCCCGAAGGGATCCTGACCCACCAGGCCATCCTTACGGTGATGCTGGCGGGATTGTCGGCAGGTGCGGTGACCATGCTCTCGTCACTGCCGCTGACCGGTATCGCCTTCCTCGTGCCCGCACTGCTGCCGCTGTGCTACCGCTTCGCCTTCACGGGCACCCACGATGCACTGCTCATCCTAGCCATCCTGATGGTGCTGCTGCTGACGCTGATCCTCTCGAACCGGCACCTGTACACGACCCTGCGCGACAATCTGCGCCTGCGCATCGAGAAGGCTGCCAGCGAAGCCGCACTCCACGAGAGCGAGGCGCGATATCGCTTGATGTTCGATCAGTCGCCGCTCGGCGTACTCCATTACGACGCCGCCGGCAAGATACTGGATTGCAATAACGCCTTCATCGAGATTCTGGGCAGCTCACGCGCCCAGGTCATCGGCACCAGCATGCTCGACGAGGTCAGCGATCAGCGCATGGCCAAGGCTGTGCAACACTCACTGGAGTCGGGCTGGGGCTACTACGAGGCGACCTACGATCCAATCAAGGGCGTGAACCGGGCCATGCTGCGCGCGTTTTTCAATCGCGTGGCGGGGCCCGATGAGGAGACACTGGGCGGTGTCGGCATCGTCGAGGATTTCACTCAACGCAAACAGGCCGAAGAGGCACTGAATCGCCAAGCCTATTATGACGCGGTGACCGGACTGCCCAACCGTCGCCTGCTGCGCGACCGCCTCGACCGGGCCATTCAGGAGAACCACCAGTGCGGTCGCTTTGGCGCGCTGCTCTTCCTCGATCTCGACTATTTCAAGCGAATCAACGACTGGCTCGGGCACGGCGAGGGCGACGAGGTCCTGCGCATCGTCGGTGAACGCCTAGAACGGGCCATGCGCCCCAATGACACCGTGGCACGGCTCAGCGGCGACGAATTCATCCTGCTCGCCGCCAATCTGGGCCGCGACGAGGACATGGCGACCCGGGCGACCGAGGTGCTCACCGAGCGCATCCAGGCCGTCCTGCAAGAGCCGGTCTTTACCGAGGACCGGGAACTGCGCCTGACGGCCAGCCTCGGGGCGAGCATCTTCCCGCGCGGCGAGGAGACCCCGGAGCAGCTATTGCGCAAGGCCGACACGGCCATGTACGTCGCCAAGAAGGAGCTGCGCGGCGAGGTCCGCTTCCATCGCCAGGTCATGGACGACCAGGAAGACGAACGCCTCGGCCTGGAGAACGAGCTGGCGCTGGCGCTCGATAGCGGCCAGCTCGAGCTGGCCTATCAGCCCATCGTGACCGCAGAGGGCCGCGCGGACGGCTGCGAGTGCCTGTTGCGCTGGCACCACCCCGAACGCGGTACGATTTCGCCGAGCCGCTTCATCCCGGTCGCCGAGGCGAGCGGGTTGATCATCGCGATCGGGCGCTGGCTGCTCGACTCCCTCGCAGGCTGGTACGCAAGCCTCGGGCCCAACCAGCGCGCCGCCCTGGGGCGCCTGTCAATGAACGTCAGCGCGCGCGAATTCCACCATCCGGAATTCGTCCGCAATCTTGAGCAGTGCCTCGAGCGCCACGGCCTCGATGGCCGTTGGCTCACCCTCGAGGTGACTGAAAACGTACTGATCGACCGTATTGCGGCGACCGTAACCCGAATGGAGCGCCTGCGCGAACACGGCATCCGCTTCGAAGTCGACGATTTCGGCACCGGTTACTCCTCGCTGACCTATCTGAAGCGCCTCCCCGTCGATGGCATCAAGATTGACCGCAGCTTCACCCAGGACGTTCTCGATGAGCCGGAGAGCGCGGCCATCGTCGATGCGCTGCTGGCCATGACACGCCGACTCAATCTGGGCGTTGTCGCCGAGGGCGTGGAAAGTCGCGAACAACTGGCGTTTCTGGTCGAACGCGACTGCCAGCGCTTTCAGGGCTTCTTCTGGACCGAGCCGATGCCGGCGAGTCAGCTGCTCGAGCACTATCTCAGCGACCCACCGCGGGCTTCGGCCGAATCGAGCTGAGCGCCCTCCTCAGAAGGGCAGTTCGAGCCCCGGTTCGAGGGCGAGCAGCTCATCGCGAAAGAGGGCCTGGATCCGCTCCAGCGCCAGCTCACTGTCCGCCTCGAAACGCAGCACGAGCGTCGGGGTAGTGTTCGACGGCCGTACAAGACCCCAGCCATCGTCGAAGTCGACGCGCAGACCATCGATACGGAGGATCGAGCGCGCACCCGGGAAGCGGGCCCGCTCGCTCAACCGCTCCATGAAGGCGAAGTGGGCGCCCTCCGCGGCGAAGGCGACGTTGAGTTCGGGGGTATTGACGCTGTCCGGCAACTCGGCGAACACATCCTCGGAGGGGCGGGGATCGGCGGCGAGCAGTTCGAGCAGGCGCGCGCCTGCATAGAGGCCGTCATCGAATCCGGGCCAGCGATCGCGGAAGAAGATGTGACCGCTCATCTCCCCGCCCAGAGGCGCATCGATCTCGCGCAGCCGCGCCTTGATGAAGGAGTGCCCGGTCTTGTACATGTCCGGTACGCCGCCCGCCGCCTTGATGGCAGCCGCAAGGTGGCTGCTGCACTTGACGTCGTGGACGATGGACGCGCCCGGATGATCGCGCAACACGGAGCGTGCGAAGAGGATCATCTGCCGGTCGGGCCAGATGATGTGGCCACGGGAGTCGACCACGCCGAGGCGGTCGCCGTCGCCATCGAATGCGAGGCCGATGTCGCGCTCTTCGCGCGTGACTACATCGATCAGCGTTGCGAGATTCTCCGGACGACTTGGATCCGGGTGGTGGTTCGGGAAGTGCCCATCGACTTCGGCATAGAGGGCGTGCACATCGCAGCCGAGCGCCCTGAACAGCGCCGGGGCAACGGCACCGGTGATGCCATTGCCGCAATCGATGGCGATGCGCAGCGGGCGGGCGAGGTGGATGTCAGCGCGGACACGTTCGACGTAGGTATCGATCATCGAGGCGACTTCCTCGACCGATCCGGTCCCCGTCGCGACCTCGCCGTCGCTGATCCGCTGCCGCAGGCGCTGGATCGCCTCGCCGGCGAGCGTGTCGCCGCCGATCATCATCTTCATGCCGTTGTAGTCGGGCGGATTGTGGCTGCCCGTGAGGATGATGCCGGTCCCCGTCCCGAGGACGACGGTGGCCAGGTAGAGCACGGGAGTCGGTACCGCGCCGATGTCGGTGACCCGCATGCCGCCGTTCGCAAGGCCCGAACGCAGGACGGCGGCCAGCTCCGGGCCGGAGAGGCGGCCATCGCGGCCGATCACGACATGGTCGCAGCCGCGGGCGGCTGCCTCGGCGGCAAACGCGCGCGCGATGGCCTCGACACTGGCGTGGGTCAGGGTCTCCCCGACGACGCCCCGGATGTCGTAGGCGCGGAACAGGCTGGGTGCTACTGCTTCCATTCGCGACTCCTCCTTGCTCGTGTCGGCCGATGGCTCAGGCGCGCCCCGAAGAGCCGAAGCCACTCGCGCCGCGGGCAGTCGCCTCGAAGTCGGTGACGACCTCCAGGTCCGCAGGGATGACCGGCACCACGACGAGCTGCGCGAGACGTTCACCGACGGCGACGGTAAAGGGCGCCTGCCCGCGGTTCCAGCAGGATACGTAGACCGGCCCCTGGTAGTCACTGTCGATCAGGCCCGTGCCATTGCCGAGGACAATGCCGTGCTTATGGCCGAGCCCCGAGCGCGGCAGGATCAGCCCGGCGCGGTCGGGCCGCCCGAAGTAGAGCGCGATCCCGGTGGGGACCAACTCGCAAGCGCCGGGGGCGAGCGTCAGGGGCTGCTCGATACAGGCCCGCAGGTCGACGCCCGCTGAGCCATCGGTCGCCCGCTCCGGCATCGGGATGGTATCGCCGAGACGGTCGTCGAGGAGGCGCACTTGCACTGTCTCGGTCATTGCTTCAGCCTTTCAGCGGGCCTGCATCGTGCATCCAGTTCGTCGGTGAGCAGCGCGATCAGCTCGCGCGCGAGCGCATCCTTGCGGGCCGGGCCCAAGGTGCGTTCGCCCCCGGCGCTCACCACGGTCAGCGTCGAGGCCACATCGCCGAATCCACGACCGTGGCCGACCGTGTTCGCGCAGATGAGATCGACGCCCTTGGCCTCGCGCTTGCTGCGTGCGTACGCGACGACATCCCCGGTCTCGGCGGCAAATCCGACCGTGAGCGGTGCGTCCGCCCGCGCGGCGATGGTCGCGAGGATGTCGGGATTGCGCGTCAGGCGCAAGGCGCGCTCACCCTCATCGGTTTTCTTGATCTTGTCCGCGGCGTGCTCGACGGGGCGATAATCGGCGACCGCAGCGGTCGCGATAAAGAGTTCACTGCCGCTGATGCGCGCCTCAACCGCAGCGAGCATCTCACGCGCGCTTTCGATGTCCACGCGTTCGACGCCGGGCGGTGATGGCCGGTCGACCGGACCCGCGACCAGGGTGACGTCAGCCCCGGCCCGTGCGGCGGCCGCCGCGATGGCGAAGCCCATGCGCCCGGAGCTGTAGTTGCTGAGGTAGCGCACCGGGTCGAGCGGCTCGCGGGTGGGCCCGGCCGTGATCACCACGCGCACACCGGCGAGAGGGCCGCTGCCTGTAAGAAGCCCCACCAGATCCTCCACCAGCATCGCGGGCTCGCGCATGCGCCCGGCGCCGGTCTCGCCGCAGGCCTGATCGCCTTGCTCGGGGCCCAGGATGGCCGTACCGCGGTCCTCCAGGGTGGCGATGTTGGCGCGCGTGGCCGGATGGTCCCACATGACGCGATTCATCGCCGGCGCCACGGCGATTGGGGCTGCGGTCGCGAGGCAGACGGTGGCGAGCAGATCATCGGCCCGGCCCTGCGCGAGGCGGGCGAGCGTATCGGCGGTCGCGGGCGCCACCACGACATGGTCCGCCCAGCGGGCGAGTTCGATGTGCCCCATCGCGGCTTCGGCATCGGTATCGAGCAGATCGGTGCGCACGCGCTCGCCGGATAACGCCTGCAGCGTCAGCGGCGCGATGAACTCGCACGCGCCGGCCGTCATGACGACCCGGACCTCGGCCCCCTCTGCTCGAAGTAGACGGACGAACTCGGCACACTTGTAGGCGGCGATACCGCCGGTGATGCCGAGGAGGATGCGCTGACCGGCGAGGCGTTCCATCGCCCAAGTGTAGCAGAGGCGATTCCGGCTCGGCGGCGTCGGGGGTTACACTGATGCGGTCGCGCCCTTCATGACGAGGAGAGAGACGTGCAGCCATCCGGACCATCAGACCGCGCCTACCCGGCCACACGCCTGCGCAGGATGCGTCGCAGCGACTTCTCGCGCCGCCTCATGCGCGAGAGTCACCTGAGCCCCGACGATCTGATCTGGCCGGTATTCGTCCACGACGGCAGCGACGCGCGTGAGCCGGTACCGTCGATGCCCGATGTCGAACGCCTGTCGATCGACCACCTCGTCACGGCCTGTCGCGACTGCGTACAACTCGGTATTCCCGCCATAACGCTCTTCCCCGTTGTCCCCGCCGAGCGCAAGAGTGATGGCGCCGAAGAGGCATGGAACCCGGACGGCCTGGTCCAGCGCGCGGTCGCGGAGATCAAGTCGGCCTGCCCGGACCTGGGCGTGATCACCGATGTCGCCCTCGACCCCTACACCGCGCACGGCCAGGACGGACTCATCGACGCCCACGGCTACGTGGTCAACGACCTGACCGTCGAAGCGCTCGTGCGCCAGGCGCTGTCGCACGCCAACGCCGGCGCGGACGTGGTCGCGCCCTCCGACATGATGGATGGCCGCATCGGCGAGATCCGCTGCGCCCTGGAGGCGGCCGGGCAGGTCAACACCCGTATCCTCGCCTATTCCGCCAAATATGCCTCGAGCTTCTACGGGCCCTTCCGCGACGCCGTGGGCTCGGCCGCCAATCTCGGCGGCGGCGGCAAGCACAGCTACCAGATGGATCCCGCGAACAGCGACGAGGCGCTTCACGAGGTCGATCTCGACCTCGCCGAGGGCGCCGACATGGTGATGATCAAGCCGGGGATGCCCTATCTCGATGTCATCCGCCGCGTGCGCGACGCTTTCGGAGTGCCCACGTTCGCCTATCAGGTCTCGGGCGAATACGCGATGCTGAAGGCGGCCTTCGCCAACGGCTGGCTCGATGAGCGCGCTTGCGTGCTAGAGGCCCTCACCGGCTTCAAGCGCGCCGGCGCCGACGGCGTGCTCACCTACTTCGCCCGCGACGTCGCACGCTGGCTGCAGGAGTAGTCCACCCCAACGCATTCGCGAGATTCCGACCCAAAGGCGTTGTCAGGGGCGACTCAGGCCTTCTCCGCTTTGCGCGCGCCTCAGCGGTTGTTCACTCGCGAAAGGCTTCCTGGCCGTTCCGCAGGACGATGATGAGCCGGAGCGGGCCGTGCGCGCCCAGGTTCAGGGTCTGCTCGATGTCGGCGGAACGCGACGGCCCCGTAATCCAGGTCACGGCGCGCGGCCATGCGCCGGCAGCGCGCACGCGTTCCCACGCGGCTTCGTACCCACCGACGATGTCGGCCGCGTCGACGGCGGCGACATGCACCGGCGGCAGGAAGGCGGCAGTGATCGGTCGTCCCGGGCCCGAGGCCAGTACCAGCGTGCCCGTCTCGGCGACGCCGCAGAGCGCCGCGCTGACCGCGAGCGCATCCTCGGGCCGTGCCCGGCGGCAGACGGCGCGCCCTGCCCCGCCCCGCCACTCGGCACGCAGCGCTTCATCGGTGACGATCTCGCCGTCCGCGCCAGCCACCAGATCGGCCAGCGTGGTCGGCAGTGGCTCACCCCGGGGCGGTTGCCGGACCTCAGCGGACGCAGCCTCGGCGCGTTCGACGAAGCGCTCGCGCAGCGTAGCGGCATCGCCGCACGCGCGCGCTGGCACCGGACCGAGTGGCCGCTGCTGCAGGCGTTCGTCGACGGCGCCCGCACGCTCGCTGACCTTGAGGCGCTGGCGGATACGCTGCAGGACGGTTTCGCGGTCGCTCATCGCTCCCCCGCCTGCCAGCGCTCGATGAAACCGCGCCGCGCCGGCGCAGGCAGATCGCGACTCTGTGTCCAGCCCAGCGCCAGGGGTGCGCGTGTTAGACGACCGCGTCCGCGCGCGAGCAGGCGCAGGCAACCGGCGGCCAGGCGAGCGCAGCGGCGATAAAGGCGCGGGCGCCGGGCGAGCGCGGCCCAGGTGCGCAGGCCGTAGCGCACCATTGCCGATTCCACGCCCTGTTCGGCGGCGCGCTCGCGCCAGTGGCGCATCAGCTCGGGCAGGGGAATCTGGACCGGACAGACCTCGGCACAGCGACCGCAGAAGGTGGAGGCGTTCGGCAGATCGGCGCTGCGCTCGATACCGACCATCTGCGGGGTCAGCACCGCGCCCATGGGCCCGGGATAAACCCAGCCATAGGCGTGGCCCCCAACGGCACCGTAGACGGGGCAGTGGTTCATGCAGGCGCCACAGCGGATGCAGCGCAGCATGGCCTCGAGCGACCCGCCGAGGAGCTCGCTGCGCCCGTTGTCGAGCAGCACGACATGGTATTCGGCGGGGCCGTCGCTGTCGTCAGGGCGCGCAGGCCCGGTGCTGAAGGTGGTGTAGACGGTGATCTCCTGCCCGGTCGCCGAGCGCGCGAGCAGGCGCAGCAGGGCGCTGGCGTCCTCGAACGTGGGCACGACCTTGTCGATGCCGGCGATCACGATATGGACGCGCGGCAGGTGCTGGGAGAGATCGGCGTTGCCCTCGTTGGTGACGATGCAGCTACTGCCCGATTCGGCAATCAGCATGTTGGCACCGGTGATGCCCACATCGGCGGACGCGAAGCGCTCGCGCAGCACTCGCCGCGCCTCGGCCTGCAGCTCGGCCGGCTCGCTCGACGATGAACGTACCCCGGCGTCATGATGGCCGGCGAAGGCGGTGTCGACGTCGTCGCGTCGCAGGTGGATGGCGGGCGCGATGATGTGGCTCGGGTGGTCGCCGCGCAGCTGCAGGATGTACTCGCCGAGATCGGTTTCGGTTACCTGCAGGCCCGCAGCGGCGAGGGCCTCGTTGAGGCCGACCTCCTCGCTCGCCATCGACTTGCCCTTGCCCACGCTGCGCGCACCCGCGCGGCGGCAGATGTCGACGATCGTGCGGCCGGCCGCATCCGCGTCCGCCGCCCAGTGGACCTGGCCGCCCGCGGCCTGCACCTGCGCCTCGAAGCGCTCGAGATAGACATCGAGATGGGCGTTGACGTGATCGCGCACGGCGGTGACGTGGTCGCTGGTGGCAGCGAACTCGGGTAGCGCCTCGAGCGCCGTCGCACGCTTGCCCGGGAACCCCTTCTGGATGCTGGCCAGCGCCGTCTGCAGGCGCTCGTCGCCGAGAGCGCGGCGGGCACTGGCACGGAACTGTGCGCTGGTTACCTCCATGATGCCTCCGAGTCGCCAATGCCCGGGCCTTCGGCCATGCCCGCGACGATCTCGGCGAAGTGGCGCGCCTCGATCGCGTGACCGGCACGCGCAAGGCGTCCGGCGATGTTGAGCAGGCAGCCGAGGTCGCCGGCGACGACGGTATCGGCGCCCGACTCGACAATGCCGCGGATCTTGTCGTCGACCATGCGCGTGGAGATCTCCGGGTACTTCACGCAGAAAGTCCCGCCGAAGCCGCAGCACTCGGCGCAATTGACGCTCTCGGAGAGTGTCAGGCCCGCGACGGCGCGCAGCAGGGCGCGCGGCTGGTCGCGGACGCCCAGTTCGCGCAGGCCGGCGCAGGCGTCGTGCTGGGTGACGGTGCCGTTGAAGTGCACGCCCTCGGGACGCCAACCGCGATCGTCGCTCAGCCACGCCGCGAGCTCGCGCGTGCGTCCGGCGAGATCGCGGGCGGGCGCGGCATAGACCGGATCGTCATCCAGCAGTTCGGGGTAGTGGCGGGCGATCATGCCGGCGCAGGAGCCGCTGGGCACGACCAGGGTATCGACACCGGCGAAGGCAGCGACGACGCGGCGGGCGAGATCGGCCGCTTCGCGGCGGTGGCCGCTGTTCCATGCCGGCTGCCCGCAACAGGTCGGTTCGGCGACGATGACCTCTCCCCCGGCGCGCTCGATGAGCCGAGCCGCGGCAAAACCGACGTCGGGGCGGAAAAAGTCGACGAGACAGGTGGCGAACAGGCCGATGCGGGGTCGAGGGCCAAGCGCGTCCGTCATGGGTTCACAGTCTACCGTGATTGCCGCCCGTGCCAAGGCGGACGAAGCGCCGGGATCGCCCTCGCCCGATACCGGCGAGCCGGCTCTCAGCCCGGTGCACGATACAGGCGTCCCACTGCATCACCACCCCGGGTCTCACGCGCAAGCGTCCATTCAGCACGGACCGCAACCGGGGCTGCCCGAGCCGGAGACTCGATATAGATGCACGCCGCCGGTGCGAGCCAATGCTCGCCCAGTGCCTCGATGGCCGTCGTGGCGAGCGCGGGACGGGCGAAGGGTGGATCAAGAAAGACGATGTCGAAGGGCGCGGATGGCGGCCGGCGGAGGTAGCGCTCGACCGGCGCACCGACGATCTCGACCGTTGTCGCCGCGAGCGCACGGCGGTTCGATTCCAGCGCATCGAGTGCGGCGCGCGCGGACTCCACAAACACCACGGTGGTGGCGCCGCGCGAGGCGGCCTCGAAACCGAGCGCCCCGGAACCCGCGAACAGGTCGAGGCAACGGCAGCCGCCAAGATCCGGGCCGAGCCAGTTGAACAGCGTCTCGCGCCGGCGATCGGCCGTCGGGCGCAGATCGGGGGTGTCGGGGAAGCGCAATCGCCGGCCCCGCCAGCGCCCGGCGATAATGCGCACCGTGCGGTTGCGGGCCGCCATGCCGTCCGCTCACTCGGTGCGCGCGCGATCGCCGCCGACGATCACGGTCACCCAGGGGCGCTCGCCGAGCTGCTCGCGGAATGCAGCGTGTGCGGCGTCGGCATCCACCTCGGCGACCGCTTTCGGGTAGGCCTCGATGTAATCAAGCCGCAGATCATAAAAGCCCATGACGCCGAGGTAGCCGACAATGCGGCTGTTCGCGTCGATGGTCAGCGGGAAGCCACCCGTGATGTTCGCGACCGAGGCCGCGGTCTCCTCCGGTGTCGGCCCGTCGGCGAGAAAACGCTCGAGTTCGGTCTCGACGACGGCGAGAGCCTCCTCGGCCTGGTCACCACGCGTGCGCAAGCGGATGCGGTAGGGACCCTCGGCGGCCATCGCGCTGGAGCTGCTGCGCACGCCGTACGCCAGCCCACGGGCCTCGCGCACCTCACGGAAGAGTCGCGAGGTGAAACTGGCGCTTCCGAAGACGTGATTGGCGACATGCAGCGCCGCCGAATCGTCGGGCCCGCGGGCGACGCCGGGCCGGCCGACGGTAATATGCGTCTGGGTCGAGGGGAAGGACTCGCGCACCTCCACATCCTTTTCCAAGGGCGGAGCCGGCGGGGTCGGCGGTGGCGCCGCACCGGCCGGCAGGTCGCCGGTCAACGCCCGGGCGAAGCGCTCGGCCGCAGCGCGATCGAGGTCGCCGACCACGGCGAGGTAGGCGTTCTCACCCACGTAGAAGGTCTCGTGGAAATCGTGTAGATCGGCCGGTGTCATCGCTTCCAGTGACTCCGGCGTGCCGAGCGGATCGCTGGCGTAGGGGTGATCGGCGTAGGCCGTCTCCCAGAACAGGCGGTCGGCGATGCGTGCGGGCGATTGCTGCTGCTCGCGCAGGGCCGTTCGGTGGCGTGTCACCAGGCGCTCGAACTCGGCGTCGGGGAAGGCGGGTTCGGCCAGCACCTCGGCCAGGCGTTCCACCGTGGACCACAGCGCGTCGGGATCGCTGAGGCTAGTGACAGTCAACCAGGCCATGTCGCGCGCAGCACCGGTGTTCACCCGCGCCCCGTGGCGGTCGATTGCGGCGGCGATGGCGTCGGCGTCGCGTTCCCGGGTACCGCTCATCAGCCCTTCGGCGGTCAACCGGGCGCGGCCCGGCTGATCCTCATCGCGGGCGGCGCCCGCGGAAAAGGTGAGCTGCGCGGTGACCATGGGGATCTCGCGCACCTCCATGAAGAGCACGCGTACGCCGTTGTCCATCTCCCAGCTCGCGATCTCCGGGAGATCCGCCGTGGCGGCGATGCCGGGTGTGAGCAGCAGCATCCCGGCGAACAGGCCCCGGCAGCGGTCAATGGTCGACATGTTCTTCGCCTCCAGGGGTGGCGTCATCGCGAGCACCCGGCACGGGCGTGCCCTCGGGCACCAGGGTGCCGACGGTGAGCCGCCGATCGCTCAGATATGCCTCAGCGACACGCTGCACGTCAGCGGCAGTCACTTCCTCGATGCCATCCAGGTAATCATCCCAGGTCTCGTAGCCCAGCCCGAGTGTCTCCAGCAGGGCGACGCGACGGGCGCGGCCCATGACCGAATCGAGCCGGAAGACCTCCTCGGCGCGCGTGCGCGTGCGCACGCGCGCGAGCTCCTCGTCGTCGATGGGCTCCTCGCGCAGCTGGGCAATCTCGTTGCGCAGGGCGGCCTCGAGCGCTTCGGCGGAGCGCTCGTCGGCAGGGCTGGCGGCGATGCTGAACAGGGCCTCGCTGCGCGCAAAGGGCGAATAGCTCGCGCTGGTGCGGGTGGCAAGCCCCTCGGATCGGACCAGGCGGCTCTCCAGGCGGCCACTGCGCCCCTCGAGCACGCCTGCGAGGACGCTGAGCGCCCAGGCATCGCGCGGGTCATCCAGTGTTGCCAGCGACGGGGCGCGCCAGGCCAGACCGATGTAGGGCACGTTGGCCGGGGCATGGAGTTCGAGGCGGTGCTCGCCGACGGCCTCGACCTCTTCGACCGGCAACCGGCGGGGCAGGTCGATCGGCTCGAGGGCGCCGAAGTGCGCCTCGACCCGTTCGAAGACATCGGCGGCGTCGACGGCACCCGCGACCACGAGCACGGCGTTGTTCGGTCCATACCAGTTGCGGTACCACTGCTCGAGGTCATCGACCGCAAGCCGCTCGAGGTCGGATGGCCACCCGATGATGGGCAGACCCGCTGGCGAGGAGGGGAAGGCGGCCGCGCGGATGCGCTCCCAGAGCAGCGAGCGCGGGCGATCCTCGACCCGTTCCCGCCGCTCCTCCCGGACGACACGCATCTCGGGCTCGAACTCCTCCTGGCGCAGATCGAGCCGCACCATGCGTTCGGCCTCCAGCTCGAGAAGCATGTCGAGGCGATCGGCGGCGATCGATTGGTGATAGCCGGTGTAGTCGCGGCCGGTGAAGGCGTTCTCGCGCCCGCCTGCACGCGCCACCCGGCGCGAGAACTCGCCCGGCTCAAGGTTCTCGGTGCCCTTGAACATCATGTGCTCCAAGGCGTGTGAGATGCCGGTGACACCGCGGTACTCATCGATGCTGCCGACGCGATACCAGATCTGGTTGACCACCACCGGGGCGCGGTGGTCCTCGAGGACCACGACCTGGAAGCCGTTGTCCAGCTCCTGGCGTTCTATGCCACCGGCGACCCCCCCCGCTGAAGCCAAAAGGGAGAGCAGCAGCAGAAGCCCGTACAGCATGCGCGAGATTGGGCGCATCGGTCGCGTTCCCCGATCAGGTAGGGACTGGTAGCATACCGCGTGCAGTCGCCATTGCGTGAGCGCGGATGGCGCGCAATCGCTCCACGCCCGCATGCCGGATGGACCGGGGACGACCTCCGTACCACGATGAAACTCTTTAGCCTGTTCCGCCGTCGCCAGCAATCAACGGAGCCGGCCTCGGAGCCGACGCGAGAACGGGAGCACCTGGAGCCGGGGCTCGCGCGCACGCGCTCGCGCCTGGGACAGGGGCTGCGGGCACTGTTCGGCAAGCGCGCGATCGACGAAGAGTTGCTCGAGGAGCTCGAGGAGCAGCTCCTTGTTGCCGATGTGGGTGTCGGGGCGACGCAGCGCATTGTCGACACACTGCGCCGCGAGGCGAAACGGGCGCGCTCGCCCGCAGAGGTCCGCGACATCCTCCGCGGCACGCTGATCGACCTGCTGCAACCGAGGGAGGAGCACGGGAGCGAGGCGAGCGGCGACGGCCCCTGGGTCATGCTGGTGGTCGGCGTCAACGGCTCGGGCAAGACCACGACCATCGGCAAGCTGGCCCACAAACTGCGGGGCGAAGGCTACTCCGTGCTACTCGCCGCAGGCGATACCTTCCGTGCGGCCGCCGTGGAGCAACTCCAGGAGTGGGGAGAGCGCACGGGCGTGCCCGTGGTTGCGCAGGGCCCCGGTGCCGACTCGGCGGCAGTGATCCACGACGCGCTCGCCGCGGCGCGGGCGCGGGGCATCGATGTCGTGCTGGCGGACACGGCCGGACGGCTCCACAACCAGTCCAACCTGATGGCGGAACTCACCAAGGTTCGTCGGGTGATCGCCCGCTTCGATCCGACGGCGCCACACGAGACCCTGCTCGTGGTTGATGGCGGCTCCGGCCAGAACGCGCTCGCGCAGGCGCGCCAGTTCGGCGAGGCAGTGCAGGTGACGGGGTTGGCGCTCACCAAGCTCGACGGCACGGCCCGTGGCGGGGTTGCCTTCGCGATTGTCGAGGAGACCGGCCTGCCGATCCGCTTCGTGGGCGTCGGCGAACGCCCCGAGGACCTGCGCCCGTTCGATGCGACTGCCTTTGTGGATAGTCTGCTCGGCGAGTCGGTCGATGAGGACGGCACCGCCCCCGGCTCCTGATGACAGGGCGTCGGCCCGACCAGGCAGTGGGGGCACGATGGGGTAGCGGCCGATAGCGCGACCGCCCCACCCGCGCCGTGGATAGCGCGGGGCGCACGCAATACGGGGATGGACCATGATCCGGTTCGATCACGTCAGTAAGCGCTATCCCGGTCAACGTGATGCGCTCTGCGACGTCAGCATGCACCTGCCCGCCGGTGAGCTGGCCTTCCTCACTGGCCACTCCGGAGCCGGCAAGTCGACGCTGTTGAAGCTGATCGCGCTCATCGAACGGGTCACCCGGGGCACGGCACTGATCGACAACGTCAATCTCGCCACGCTGCGACGACAGCGGATCCCCTGGCTGAGGCGCCAGATGGGGATCGTGTTCCAGAACCACCAGCTGCTCTACGACCGCAGCGTCTTTGACAATGTAGCGCTACCGCTGGTGGTCGCGGGCTACCGCTCGACCGAGCTGGGGCGCCGGGTGCGTGCGGCCCTGAAGAAGGTCGGACTGCTTGAGCGCGAGCGCGCGATGCCGATCACACTCTCCGGCGGGGAGCAACAGCGGGTCGGCATCGCCCGCGCCGTGGTCCACCGCCCGAAGCTGCTGCTCGCGGATGAGCCCACCGGCAATCTCGACCCGGAACTCTCCGCGGAGATCATGGAACTCTTTGTCCAGTTCCACCAGGTGGGTACGACGGTGCTGGTGGCCACGCACGATATCGCGCTACTCAAGCGCTTCCGCTACCCGGTGATCGCACTGGCCGGCGGACGCGTCGCACACGATGACCTCGCCGGCGAATCGGCATGATCGTCAGGCGCAAGCGGACCCGATCGCAGCGCGGCGAGCCCCGGCGCGGCCCTGGCCGTGGCCGCGGGTGGGCCGCACCATTGCTCGGCTGGTTGGAGGAGCATCCCCGGGCGGCACTCGCGAGTCTGGGCCGGCTGTGGCGCAATCCGGGCTCGACGCTGATGACGGCGCTCGTGATCGCGATTGCGCTCGCGCTGCCCGGGGCCCTATGGATCCTGCTGACCAACACGCAGGCGGCGAGCGAGGGCTGGGACAGCGGCGCCGCGATCTCGGTCTATCTCGAAGCGGATCTCAACGAACAAGCGGTGGCGGAAGTGGAACAGGCGCTTGCGGGTATCGATGGCGCGACGCTCGTGCGCACCATCAGCGACGATGAGGCGCTGGCCGAGTTCCGTGAGATGGCCGGCTTCGACGCAGCGCTGGCCGAGCTGACGGACAACCCCTTGCCGTACGTGGTCGTCGTGGAACCCACCGCGACCGGCGCGGGGGCGACCGAACTCGGCGATCTCGCCGACCGACTCGCGGGTGTGACGGGCGTCGATCGCGCGCAGGTCGACCTGGAATGGGTCCAGCGCCTCCATGCGCTGCTGGCCCTGATCGAGCGGGGCATTCTCCTGCTTGCGGCCCTACTGGGGGCGGGTGTGCTCCTGATCGTAGGCAACACGATCCGCCTCGACGTCCTCAATCGGCGCAGCGAGATTGAGGTCATCAAGCTCATCGGTGGCACGGATGCCTTCATCCAGCGTCCCTTTCTCTACGGAGGGTTCTGGTATGGGCTCGCCGGTGGCATCGGCGCCTGCGGGCTGCTGATCCTACTCACCGCCCTACTCGCGACCCCCACGGCCGAACTCGCCGAAGCGTATGGCAGCGGGTTTCGGCTGCAGGGCCTGGGCGCGCGCGAGGCCGCCTTCCTGCTGCTCGGTGGCGGCCTGCTAGGCCTGATCGGGGCCCGGCTGGCGGTAGGCCGTCACCTGCGCGCCATCGAGCCCGCCTGAGCGCGACCCACCCGCGATGCGCTGACTACGCGCATGGATGGATCGTCATCCACGGAACTCATGATGGGTTTAGCAGTCTCTTAGCGAGAGTGCTAAGATTATGGGGAATTTCGGGAGGTAAGAAACGATGAGCACAGCGCTGATCGCGACCCACCAGCAGAATCTGCCTGCACCCACGGGTGATCTCAACGGCTATATCCAGGCCGTCAACAACCTGCCGGTCCTCGACTTCGATGAGGAGCAGGAGCTCGGGCGTCGTCTGCGCGACGAGCAGGACGTGCAAGCCGCGCAAGAACTCGTGCTCTCGCAACTGCGCTTCGTGGTCCACATCGCGCGCGGCTATACCGGCTACGGGCTACCCATGGCGGACCTGATCCAGGAGGGCAATATCGGCCTGATGAAGGCGGTCAAACGCTTCGACCCCGATGTCGGGGTGCGGCTGATCTCCTTTGCGGTCCACTGGATCCGGGCGGAGATCCATGAATATGTCATCCGCAACTGGCGCATGGTGAAGGTCGCGTCGACGAAGGCGCAGCGTAAGCTCTTCTTCAAACTGCGCTCGCAGAAGAACCGCCTCGGTTGGTTCAACCGCGAGGAAGTCGAGGCCGTGGCCAACGACCTCGGCGTCAAGCCGGAAACGGTCGTGGAGATGGAGGGCCGCCTCGCCGGGCAGGACACCTCCTTTGACGCCCCGGTCGACGGCGACGACGAAGAGCCCTTCGCCCCAGCGGGTTGGCTGAGCGCCCCTGACTCCGATCCCGCGACCTGGATCGAGGAAGCCGACACGGCCGGGTATGAGCATGAAGGTCTCGCGCGAGCGCTGCATACACTCGACGAGCGCAGCCGGGATATCCTGCAGGCGCGCTGGTTGAGCGAATCGCGCCTGACGCTGCAGGAGCTTGCCGACCGCTACGGCGTCTCCGCGGAACGGATCCGCCAGCTCGAGAACAACGCCATCCGGCGCCTGCGCAAGGAAGTCACGCCGGCGGGTTGACGGCTATCGCCCCGCCTCGACACGCGGCGGGAGACGAAACGCCCGAACGGCGACGACCGGCCAGCCGGCGCGCGGGTCGATCAGCGCTTAGCCGAATGCCGACCAGGCAAGCACCACGTAGTGATCGATCAACAGCGCGCCGAACACCCCCATTAGGTAGTTGATCGAGTGGCGGAAGGTGCGCATCGCCTGCGCATGCTCAGCGTAGCGCCACAGACGCCACGCGTGCCAGAGGAAGCGGCCACCAAAACCGATCGCGGCCGCCAGGTAGATGAGGCCACCCATGCCGGCGAGCCAGGGCAACAGACTCACCGCGACCAGCAAGAGCGTGTACAGCAGGATATGCAGCCGCGTGATGGCCTCACCATGCGTCACGGGCAACATCGGGATATTGACGCCGGCATAATCCTTGATGCGATAGAGCGCGAGCGCCCAGAAGTGAGGCGGCGTCCAGACGAAGATGATCAGGAAGAGCAATAGTGCGTTCGGATGCACTTCTCCCGTGACGGCTGCCCACCCGAGCACGGGCGGCATCGCCCCCGCGGCCCCACCGATGACGATGTTCTGCGGCGTCGCACGCTTGAGATAGAGCGTGTAGATCACCGCGTAGCCGACCATCGCACCCAGCGTGAGCAACGCCGTGAGGAGATTGACGCCACCGGCGAGGATGGCCATTGAAAGCGCCGTCAGGATCGAGGCAAACACCAGGCTGCGCGTCGTGTCGAGAGAGCCCGACGGCAGGGGTCGCCGCCCGGTCCGGCGCATGCGCGCGTCTGCCTCACGGTCCATGACATGATTCAGTGCGGCGGCAGCGGCCGAGCCCAGGCCGATGCCGAGCGAGCCCAGCACGAGCGGCTGCAGGGGCACGATGCCCGGTGTCGCCAGCAGCATGCCCCCGATCGCAGTGAATACGAGCAGCGCCACGACGCGCGGCTTGCACAGATCAAGGTAGGCACGCCAGTTGGCGAGCTCCGGCATGGCGCGGATGAGCACGTTCACCATAGTCGTTGGCTGGCGGTTTCAGTCGCGGGCTCGAGCGGGGCCCGTCGCCGGGCGTCGCGCAGGCTACGCGGACACATCGCGCTTTGCCATCATGTAGAGGGCAGCCACCATGGCGACGAGCAAGAGCGCAGCGCCGCCATTATGGGCCGTGGCCAGCCACAGTGGAAGGTGAAAGACGACGTTGCCGACACCCAGTGCAAGCTGCAGCATCAGCAGGCCGAGCACGGTCGCACCCGCGAACTGCGCGGCCGGACGGCGGCTCGCCAGACAGAGCAGCGCGAATGCCCCCAGTGCGAGTGTGGCGGCTATCGCTCCGAGGCGGTGCGCCTTGTGGACTGCGGTCATCGCGGGGCTGTCGAGGACGCCGAACTCGTAGTCGACACCGAGGCCGCGCCAGATCCTGAAGCCCTCGCCGAAGTCCATCTCGGGCCACCACTCACCCTGACAGGTGGGGAAGTCCGTACAGGCAAGAGCCGCATAGTTCGTACTGGTCCAGCCCCCCAACAGGATCTGCACGCAGAGGACCACCATGGCCACGTAACCGAGCTGGCATGCACCCCGCCCCACGCGCATGGAGGGCAACCGTGGGGCGTGGGCGAGAGTGAGCCAGGCCATCAGCGAGAGCGTCAGCAGCCCCCCAGCAAGATGCGCAGTGACGATCGCGGGCTTGAGTAGCAGCGTAACGGTCCACATCCCGAGCAGCGACTGGAAGAGCACCAGGGCGACGAGTGCGAAGGGGAGGACCCACGGCACGCCGCGGTGACGACGGCGCCATGCGGTGATCGCGATCGCCAGTATCAGTAACCCGAGGCCACCGGCTACATAGCGGTGGATCATCTCGATCCAGGCCTTGGTGATGTCGACGGGCCGCTCCGGCCGCACCTGCTCGGCGGCCGCGATCTCCTCCGGCGTGCGCGGGACATCGAGGTGACCGTAGCAACCGGGCCAGTCGGGACAGCCGAGGCCGGCGTCCGTCAGGCGCACGAAGGCGCCGAGCACGACGACGAAGAAGGTCAGTATCGTGCCGCCCAGGGCGAGCGCGAAGATCAGAGGCTCTCGTGTCTTCACTTCCGCGATCATCCTCGCTCAGCCAATCCGTGAGACGCTCAGCAACTGGTCAAGATCATCGAGTATCTCTGCCGGCTCGACGCCGGCGTCGAAGCGCATCATCAGATTCCCGAGCGGGTCGACGAGCAATACCGTCGCCGGTCCGCGATCGTCGGGGAGCTGATCGATCAGCCCCTGCGCCTCCACCAGCACGGCCAGGTCGGGATGTTCCGGCAGCAAGCTCGTCATCCCGACCACGTTCGCACGATCGGCAACGACCGCGAGACGCTGCACCCGAAGCCTTTCGTGGCCGAGCGCTTGACGGATCTGGCGGGTGTAGTAGATGCGCTCCCGACAACTCGGCGCACAGGGGGTATCGATCACGTGAATGAGCGTCCAGCGGCCCTTGAGGCTCTCCTCATCCGCCTCGCTGCCGTCCAGCCGTTCCCCCTGGAACGCCTCCAGCGGCATCGCCGGCACGATCAACTCCCCGGCCGGGTCAGCGGCTGGGGTTACGTAGTCCGCCAGGAAGTACCACGCGGTCGCGATCACGACCGGGGCCAGGAACAGGGTCATCAGGGCGAGGAATTTCCAGCGCGCGCTGCGGACCGGGTCGTTGTCTGGCTCGTCCATCTTACCCCTTGCGTCGTATCCGCACCGCCAACACGGCGGTCACGATCAAAACGGTCAGCGCGAGCGCGTACCATTGAAAGGCATAACCGATATGGCGCTCCGGGCCGAAGCGCGGCTCCACGGAACGCACCCTGAGCCCGGGGCCGAGCGCCTGTTGTGGTCGCAGGACATAGGGCTCGAGCGGCTCGCCCAAAGCCTCACCCAGCGCGGCAAAATCCACCCGCGTCGTCATCCGCGGCCAATCCGCCTCGCCTTCCGCGAGTGCGGGCAGAAGCCGCGGGCCGTGCTCTGGCAGCCAGAGGTGTCCCTCGACGCGAATGCGGCCCTCGCTTTCGAGTTCGATCGACCGCGCGGGCTCCCGCCCCTCGGCCGCTATCCAGCCCCGCTCGATCAGCACCAGGCGATCGTCCGGCGTGCGCAGCGGAGTCAGGATCGCGAAACC
This sequence comes from Ectothiorhodospiraceae bacterium, assembly GCA_007134775.1. Classification (GTDB taxonomy): domain Bacteria; phylum Pseudomonadota; class Gammaproteobacteria; order XJ16; family Halofilaceae; genus Halofilum. The sequence goes on along the minus strand of SLKC01000024.1, from coordinate 40,905 downwards.
GACCTCCCCCGCCACGGTCCGATTATCCAGCAGGAATTGACGATCACCGAGAAAGTGGCCTTCCGTCCACACCGGCTGCCACGCACGCTGTTCGGCCTCCGCTCGGCTCACGGGCAACGGTGCAGGCGCGCGCTGTTCGCCATCCCTGATGGCCTCGACGACGGCCTCCCGCTCCTGCGCGCGCTGCAGCTGCCAGGTCCCGAGTGCCGCGAACAGCGCAAATGCCGTGACCGCGGCTGTCCAGGGTATCCAGCGAGGGCGCCTCCTGGCCCTCGCCACGGGGGCGGTTTCGCGTTGCACAGGACTCCGCGGTTATACTTTGGGCCTAGTTACCCGGATGGACGACGACATGCTGATCAAGTTCGCCGTGATCGCACTACTGCTGGTGATCATCGCCAGTCTCGGCTCGAGTCTCTACTTCCTTGCCCACGACGACCACGACTCGACCCGTGCCGTCAAGGCGCTGAGCTGGCGGATCGGTCTCTCAATCGGCGCCTTTGCGCTCCTCATGGTCGGCGCGCTCACCGGCCTGGTCGAATCGAACGCCGTTCCTGTCGGTTGACGACCGGCGCGGCCCCGCCCAATTCGGGGCCGCCGCCTCTCTTGTTCCCGCTGTCGCGCTGAAGGGCTTAGATCCAATAGACGAAGACGAACAGGATCAGCCAGACCACGTCGACGAAGTGCCAGTACCAAGCAACCGCTTCCCAACCGAAGTGGCTTTTCGGCGTAAAGTGGCCCTTCATACAGCGCAACGTAATCACGAGCAACATGATCACGCCGAGCGTGACATGGAAGCCATGGAAGCCCGTGAGCATGTAGAAGGTCGAGCCGTAGATGCCACTGCCGAGCGTCAAATTGAGGTCACGCCAGGCGTGCACATACTCGTAGGACTGGAAGCCGAGGAAGATCGCGCCCAGGATGATCGTGGCCCACATCCAGCCGATAAGGGCTCCGCGGCGTTCCTGCTTCAGAGCCCAGTGCGCGAACGTAATGGTGACCCCCGACGCGAGCAGGATTGAGGTATTGAGCGCGGGAATCCCCCAGGCACCAATCGTTTCGAAGGCGCCGCCGAGTTCGGCCGGGCCGTGGGTCGGCCACGCTGCCTGGAACCCCTGGTGAAGAAACTCATAGGTCGTGACACCTGTACCTTCGCCGCCGAGCCACGGGATCGATAGGACGCGCGCGTAGAACAGGGCGCCGAAGAACGCGGCGAAGAACATGACCTCCGAGAAGATAAACCAGAGCATCCCCTGGCGGAACGAGCGGTCGACCTGTGCGTTGTAGTAGCCGTGCTCGCTCTCGTGGATCACTTCCGCGAACCACCCTGCCGCGGCACCGATGATGATCGCGATACCGACAAGCATGAGGATGAGACCGCCACCGACCCCGTTGAGATAGATTCCGCCACCGAGCGCCGCACCAAACATGCCGGCGGACGTGATCAATGGCCAGTAGGTGTGGTGGGGTACGTAGTACTGGTCGGGTGCGGCGGTTGCCATTGTTATCGTCTCCTCTTCGCGCGCCCGGGTGCTAGGCACGGATCCAGGTAATCAGTACGAACGCCAGGTAGAGGCCGATGGCGACCGCGGCGAGCGCCGCCGCGGTAATCGCGATACCGCGGCGGCGGCCCGGATCGTTGGTCGGCATCAGCACCGGTGCATCCCCCTTCGCGCGCAGCTCACTTGACTTCGGGCGCAGTCTGGAACGTGTGGTGCGGAGCCGGCGACGGCACGGTCCACTCCAGTCCGCGTGAGCCCTCCCAGACTTCCTGGGTAGCCGGCTTGCCACCGCGGATGCACTTGATCACCAACCAGAGGAAGATCAGCTGGGCGATCCCGTAGCCGAACGCTCCGACGGTCGAGATGGCGTTGAAGTTGGCGAACTGCAGGGAGTAGTCCGGGATCCGGCGCGGCATTCCGGCGAGCCCCACGAAGTGCTGCGGGAAGAACAGCACATTGACAAAGATCGCCGACAGCCAGAAGTGCCACTTGCCCAGGCGCTCGTCGTACATGTGACCGGTCCACTTGGGCAACCAGTAGTAGACACCGGCGATGATCGCGAAGACCGCGCCGGGGACGAGCACATAGTGGAAATGCGCGACCACGAAATAGCTATCGTGGTATTGGATATCCGCGGGGGCGAGGGCGAGCATGACGCCCGAGAAGCCGCCGATGGTGAAGAGTACGACGAAAGCGATGGCGAAGAGCATCGGCGTCTCGAAGGTCATCGCACCACGCCACATGGTCGCAACCCAGTTGAAGACCTTCACGCCCGTCGGCACGGCGATCAGCATCGTCGAGAACATGAAAAAGAGCTGGCCCGCGAGCGGCATGCCCACGGTGAACATATGGTGCGCCCAAACGATGAACGAGAGAAAGGCGATCGACGCCGTGGCATACACCATCGACGAGTAGCCGAACAGCGGCTTGCGCGCAAACGTCGGGATGATCGTCGAGATGATGCCGAACGCGGGCAGAATCAGGATGTAGACCTCGGGGTGGCCGAAGAACCAGAAGATATGCTGGTAGAGGACCGGGTCGCCGCCACCCGTGGCGCTGAAGAACGAGGTCGCGAAGAACTTGTCGGTGAGCAGCATCGTGATCGCGCCGGCGAGGACGGGCATCACTGCGATCACAAGGTACGCGGTGATCAGCCATGTCCACACGAACAGCGGCATCTTCATCAGGCTCATGCCCGGCGCGCGCAGGTTGAAGATAGTCGCGATAATGTTGATGGCACCGAGGATCGACGAGATGCCGAGCAGATGGATCGACAGGATCAGGAATGGGAACGCGGCGCCGGTTTGCAGCGACAGCGGCGGGTAAAGCGTCCAGCCCGCGGCCGGCGCCCCGCCCGGGAGGAACAGCGTCAGCAGCAGCAGCGTAAAGGCGAACGGGAGGATCCAGAAGCTCCAATTATTGAGCCGTGGCAGCGCCATGTCGGGCGCGCCGATCATCATCGGCACCATCCAGTTGGCTAGACCCACGAACGCGGGCATGACCGCACCGAAGATCATGACCAGCGCGTGCATTGCCGTCATCTGGTTGAAGAAGTGCGGATCGACCAGATTCAGGCCGGGCTGGAACAACTCGGCGCGGATGATGAGCGCCATGAAACCGCCGACGAAGAACATCAGCAGCGCGAACCACAGGTACAGGGTGCCGATATCCTTGTGGTTGGTCGTTGACAACCAGCGCTTGATGCTCCACGGGCTGGGCGCCTCGTGGTGGTGATCGTCGTGTTCGGTAATGACTGCGCTCATGATGAACTCCCGGATAGTGCCGCCGATATCGGCATGCGCGGATCAGCGGTTCTCCACAACCTGGTAATCTTCGTCGTTGAAATGTCCTGCAACGAGCTCCTCGGCCGCCTCGTCCTCGCCGGCCTGCATGAGCTCGAGCCACTCGTCATAGGCCTCGCCCGGGATCGCCTTGACGGTGATCGGCATGAAAGCGTGGCCACGCCCACAGAGTTCGGCGCAACGACCGTAATAGACGCCGACCTCCTGCACCTCGGCCCAATTGGTATTGATGAACCCGGGGATCGAGTCCTTCTTCATCGCGAACTCGGGCACCCACCAGGCGTGAATCACGTCGCCCGACGTGTGGTGGAACCGCACCTTGCGATCGGTGGGTAGGACGAGGGGATTGTCCACGCCGACCAGGTAGTCATCCGGCTTAGGGATTTCGCCGAGCATCGCCTGGCGGGACGTATCGAGGCGGCTGTAGAAATCGACCTCGTCGTCGACGTATTCGTAATGCCAGAGCCACTGATAGCCGGTGACCTTGACCGTCATCTCGGCGCCGCTGTCATCCTCCATGTTGATCATGACGTAGGCGGCCGGCAGGGCCAAGGCGATCAGGATGATGAAGGGCACGATGGTCCAGGCGATCTCCGCGGTCATGCTCTCGTGCCATTTGGCCGGCGTCACACCGCGCGATTTGCGGTGGTGAATCAGTGACCAGATGATCGCACTGAATACACCGATACCGATGGCGGTGACGATACCGAGCGCCAGCATGTGTAGGTGATAGACCTCATGGCTGACGGGCGTTACGCCGCGGGGCATGTTCAGCTCCCAGCCGGCGAGCGCCGGTCCGGACACCCCGACGAGCAGCGCAAGGAGGGCCGCTGCCTTCACGATTGTTGGCCGCATTGCCTTGATTCTCCAGCTTGATTGCGGGTGCCGTCGGCGAGCCGACAGGCCGCGTGGTGCTTCCCCGTTTCGGTCCCCATCATGATGACGGCAGGCCGGGCCGGCGGGCACGACTTTCAGGCCCGGCAGCGCCACAACCCGACCGCCTCGGCGCGGGGTGGGCGCAGGTCCACGATCGCAGATGCTAGCGCATGCCCCTCACCCGCTCAAGAAAGACCTGATGTGCCCCGCTGGACCGAGCGTCGGCCGATCGCTCCGACCGGGACATGGAACTCCTTGGCATCGCCCCGTCCCGCGTGCGGCGTGGTCGCACCCCAGGCGTGACCGAAGACGACCTCCCAGGTAACGACGGGCCGGCCCGAGTCATCGTGCTCGGGATAGGCTTGCGCAAGTCGTTCGAGTGCGGACGGCGTCATCAGACCGGGCCGCGATGGGCGCGGAGCAGGCCCCGCACGGGCGGCTTTGAGAAGCTGCAGCAGGGTGACGATATCGGGCACTGGCCGGCTCGCACGTTCGACATCCATCACCGGATCGCGCAAGCCGGCGTGGAACATCGCATCGCCGACATCGTGCATGTCGACGAATACTGGCAGTTGGGCGTGACTGTCGATCTCGGCCCATGCCGCGCGCAGTCCACCCAAGCTGTCGGGGCCGAGCAACGAGAACATCATCGCGCCGTCGGGGCGCAGGACACGGCGGCACTCTGTGAACAGGGCCGGCTGATCCGAAGTCGACAGCAGGGCCAGATTCGAGACCACGAGCGCGACGCTAGCGTCGCCCACGGGCAGCCGTGTGAACGGCGCGACCACTCGCCGTGTCGTTCGGCGTCGCAAGCGCGCCCCTAGCGAGCGCCCGGGAGAGCCCCCCGACTCGGTTACCGCCGTGATCCGCGCTCGCGGGTACTGCCGGGTCAGACGCCCGAGAAGCCGCTCGTCCCCGCCCAGTTCGAGAATGTTTGCAGGCTGGATACGCACCGGCGCGAGGCGCTCGACGAGTTCGGCGGCCACCTCGTCGCGCAGCGTGGCGAGGGCCTCAGCACCGGCCTGCGCCTGCGGCAGGCGATGGCGCCCCGCAGGTACCGACCGAAACGGCCACGGCTTACCCACTCACGACCTCCCCAGACTCATGAAGCCTGTGTATCAGGACCGACCCGGCCCCGCCCAATGGAAACACACCCCGACAACGAGACACGCCCTCGGCATCCGGTACAATCGCGGCCTGCCGTCCACGGGATGCAGCAACATGCCTGAGATCGTGCTCGTCGTCGTCCTCGCCGCGATCGGCTACCTGCTCGGATCGATCCCGGCCGCGATCGTGACCTGTCGCGCGCTTGGCCGCCCCGATCCGCGCACGACCGGATCGCGCAACCCTGGGGCCACCAATGTCGCGCGTACGGCGGGGCGCGATGCCGCAGCGATCACCCTGGTTGCCGACCTGCTCAAGGGCGTCCTGCCCGTACTGCTCGCCCGCGCGATCAGCGATGAACCCGTTGTGTGGTTGCTGGCGGGGCTGGGCGCGTTCCTCGGCCACCTCTTTCCGGTCTTCTTCGGCTTCCGTGGTGGCAAAGGAGTCGCCACGGGCCTGGGCGTACTGCTGACCGCGACCCCGATCGCAGGCGCGCTGACCGTGGCGACCTGGCTGGTGACATTCGCCATCAGCCGCACATCGGGGTTGAGCGCCCTGAGCGCTTTCCTGCTCGCACCGCTGTGGGTGGCGCTGGTTCTGCCTTCTCTGACCGTCATCGCGCTGGTCGCGGCGATGTGCGCCCTGCTGTTCTGGCGCCACCGCGACAATGTCCGACGCCTCCTGCGTCGGGGGGAACAGTAGCGAGCCGCCGGGTCATTGTACGCGCTCGGACGGGGCCGTGAGTTCGAACGGCGCAAGTTCGGTCAACGGCCACCGCGGATACGCACGGACCGCGCGCTCCGTCGCTGCACCGGCGGCCAGGCGCATGGCGCCCGTGTAGGCGATCATCGCGCCGTTGTCCGTGCAGAATTCGAGGCGCGGGAAGTGCAACTCGACGCCGGGAAGCTCGCGTAGGGCCGCCCGCAGGCAGGCGTTCGCGCCAACGCCGCCAGCGACGACCAGGCGGCCCTGCTCGACCCGCGCCAGCGCGCGCTGTGCCTTGATTACGAGGGTCTCGACCACCGCCTGTTCGAAGGAACAGGCAATGTCGGCGCGCGTCTGCCAGTCGCCTCCTTGCTCCGCGAGCGCTTGACGGGCCGCTGTTTTCAGGCCGCTAAAGCTGAAGTCGAGGCCGGGGCGACGGGTCATCGGCCGGGGAAACGCGTAGCGCCCGGGGCGTCCCTGCGCCGCGGCGGCCGCGATCGCTGGCCCGCCGGGGTAGCCGAGCCCGAGCAGTTGCGCGGTCTTATCGAACGCCTCACCGGCGGCATCATCGACGGTCTCGCCGAGCAGACGATAGACGCCGGGACGCTCGACCGCCACCAACTGGGTGTGCCCGCCGGAGACGAGCAGGGCTACAAAGGGCATGACCGGCGGTCGCGGCTCAAGCATCGGGGCGAGCAGATGTGCCTCCATATGATGCACGCCGAGCGCAGGGCAATCCAACGCCCACGCCAGGCCCTGGCCGACGGCCGCCCCGGTAAGCAATGCCCCGACGAGCCCTGGGCCCGCCGTGTAGGCGACCGCATCAAGGTCAGGGACGGCAAGGCCAGCCTCGGCCAAGACCTCGCCCGCGAGGGGGATGATCCGGCGGACATGGTCGCGGGAAGCCAGTTCGGGAACGACGCCACCGAAGTCGGTATGGATATCGGCCTGACTGTAGAGTGCATGGGCGCTCAGTCCGCGCCGGGTATCGTAGACGGCGAGCCCGGTCTCATCACAAGAAGTCTCGATACCCAGGACGATCATGGCAACCTCCGGCGAGCCCCACACACGGCCTCCTGTCCCAGTCTTCGGCTGTGCCCGGGCCGCGATGGCGAGCGTATGCGGCGCGGCAGCGTCTGTGGCGATCGCCGCAACGGGGTGATTGCCACAACGCGCTCGCGTGGTATGATTGTGCGCTTGCGTCGGGCGCCCTTCATCGGTTGCCCGGCCCAAATTGCCATACACTGGGAATGAGTCGAATCCATGCCATCGGTACGTGTCCGTGATAATGAGCCCTTCGAGGTTGCGCTGCGGCGATTCAAGCGCTCCTGCGAGAAGGCGGGTATTCTGACAGAAACGCGTCGGCGCGAGTTCTACGAGAAGCCCACGGCTGAGCGCAAGCGCAAGCGCGCGGCGGCGATCAAGCGCCACCAGAAGAAGCTCGCCAAGGAGGCCGCCCGCCGCACCCGGCTGTATTGAGCCCGTCATGGCGGAGGACTCCATCAAGGACCGGCTCAGCGCCGACATCAAGGCGGCGATGAAGGCAGGCGACAAGGTGCGGCTCGCGACACTGCGCAATATCCACGCGGCGATCAAGCAGCGTGAGGTCGACGAGCGCGTCGAACTCGACGACGCAGCCGTGCTGAGCGTCCTCGACAAGCGGGCTAAGCAGCATCGCGAATCCCTTGAGGCCTATCGCGCCGCCGGTCGCGATGACCTCGCCGACCAGGAAGCGGCCGAGCTCGCCGTGCTCGAGATCTATCTGCCGGCACCGCTCTCCGAAACCGAGCTCGACGAACTCATCGACTCGGCGATCACGGAGTCCGGCGCCAGCTCCATGCGGGAGATGGGCCAGGTCATGGGCCTGATCAAGCCGCAGGTACAGGGCCGGGCCGACATGAGCGCCGTAAGCGCGCGCGTCAAAGAGCGCCTCGGCGGCTGAGCATTGGTTTCGGAGCCGGCCGACCGGCCGAACCCGCGGGGCTGTAGCGATCGATACCTACCCGGACAATGACCGCCTGCTGCGCGCGCTCGCGCGCGAGCCCGTCGACCGGCCACCGGTGTGGCTGATGCGCCAGGCGGGACGCTACCTCCCCGAATACCGCGAACTCCGGGCGCAGGCCGGGGACTTCCTCACCCTGGCGGGAACCCCCGAACTCGCCTGCCGGGTAACGCTCCAACCGGTGGAGCGCTTTGGCCTCGACGCGGCCATCATCTTCTCCGACATCCTGACAATTCCGCATGCCATGGGCCTCGGGCTGCACTTTCTGCCCGGCGAGGGGCCCTGCTTCGAACATCCCGTGCGCGACCACCACGCGATCGCGGCACTCACCCCGCCCGACCCGGAGACGGATCTCGGCTATGTCATGGCCGCCCTGCGGCTCACACGCCAGGAGCTGGCCGGACGAATCCCCCTGATCGGCTTCGCCGGCAGCCCCTGGACCCTGGCGACCTACATGGTCGAAGGTGGCTCGTCGAAGGATTTCGCCCGCATCAAGGCGATGGTCTACGACCGGCCCGCCGACGCGCATGCGCTTCTTGAGGTGCTCACCCGTGCGACGACGGCCTACCTCAATGCGCAGATTGCCGCCGGCGCTCAGGCCGTGCAGATCTTCGACACCTGGGGCGGCGTACTCGAGCCGGACCACTTCCGCGCGTTCTCTCGTGACTACATCGCCCGCATCATCGACGGACTCACCCGCACCGTCGATGGCCGCCGAGTGCCGGTTATTGTATTCACCAAGAATGGTGGGCAGTGGCTGGAGTGGCTTGCCGAAACCGGCTGTGATGCCCTCGGTCTGGACTGGACCACCGATCCGGCCGAGGCGCGACGGCGGGTCGGTGACCGGGTTGCCCTGCAGGGCAATCTCGACCCGTGTGTTCTCTACGCCCGCCCCACAACCGTGCAAAGCGAGGTCCACCGCGTCTGCGATCGCTTCGGCGACGAACCCGGGCATGTATTCAATCTCGGCCACGGGGTGCATCCGGCGATCGATCCCGAGCATGTCGCTGCGCTGGTCGCGGCGGTGCACGAACGGGCGTCGGGACCGGGACAACCGCGGTAACGTCGGATGTCGAGCCGGCTCAGTGCGGGCTCTCCGCGAGCAGTCGCTCCAGTTCATCGACCGATGCACGGGCCATCGGCCTGCCGTCCACGGGCGAGCGAGGGGCGATGCGCGGCCCGTCATCGGGGAAGACCACAAGCCGCACGTTCTCGTCATCGGCACCGAAGCGATAAACCGGCAACTCCTCCTCCACGCCCGGCCCGAAACGCACGACGGTGGCGTCGAGGCTCCAGGGAATCCCACGGTCGACCAGAAATCGCGCGACCAGTTCCGGCGCGTCCGCGAAAACGTGCAGGGTCACTTCGGCATCGGCAACCGCCGTCCCGCGCAGGACTGAGCCGGAGAGGCAGGGGTCGAAGGGCGTGAGCAGCCGCATCACAGCCAGCGCAACCCGGCGCTTGCCGGCAAGCCATTGCGGTTGGGTATCGGCCTGGAACAACGCCTGATAGGCGCGTAGCTCGGCCTCCACTTCCTCGTTCCGCGGCATGCTGCCGCGAGCACTGATACCCAGACGATCCGCCGCCCGTGCCTTCGCCTCGGCAAAGTCGTGGACCGACTCCTCGGCCATCAGCCCCGCCGCGACCCGAGCGACCTCGGCGCGCAGCCGCCCGCCATGCGCCACTCGCTCCACTGCGGACGAACGCCCCGCTTTGCGCCTGCGCGCCATCCGTCCTGCTCCCGCTCGTGTCAGAAGAGGCTTTCGCCACCGCCGTCCGCACCATCGCGCGCGCCGTCGTCGCCCATGCGGGACTCTTCCGGGGCCTCCTCTTCGCGGAAAACCTCGAAGAAGGCGCCCGCGACGCTGGCATCGGCATATCCGCCCGTTTCGGGGTCAACGCGCACCGAGACCATGCCTGCCGGCCGATCCGGCCAGTACTCCTCGCGGTGGGCCAGTGCGCTGCCCATGAACTGCGTCCACACCGGCAGGGCCGCGCGCGAGCCTGTTTCATTGCTGCCCAGTGGGCGCAGTTGATCGAATCCGACCCAAGCGCTTGCGACGAGCGAGTCCTGAAAACCGACGAACCAGGCATCGAGCTGGTCATCCGTCGTCCCGGTCTTGCCCGCCAGATCATCTCGCCCGAGCGCCTGGGCCGAGCGCGCAGTGCCGCGTCGGACCACATCACGCATCATGCTACGCATAACGTAGGCATTACGCCCATCGATGACCCGCTCGGCGACTCGGAATTCCGGCGCGCGCTCGCGATCGGGCACACCGATATCGGTGAGCTCGTCCGGCGCGTCGTCAGCGCCTGCAACGGCGTCGCCCGCGACGGCCAGATCATCCTCACCGTGGACCACGACAGGCTGATCATCGACCGCGTTGAGCGGTTCACATGGATCGGGGCAGACGCGCACCGGGTTGGCACGATAGATCGGCTCCCCGTTGCGGTCATCGATGCGGCGGATCAGATGCGGCTCGACGCGGTAACCACCATTGGCGAACACGCTGTAGCCCGTGGTCAGCTGCAGCGGTGTTAGCGACCCACTGCCCAGCGACAGCGTCAGGTCCCGCGGCAGCGCTTCGCCAGGGAAGCCAAACCGCTCAAGATAGTCAACCGCATAGGGGATGCCGATCTGCCTCAGCACGCGGATCGAGACCAGGTTCCGTGAGTGCACAAGCGCCTCACGCAGTCTCGTCGGCCCGAAAACCCGCCCACTGTAGTTCTCCGGGCGCCACGTTTCCTCCAGGGCCGGATCATCGAAGACGACGGGGGCGTCATTGACCAGGGTCGCGGCGTTGTAACCTCGCTCCAGTGCGGCGGAAAAGACGAAAGGCTTGAACGCGGAGCCCGGCTGGCGCCGCGCCTGCGTCACCCGATTGAATTTCGACCGGTGAAAATCGTAGCCCCCCATGAGGGCGCGGATCGCGCCATCCTTCGGATCGAGCGCGACGAGCGCGCCCTGGACTTCGGGGGCCTGGGCGAATTCGAGCCCACCATCGCCCCCGGACCGCACGTAGACCACATCGCCACGCGCGACCACGTCGCCGGGCGTGGTGGGGGCGCCCCCCCGGTTGCCGTCAGCGTCGAGCGGCCGCGCCCACTCCATGGTTTCGAAGGCCACCGGATCGATGCGTCCACGCCGACGGTAGACGGTCACCTCGTCGTCACCGACGGCGACCACAACGGCCGGCTCGAGATCACCGACGCGCCCGCTCTCGGCGAGCGCCTCATCCAGCTCGAACGGACCGTAGCGCTCCTCCTCCGGCTCCAGCAGGCGGATACGGCCATCGTCCTCCTCAACGACATCGATTTCGGGCAGGGCGATCCGCCGCTGCAACTCGTCAAGATCGAGGAGTCGCTCCGGATCCACGCGATCGGCGGGTCCGCGATATCCCTGGCGGCGCTCGTAGGCGAGCAGGGAGTCGCGCAATGCATCGACGGCCGCCTGCTGATCACTGCTATCGATGGAGGTGTAGACCCGATAGCCGCCGGAGTAGACATCGTCACCGAAACGTTGCGCCGCTTCGAGCCGGGCCATCTCGGCGACGTAGGAGGCCTCGGCAGCCACGGTTGCGCGGTGGACCCTGGTGGGAAAGGGCGTCGCCAATGCGGCCTCGCGCTGGTCGGCGTCGATCAGGCCCATGTCATGCATACGGCGCAGCACATAGGCACGCCGGCCGCTGGCATGGCGTGGACTGGCGACCGGATTGTAGCGCGACGGCGCCGTCGGCAGCCCAGCGATCAGGGCCGTCTCGGCGAGCGTGAGCTCATCGACCGGCTTGCCGAAGTAGGTCTGCGCGGCGGCACCCACACCGTAGGCGCGCTGGCCGAGGAAAATCTTGTTCAGGTAGAGTTCGAGGATCTCGTCCTTGCTCAGCTCGCGCTCCATCTTCAACGCGAGAAAAATCTCCCGGATCTTGCGGATATAGGTCCGCTCGCGCGTCAGAAAGAAGTTGCGCGCCACCTGCATCGTGATCGTGCTGCCGCCCTGCGTCTTGGTTCCCGTCGTGGCGAGATTCCATGAGGCGCGCAACAGCCCCATCAGATCGACGCCGGGATGGCTGTAGAAGCGCTCATCCTCGGCCGCGAGGAACGCATTTCGCATCTGCTCGGGGATATCATCGAAGCGCAGCGGGATCCGGCGCTGATCGCCATACTCGGCGAGCAGCTCGCCATCATCGGAGTAGATGCGCAACGGCTCCTGGAATTCCACATCGCGCAGCTGCTCGATATCGGGCAGATCGCTGGCAACGGTGATATAGACGGCGGCGACGGCCAGGACGCCGGCGGTTGCCGCAGCCAGGATGACACCGGCGAACCATTTGAGGAGACGCAGTGGAGTGCGCGAGCGTGAAGTCATTGACTAGGAGGATCTCAGGCCAGAATTGCAGTCCAGGCCACGATGACAAAACGTCCACCCCCTGATGTACCTGGGCGACGACGCTTGCTGGGGATTGCCATCATCGCGACCGAAGTGAGCGCGAATCATCGCGGATGTGTCAGTATAAGGCTTGCAAAGAGACCGCGCGAGAGGGCCGGGAGTTCCCCTCCTCGTCGTGGGTTCACTGGGGGGATGACATCGCCCGAGCCGATTTCCCCGGCATTTGAGAAACTTGCGCGTAATCCTTAAACCCGATTACCATGACTCCGTCCGGAAGTGGCCGGGCGCGGAGGGGGAAGCCGGGTGTTTCTTTTCAAGCCCAGAGTATCGCCTATCCTGGGTATCGACATCAGCTCGACCTCGGTCAAGCTGCTCGAGATCAACCGGGGCGGCAACGGATTCCGCGTCGATAGCTACGCCGTGGAACCCCTGCCGGCAGAGGCGGTCGCGGAAAAGGTCATCCAGGATGTCGAGGCCGTGGGCGAAGCACTCCAGAAGGCCGTGCAAAAATCACGGACCAAGGCGAAGGAGGCCGCCCTTGCTGTCCCCGGGTCGGCCGTGATCACCAAGATCATCCAGATGCCGGCCGGCCTCTCCGAAGAGGACCTCGAAGGCCAGATCCAGGTCGAAGCGGACCAGTACATCCCCTACCCGCTCGAGGAGATCAACCTGGACTTCCAGGTGATCGGCCCCAACGCAGAGGCGAACGATACCGTCGATGTCCTGCTTGCCGCCTCGAAGAGCGAGAACGTCGAGATGCGTACGGCGGCGGCCGAACTCGCCGGGCTGACGGTCAAGGCGGTCGACATCGAGCCCTACGCGATCGAGCACGTCTGCGAACTGCTCCCCGGGATGCTCCCCGACGACGGCGAGGACCGCACCGTCGCGGTGATCGACATCGGAGCCACACTGACAAGCCTCAATGTCCTCCATGACCGGCAGCTGATCTACACCCGTGAACAGCCCTTCGGTGGTAAGCAGCTCACCGAGGAGATCATGCGCCGCTACAGCCTCTCCTACGAAGAAGCGGGCCGGGTGAAGAAACAGGGCGGCCTACCGGACAACTACGAGCCCGAGGTGTTGGAGCCATTCAAGACGACGATGGCACACCAAGTCAGCCGGTTCCTGCAGTTCTTCTACTCCTCCAGCGATTACGATGGCGTCGACCAGATTCTACTCGCCGGGGGCTGCGCCCAGATCGCGGGCATCGACGAATTCATTGAGGCGCATCTCGGCACGCCGACCGCCATCGCCAACCCGTTCGAGAGCATGAGCATCGGCTCGCGGGTTACTGCCTCGCGACTCGAGGCCGATGCGCCGGCGCTGATGATTGCCTGCGGCCTGGCACTGCGGGGGTATGACTGATGGCGCGCATCAACCTACTGCCGTGGCGCGAGGAGCGGCGCCGGCAGCTCACCCAGGAATTCATCCGCCAAGCCGCCCTCGCCGCCGTGCTCGCTGGCGCCGCGGGCGCTTACGCGTGGTACCACGCAACCGGGCTGCTCGAGGCGCAGGAGGCGCGCAATGCCTACCTCGAGGATCAGATCGCCGTGCTCTCCGAGGAGATCCGCGAGATCGAGGAGATCGAGGCCAAGCGCGAAGAACTGATCTCGCGCATGGAGATCGTGCAGGACCTGCAGCGCCGCCGCCCGCAGGCCGTACACCTGTTCGACCAGATCGCGGAGCACCTGCCCGATGGCGTCCATCTCGCCGCGCTGTGGCAATCCGATGACGATCTCACCGTGCAAGGCTGGGCGGAATCGAATGCCCGCGTTTCGGCCTATATGCGCAACCTCGACAGCTCCGACTGGCTGACCGAGCCGCGCATCGAGGTCATCGAGACCGACGACGATGACCGCGTCAGCTCGTTCACCCTGCATCTCGCCCAGACCATGCCCGGTGACGAGGAGGACAACGGCGACGGGGGGGACCGCTGATGGATGTCCGCGAGGCCATCGACCGTCTTAACAATATCGACAAGGACGATATCAAGCGCATCGGCACGGCGCCGAAGCCGGTGCAGTATGGCGTCATCGCCCTCATCTGCATCATCGTGCTCGGCGCTGCCGGTTGGTTCCTGGTCAAGCCCGTGCTCGAGGAGCGCGACCGGGCCGAGCGGGAAGAGCGCGAACTGCTCGCCGCGTTCGAGGACAAGCAGAGCCGCGCAGCCAAGCTGGATGCCTACCGGGATCAGCTCGAGGAGATGGAAGACACCTTCGACACGATGCTCGAGCAACTCCCCGACGAAACCGACATGGAGAGCCTGATCATCGATCTGTCGCAAACCTCGCTCGCTGCGGGGCTGCGGGTCGAGTTCTTCCGCCCCGGCTCAGAGCGCCGACAAGATTTCTACGCCGAGTACCCGATCGAGCTGCGGGTGACGGGGCGCTACCACGAGTTTGGCAATTTCGTCTCGGGACTCGCCGCGCTCCCGCGGATCGTCACGCTGCACGATATCAATATCGAGCCCGTCGACGGCGAGGCCACCGGCGCAGATTCGCCGGAGCTGGAGATGCAGCTGACGGCGCGGACCTATCGCTACATCGACGAGGGTGAAGAGTGATGGCGCGTACGGCGAGAATCCTGCTGGTGCTGGTTGCGGGCATGGGCCTCGCCGCCTGCGCCGATGACATGAGCGATCTCGAGCAGGAAGTGGAGGAGATCAAGCAGCGCCCCGGCGGCGAGATCGACCCCCTGCCCACGTTCGAGCCCTATGCGATATCCACCTACGATCCGCAGGCGCTCCGCGATCCGTTCATCCCGGCGCGCGCCTATGCCGAGGCCCAGGAACAGGAGGACGATCCGGAATCGGATATCGCGCCCGATCCGGATCGGCCGCGCGAGCCACTCGAGCAGTATCCGCTCGATGGCCTGCAGATGGTCGGCACCCTCTCACGGGACAACCAGCTCTGGGGGCTCATCCGCGACCCCCGGGGAACCGTGCACCACGTCCTGGAGGGCAACTACGCGGGCCAGAATCACGGGGAGATCACCCGTATCCGTGAGGATCGCATCGAGATGGTCGAGATCGTCCGCGACGATGACGAACAGTGGACGGAACAAGAGGCATCCCTCGGTCTGGGCGAGGAACGATAACCGGAGACAACCATGAACAAGACTCGCCATCGCGACACTTGGCCGCTCATTGCCTGGCTCGTCCCGGTCGCGCTCGCCGCTGTGGCCCTGTTTGCCACGCCCCCCGCGAGCGCCAACGCGGATAACGAGATCCAGCGGGTCGACGTCTCGACACTGCCCGGCAATCGGCTCGAATTCCGGGTGGAACTCGCGGCCCCGCCGGATGAGCCGTCCGCGTTCACGATTCGCGATCCCGACCGCATCGCGCTCGATTTTGGCGCGACGCGCAACCGCACCGGCGAACGCGAAATCACCGTGGATACCGGCATCGCCCGCTCGATCAACATTGCCGAGGCCGATGATCGCACGCGACTCGTGCTCAACCTCGACGAGATGACGAGTTACACCACTGCAATTGAGGGCAACACCTTCATCCTCACGCTCGGCGACACGGGCGAGCCGGCCATTGCGGAGGCGGATGACCCTGCAGTCACCCCCGAAGCCGAGGACGTCGCCGAGCCGGAAGAACACGAAGTCGCCCCCGAGTTCGAAGATGTCGCCGAGGCCGACGCCGAGGCGATGGCCGAGCTGGAAGCGCGCGCGGAGGAAGAAGAGCCGTTCGTGGGTGATGAGGCCGCCGCCCCCGAACCGGCGCACCGGCGGCTCGAGGGCGTCGATTTCCGCCGCGGGGAGGCCGGCGAAGCGCGGGTGTTGCTGGATCTGTCCGACCCCGATATCCCGGTATCGATCGACCGCGACGGCGACAATGTTGTCATCGAGATGAGTCAAACCACCGTCCCGGGTGAGCTCCAGGAGCGCCTCGATGTCCTCGATTTCGCCACGCCCGCGCGATTCATCGATATCCAGCAAGACGGCGAAAACGCGCGGGTGACGATCACACCGCGGGATGGAGAGTACGAGCGGGTCGCCTACCAGTCGGAGCGGCGCATGACCGTGGAACTCCAGCCGCTGACACCGGAAGAGATCGCCCAACGCGAGGAGGAGGAGCCCGAGTACGAAGGTGAGCGCCTGTCGCTGAATTTCCAGGACATCGAAGTGCGCTCGGTCCTGCAGCTGCTCGCCGATTTCACCGACCTCAACATCGTCGTGACGGACAGCGTCACGGGCAACCTGACACTGCGCCTGCACAATGTGCCCTGGGACCAGGCGCTCGACATCATTCTGCAGACCCGGGGACTCGACAAGCGCCGCACGAACAACGTGATCTACGTGGCCCCGTTCGAGGAGATTGCCGAGCGTGAGCACCGCGAGCGCGAGGCTGCGCGCGAGCGCGAGCAGCAGGCCCCACTGCGCACCGAGTACATCCAGGTCAATTACGCCCGCGCAGGAGACCTGGCGTCGCTGATCGAGGGCGCCGACGCCGACCTGCTCTCCGAGCGCGGCAGCATCAATGTCGATGAGCGCACCAACACGATGGTGATCCAGGACACGGCGAGCAACCTCGAAGAGGCGCGGCGCATGGTCAACCGCCTCGACATCCCGGTACGCCAGGTCCTGATTGAATCGCGGATCGTCGTCGCCGACGACAGCTTCAACCGCGAACTCGGTGCGCGCTTCGGGGTCAGCCGGGACACGACCGGCGGTGGCACGCGCGACGGTTTCTCCACCGCGGGTGACCTGGGTGCGGCACAGGATCTGCGTGCCGGCGACGAGCCCGGTGACGGGCGCTTCAACGTGAATCTGCCCGCGCAGAGCCCGAGCGGCACACTCGGACTCGCCCTCGCACGGCTGCCGATGGGCACCCTGCTCGAGTTGGAGCTCTCCGCGATGCAGGCGGAGGGGCGCGGAGAGATCGTCTCCAGTCCCCGAGTGATCACGGCGAACCAGCGCGAAGCGACCATCGAGCAGGGCGTCGAAATCCCTTATCAGGAAGCCGCCGCCTCGGGCGCGACCAGTGTCTCGTTCCGCGACGCAACGCTCTCGTTGAACGTCACGCCACAGATCACGCCCGACGACCGCATCATCATGGACCTGCGGGTAACGCGCGATACCGTGGGCGAGATCTTCGCCGGGGTGCCAAGCGTCGACACCCGGGCCGTGGAGACCGAGGTGCTGGTCGACGACGGCGAGACCGTGGTCCTCGGCGGTATCTACGAACAGGAGACCGCCGAGCAGGTCGAGCGCGTCCCCTTCTTCGGCGATCTCCCCATCGTCGGGCGCCTGTTCCGCAACGAACTCACGCAGGACGACCAGAGCGAGCTGCTGGTCTTCGTGACCCCGCAGATCGTCCGCGGGATCGATGACATGTAGTGCTGCCGGCGGGCCCGAAGCCGAGGGCCCGCCGCGCCGGCTCTTCCTCGTCGGCCCGATGGCCGCGGGCAAGACGACGCTGGGGCGCCAGCTTGCGCAGCGCCTCGACATGGCGTTTGTGGACTCCGATCGCGAGATCGAGGCACGGGCCGGCGTGGATATCCCCACGATCTTCGATTTCGAGGGAGAGGCGGGCTTTCGCCAACGCGAGCACCGTGTGCTCGACGAACTCACGCAGCGCGACAACATCGTCGTCGCCACTGGCGGTGGCGCCATTCTGCGCCCGGAAAACCGACAGATCCTCCACGAGCGCGGTTTCGTCGTTCACCTCGCCATCCCGGTCGACGAGCAGCTCCGCCGCACCCGACGCGACCGCTCACGCCCCCTGCTGCAGCGCGGCGACCGTCGCGCTACACTGACCAAGCTGACGCAGGAGCGCGACCCGCTCTACCGAGACGTGGCCCATGTCACGATAGCGACCGAAGGGCGGCGCAGCCGGCAGATGCTTGATCGCATTCTCGCCCACTTGCCCGCGCGCCTTCGCTGATGACCACTACCGCCCCACAGTACGGGCGACCCGAACCGAGGCCCGGCCCCTGAGGGCCTAACAGGCATGACCGTAACTGTCCAAGTGGAGCTCGAGCCGCGCCCCTACCCGATCCACATCGGTCCGGGCCTGCTGGCTGTCGACGGAATGTTGAGCCGGTTGACCACGGACCAGCGTGTACTCGTGGTGACCAACGACACCATCGCCCCCCAGTATCTCGACGCCCTGCACGCGGCTCTCGGGCGCGCCGCCGGCGTGGGTGACTGCGTTCTGCCCGACGGCGAGCGCTGGAAGGAGCTGGGCACACTCGCGCGGATCTACGACGCCGCACTCGATCACGGCTGCGGGCGCGACAGCCTGTTCATCGCCCTGGGCGGCGGGGTCATCGGGGACATGGCCGGCTTCGCCGCGGCGACCTGGCTGCGCGGCGTACCGTTGATCCAGATCCCGACGACGCTCCTGGCGCAAGTCGACTCGTCGGTCGGCGGCAAGACCGGCGTCAACCACCCGCGCGGGAAGAACCTGATCGGAGCCTTCCATCAGCCCCACGCAGTGATCGCCGATACAGACACGCTGGCCACGCTCGATGACCGCCAGTTGCGCGCTGGCCTCGCCGAGGTGATCAAGTACGGCCTGATCCGCGATTCAGCCCTGTTCGAATGGCTCGAGGCCCATGTCGAAGACGTGCTTGCGCGGCATGCGGATGCTTTGCGTCATGTCATCGAGCGCTCCTGTCGCAACAAGGCCGCCGTTGTCGCTGCCGACGAACGTGAGACCGGTATGCGAGCCCTGCTCAACCTCGGCCACACCTTCGGCCACGCCATCGAGACCGCCACCGGTTACGACGCCTGGCTCCATGGCGAGGCCGTCGCCGCCGGCCTCTGCATGGCCGCCCGTGTCTCCGAGCGCGGCGGTCACCTGACCTCGGCCGAGCGCGAACGGGTCGAGCGACTGATCGCGCGCGCAGGCCTGCCCACCGCCCCCCCACCGATCCCGGTACAGCGGATGCACGCCCTGATGCAGTCGGACAAGAAGACGGTCGGGGGCCGAATCCGCCTCATCCTGCTCGATGCCATCGGCGAGGGCGTCATCCGCGACGACTATCGCGACGCGGATCTCGCCGCGGAACTCGAGCGGGGTGCTGTGCCCGCAGCATCCTCGCGCCTCGGCGATGCTTGAGCGCGCGAGCAACACGCTGCGGGCCGCGTTCGAGCGTGTGCGCGGCGGTCCGTCGCAGCCGCCCGACCTACTGGCCGCCGGTCGGCGTCAGCTCAGCCGCGCGACGCTGATGGCACTCGGCCTGCAGCGCCAGCCATTCAATGACCATACACCGCCGGAGAACCTGTATGCCGATGACGCGATCCGCATGCAGGTCGGCATGCTGGCCCGACAGATCGCCGACGGTGAGGTCCTCGGGCTGTTGCAGGGCGAGCCGGGCAGCGGCAAGACCTCGCTCCTGATCCGCCTGATGTCCGATAACGGCGATCACGTCCACTTCTTTGTCGCACGTGGCGGCATCGCGCTCACCGGCGAACGTATCGTCACCGACATGCTGCGCGTGCTGGTGCGGCCAGCGCCCGCCGATCCCGCGCGGGCCTACCGCGAACTCGTGCACCGTCTGCGCCGCCTGACCACGGACGGCCACCCCGCTGCGCTGGTCATCGACGATGCCGACCGGATTGTCGATGCGGAGCTGCAGAACCTGGTGGCAGTCAACGATAGCCTGCGCGCCGCCCTGCCTGCGGGCTTCCGGCTACTGCTGGCGGGACAGCCCGGTCTCGAGAGCCGTGTCGCCGACCTCGAGGGGGATCAGCCCCGCGCCGGCCGGGTAGTGACGACTGGGGTCCGCCCCCTACGCGCGGCCTGTGTCGGAGAGTTCCTGGAACAGCGACTGCGCCTCGCGGGGCTGACCAGATCGCTGCCCCTGGACGACGCGGACCTGAGCGCGATCTGCGCCCAGGCGGGGGGCCTGCCGCGTGATATCGAAATCGCGGCGACCGCCCTGCTCGAATCGCGCTACGGCGACGCCACAATCGTGTGAAGCGGTGCAGGGCCCAAAATGGCCGGTCGAATCCCTCAGTCCTTCATCGACGAACTGCTCAGCCGCGTCGATATCGTCGACGTGATCGACGCCCGGGTACCGCTGAAAAAACAGGGCAGCAACTGGGCGGCCTGCTGCCCCTTTCACGACGAGAGGACGCCGTCGTTCACGGTCAGTCCGACCAAGCAGTTCTATTACTGCTTCGGCTGCGGCGCGACCGGCTCCGCAATCGGCTTCCTGATGGAGTACGAGCATCTCGGCTTCGTCGAAGCCGTGGAGACCTTGGCCAGCTCGATCGGTGTTGAAGTCCCCCGGGAAGGCGGCCGACCGGACCAGGAGAGTCGCGCGGACGCGCTGCTCGCCGTCCTGGCACAGGCCGACCAGTTCTACCAGGCCCAGCTACGCCGACACCAGCCAGCCAAGGACTATCTGAAACGACGTGGCCTTTCCGGCAGCACGGCCGCCCACTTCGGCCTCGGCTGGGCGCCGGACGAGTGGCAGGCGTTGCTTACCCATTGTGGTGACAGCCGCCAGCGGGACTTGCTGGAGGCCGGCCTGATCAACCGCCATGAAGATTCGGGACGGCTCTACGACCGTTTCCGCGGACGCATCATGTTCCCCATTCGTGACCGGCGCGGGCGCACCGTCGCCTTCGGCGGTCGCGTACTCGCCGAGCGCGAACCGAAGTACATGAATTCCCCCGAGACACCGCTCTTCCACAAGGGGCGCGAACTCTACGGCCTCTACGAAGCGCGCCGGGCCCACCGCACGCTCGAGCGCCTGCTCGTCGTCGAGGGCTACATGGACGTGATCATGCTCGCCGAGCACGGCATCCGTTATGCCGTCGCCACGCTCGGCACCGCCGCCACCGATGCCCACGTCCAACGCCTCTTTGCCTCCAGCGACGAACTCGTCTTCTGCTTCGACGGCGACACCGCCGGCGGGCAAGCCGCATGGCGGGCCCTGGCCAATGTGCTACCGCACTTGCGTGACGGTCGCGAGGCGCGCTTCCTCTTCTTACCACAGGGCAGCGACCCCGATAGCCTGGTGCGCGCAGAGGGACGGGAGGCGTTTGCGGACCGGGTCGCACACGCTCGCCCGCTGGCCGATTTCTTCGTCGAGCGCCTCAGTAGCGATATCGACACGACCACGATCGCAGGACGCTCGCAGATCGTGGCCACGGCACGGCCCCTGTTCGCACGCCTGCCGAACGGCATCTATCGCGAGCTGCTGATCGACCGGCTGGCACGCGAAGTCGGCCTCGCCAGTGAGCGCCTGCGCGCCGATCTGGAGCGCAGCGCTCCGGCTCCGGAACAGTCCGCGGGGGATGCCAAGCCGCGTCCACGCCCCCCCGGGGCGATCCGGATGACCTCGATGCGCACGCTGATCGCGCTGCTACTGCAGCGACCCGACCTCGCCGGCCGCGTCCCCGCCGATCACCCCGTGCTGACGCACTCCGAGGACCCCGGAGCGGGACTGCTGCGGCGTCTGCTGCGCCAGATCGCCGCGGACGCCAGCGTCCACACGGGCCGCCTCCTAGAGGCCTGGCGCGACGCAGAAGAATTCCCCTATCTGCAGCGGCTCGCGGCCTACGAATTCGCCATCGACCCCCAGCTCGACCATGACCAGGCACTCGCGAGCGAACTCGACGGCGCGCTCGAGCGTCTCGCCGAGCAGGCGTGTCGCGCACGCCGGGCGCATCTGCTGGCGGCAGCTCGCGAACGCGCCCTAACGGCCGCTGAAAAGCGTGAGCTGCGCTCGCTGCTTGGGGGGGCTGCCGAGACCTGAAGCCGCGCGATCCGTCCCTGGTCAGGGGGGCGCATTTATCGCTATGATCGCGCCTTCGCTCACAGGGATGTCGCAGATGGCCATCAGGGACTGGCCGGCGGGGGAACGCCCACGCGAGAAACTGCTCGAACGCGGGCCCGCGGCGCTGTCGGACGCCGAGCTGCTCGCGATCTTCCTGCGCACGGGCAGCCAAGGCCTCAGCGCGGTGGACCTGGCGCGGGAGCTGCTCGCCGCCTTCGGCGGCTTGCGCCCGTTGCTGGCGAGCCCCCGCGACGCCTTCTGCCGCCATCGCGGCCTGGGCGCAGCGAAGTACACCCAGCTCCAGGCCACGCTGGAGATGGCACGTCGCCACCTCGACGAGGAGCTCGCCCGCGGCGAAGCGCTCACCTCGCCCACGCTCACGCGCCGCTACCTGCGCGCGCGCCTACGTGATCGCGAACACGAGGTCTTCGCCTGCCTGTTCCTCGACAATCGCCACCGCGTTATCGCTTGCGAGGAGCTATTCCGCGGGACGATCGACGGAGCGAGTGTCTATCCGCGCGAGGTCGTTAAGGCCGCCCTGCGCCACAACGCCGCCGCCGTCATATTCGGCCACAATCACCCCTCGGGCGTGGGTGAACCGAGTCGGGCCGACGAGCGTCTCACCGAGCGCCTGCAGGCCGCACTCGCGCTCGTCGATATCCGCGTGCTCGACCACCTCGTAATCGGCGACGGCGAGCCGGTCTCCTTCGCCGAGCGCGGCCTCCTGTAACGCTCATCACACGTGGGCGGCCTCAGCGTGGGTGCAGACGCACGCCGGCGTGGTGGACCTCGTCACCGACGATCTCGCTGGCGACCAGATCGGCATTGCCCAGATCGATCCGATCCCCGACGGTCACCGCCGAGCCGTAACGCCGGCGGAACAGCCCGGCGACGGTCTCGTCGGGATCCACGCGCGGTGGCAGCGCCAGATCGTAGATTCCGGCCAGAGCCCCGAGCCGTGCGCTGCCGCGCACGATGAATGGACCGAAGAAGGAGCGCTCGTCGAGCTCTTCAAGTGGGCCTGTACCGAACAAAGCCTCCAGCGCCTGGATTTGCTCGGCCTCGGCTAACAGATAGACGTGGTCATCCGGCTGCAGGCGCTCAGCGCTCGGCGCATCCACCGGTCCACGACCCCGTACGAGCGCAATCACACGGGCACCGGGCGGCAACGCCAGCTCCGCCACGCGGACGCCATCGGCACGACACCTTCGAAGCACGCGATAGACGACCAGCTCCTGCCCTTCGAGCCCGGGCGCATCAAACTCGAAGATGCGCCGCCCCTCACTGCGCACCGGTAGGCGCAGATCGAGCAGACGCGCGGTCGAAGCGACTGTCCAGCCCTGCACCAGCAGTGATACAAGGACAACGAAGAAGGCGATATTGAACAGCAACCGCCCCTCGTCTGCGCCCACGAGCAGGGGGATCAGGGCGAGCACGATGGGCACGGCGCCGCGCAGCCCGACCCAGCCGAGGAAGACCTGTTCGCGGATATTGAAACGAAAGGGGAGCAGGCAAACCCCGACCGCGACGGGGCGGGCAACAAAGATCAGTACCGCCGCCGTTACCAGCGCGGGCAGCGCGATCGCAAACAGCTCCGAGGGCACGACGAGAAGCCCTAGCATCAGGAACAGTCCGACCTGGGCGAGCCAGGCCATGCCGTCGTGGAAACGGCTGATCTCGTGCCGGGCCCGAACCAGGCAGTTCCCGGCGACGACGCCTGCAATATAGGCCGCGAGGAAACCGCTGCTGCCGCTGACCGCGGCGATACCGTAGGTGGTGACACCCCCGGCCAGCGCGAGCACGGGATAGAGCGAGGGCGTGAGTTCCATGCGATTGATGAGGCCCGCCAGGATCCACCCGGCGGCGGCGCCCAGCAGCCCCCCGAAGCCGAGCTGCCACAACAGTTCGAGGGCAAACGCCTCCCAGTCCGGTAGCGTGTCCTGCTGGACGGCGACCACGAGCATCAGGGTGAGGAAGATCGCCATCGGGTCGTTGCTGCCCGACTCGATCTCCAGCGTCGAGCGGATACGCTCGTTGAGGCGCAACCCGTGCGCATGCAGCAGGTAGAAGACCGCAGCGGCATCGGTGGAGCCGACGATCGCGCCTAGCAGGAGGGCCTCGAGCGGTTCCAGATCGAACAGCAGGTAGACCGCGCCGCCGGTCAGGGTCGCCGTGATCACCACACCCAGCGTGGCGAGCACCACCGCCGGACGCAGTCCGGCGCGAAAGCTGTCGACATGGGTGCGCAGGCCGCCGTCAAAGAGAATCACGGTCAACGCGAGACTGGCGAAGAGGAAGGCGGTCTCGAAGTCGGCGAAGGCGATCCCGCCCACACCCTCTTCGCCGAGCAGCATGCCGAGCGCCAGCACCACGAGCAGCAGCGGTACGCCGAGGCGGTCCGTCAGCCGGCTCGCCAACACGCTGAGCAGGAGCAGCCCACCGATCGCTAGGATAATCTGGCCGACCAGTTCCATAGCCCCCTCAGTCCGTCGCGCTCGCGGCGTAGCCTACCATCCGGACAAAAGGCATCGACACGGCGCCGTCCGGGCTCGCACCAGGGCGGCGCACCACCGTACAAGTGGTGGTGCGCCCATATGCCGGCCGACCTCATTATACCGGCGTGGGTTCGCAACGGCCTTGCCAGCGCCCCGAGCAGCCTGCCGCGAGCACTTCCCGTACGCATGCGGGGATTGACACGAGCTCGCGCTGGGCTGAACGTTCCGCCCTCAATGTAACGCCCCCGGCGAGGCCCGGCATGAGCAACTCCCGCGATGGCGATGTCTTCGCCGCGGTCGACCTCGGCTCGAACAGCTTCCACATGGTGCTGGCACGCCGCGAGGGACCCGACCTCGTGGTCATGGACCGCCTACGCGAGAATGTGCGCCTGGCCGCGGGCCTCGACGCTCGGCGTCGGCTCACCTGCGCGGGTCGGGAGCGCGCGCTTGCCTGTTTGCACCGTTTCGGCCAGCGTCTTGTCGATATCCCGGGGCGCAATATCCGCGTCGTGGGCACGAGCGCACTGCGCCAGGCGCGCGACGCCGACGATTTCATCGCGGCCGCCGAAGCCGCGCTCGACCACCGCATCGAGATCGTCTCCGGCATGGAGGAGGCCCGCCTGATCTACCTCGGCGTCGCGCACAGCCTCGCGCCGAACGGCCGGCGCCTGGTGATCGATATCGGTGGCGGCTCGACCGAATTTATTGTCGGCGAGGGGCTCGACCCCCTACACAAGGCGAGCCTGCACATGGGCTGCGTCGGCCACAGCCAGCGCTTTTTCGAGGATGGGCGTTTGACGGCCGAGCGTTTCGAACGCGCCGAACTCGCGGCGCGACTCGAACTCGAACCGATCGAGCAGCGCTTCCGCGAACTCATGTGCCACGAAACGATCGGGACATCGGGTACGATCAAGGCCGTGGCGGCCGCGATCCGCAGCGCTGGCTGGGCGCGCGAGAGCATCACGGCCAGCGGTCTCGAACGCCTGCGCCAAGCGCTGATCGAAGCGGGTCACATCGACAGCGTCCGCGGGGTCGACATCAAATCGCAGCGACGTCCGGTCTTTGCCGGCGGTGTCGCCATCCTTCACGCGGCCTTCCAGGCCCTCGGCCTTGCGCAGATGCGGGTCTCGGCCGGCGCCCTGCGCGAGGGCGTACTCTACGATCTGCCCGGCCGAATCGAGCACGCCGACCTGCGTGGGGCCAGCGTGGAGCGCTTGGCGCGACGCTTTCATGTCGACGCCGAGCAAGCCGCCCGTGTCAGAGGAACGGCCGAACAACTGTTCGACGACATCGCCACAACCTGGGCACTGCACGACGAGTCGGCCTGGCTACTCCGCTGGGCCGCGGAGCTGCATGAGGTCGGACTCGATATCGATTACAGCGACTATCACAAGCACGGTGCCTACATCGTTGCGCATACGGACCTGTCGGGCTTCTCGCGCGATGAGCAGCACCAACTCGCGGCGTTGATTCGCCTGCATCGACGCAAATTCAACCGGGAGGCGTTGACGCGCTTCGATCCCGGAGAACGCCAGATGCTCTCGCGTCTGGCCGCACTCCTGAGACTGGCCGTCGTACTCCACCGCGGGCGCAGTCCACGATCCTTGCCGTCGGTGAGGGCGAGCGCCCATACCGATGGCCGCCTGCACCTGCTTTTCCCTGGGCATTGGCTCGAGGAACAGGCACTGACCCGCGCGGACCTGGAGGAGGAGGCGCGCCTGGCCAAGGCGGCGGGCTTCCAGGTGTCGTTCAGCGATGCCGGCGACCCCTGATCACAGCCACAAGGGCAAGGCCGGCGATCATCACGGCGTCAGCTCCCGGCGAGCGTCGCTTTCGGGGGAGTCTAGTCTTCGGCGCGCGTGGGATTCTCCTGGGCCTCGGCGAGCAGTGCCTGCTGTACGGAGAATGACTCCTCCTGCGCGGCTGCAGACCGGCGCTCGTAGCGACCGTCACGGCCGAGCGACCAGGCCTGCGTGTTATCAGCGAGGTACCACTCGAGTTCGTTGATCAAACGCTGTCGCAGGCGGCGCGTCTGCACGGGGAAGGCGAGTTCCACACGACGGAAGAAGTTACGTTCCATGCAGTCGGCGCTGGAAAGCCAGACCTCGGGCCGGCCGCCATTGCCGAAATAGTAGACCCGCGAATGTTCAAGGAACCGCCCGACGATCGAGCGCACCCGTATGTTATCGGATACCCCCGGCACACCGGGGCGCAGGCAGCACATCCCGCGCACGATCAGATCGATGGCGACACCCGCCATCGCGGCCTCGTAGAGCGCGCGGATCATCTGCGGCTCCACTAGGGAGTTGACGCGAAAGATGATCCGCCCCTTGCCGCCCTCCAGGGCTCGATCACGCTCGGCTGCGATCCGCTCCATCAACCCCGAATGTAGGGTGAAGGGCGCATGCAGGACGCGGTTCATCTCGGAGACACGCCCGAGACTGGTGAGCTGGAGGAACATGCTGTGCACGTCCTGGCCGAGCTCCCGACGCGCCGTGAGCAGCCCATAGTCGGTATACAAGCGCGCGGTCTTGGTGTGGTAGTTGCCCGTGCCGAGATGCACGTAATTGCGCAACCCGCGGCGCTCACGTCGCACGACCAGCAGCATCTTCGCGTGCGTCTTGTAACCGACGATCCCGTAGACGACGTGGGCGCCGGCCTCCTGCAGGCGGTTGGCCAGCGTGATGTTCTCCTGCTCGTCGAAGCGCGCGCGCAGCTCGACGACGACCGTGACCTCCTTGCCCGCCCGCGCCGCCGTCACCAAGTGATCCACCACGGGGGAGTCTGGACCCGTGCGATAGAGTGTCTGCTTGACTGCGAGTACCTTGGGATCCTCCGCCGCCTGGCGCAGAAACTCCAGCACCGGGGAGAAGGCGTCGTAGGGGTGGTGGAGTAGGACATCGCGGCGCGTCAGCGTCTCGAACACCCCCTGCTTCGGATCGAGGGAGGCGGGCACCGCCGGCTGATAGGGGGCATACTTGAGGTCACTGCGGTCGACCAGGTCGTAGACGGCGAGCAGGCGATTGAGATTGACTGGCCCGTTCACCTGGTAGAGCGCATCGCGCTCGAGGTTGAACTTCTGCAGCAGGAAGTCGGCCATGTCGTCGGGGCAGTTGTCCGCCACCTCGAGGCGGACACAATCGCCGTAGCGCCGGGATGCGAGTTCACCCTCGAGCGCGCGCAGCAGATCATCGATCTCCTCCTCATCCACGAACAGGTCCGAGTTCCGGGTCACGCGGAACTGGTAGCAGCCACGCACCCGCATGCCGGGAAAGAGTTGCTCGACATAGGTGTGGATCACGGAGCTGAGGAAGACGAAATCGTTCTTGCCCCCACCCGTGCTTCGCGGCAGCTGGATCACGCGTGGCAGGGCGCGCGGCGCCTGCACGATCGCTGTCCCGCCGCTGCGCCCGAAGGCATCCTTGCCTCGCAGCGAGACGATGAAGTTCAGCGATTTGTTCAGGATGCGGGGGAAGGGGTGTGCCGGATCGAGGCCCATCGGGCTGATCACGGGCAGGAGTTCGTTCTCGAAGTACTCGCGCAGCCAGTGCTCCTGGCGCTCGCTCCACTCAGTACGGCGAACAAAGTGGATGTCCTCGGCCGCGAGGGCCGGGATCAGTACCTCGTTGAGGATACGGTACTGCTCGGCCACCACGTCGTGGGCACGCGCGCTGATGGCCGCCATCGCCTCGCCCGGCTGCATGCCATCCACGCTGCTGTGCACGGCACCGACCTCGATCTTCTGCATCAGGCCAGCGACCCGGATCTCGAAGAACTCGTCGAGGTTCGTGCTCGAAATGCAGAGGAATTTGAGCCGCTCCAGTAGCGGGGTGTCAGGATCCTTGGCCTGCTCGAGGACGCGGTGGTTGAACTCCAGCAGACTCAGCTCGCGGTTGATATAGAGGTCCGGTCGGTCCAGGTCGGGGGGCACGGATCCAGCGCCCTCGCCTTCCGCTGATCCGGCCTCGACTGCCTCTTCAACTGTATCTCGGCTCTGGCTCATCCGCCCAGTATAAAGGCTGGCGAGCCGGCAATCATTGCGCAGCCCTCGATCGCTCCCCCTCTCTCAACCGCGCAGCAAACGGACCACGCCCATCGAGGCGTCCCAGTCCTCGTGGCCGTGGCTGTGTGCGATGACGGGCACGCTCAGCAGGGCCGCCAGGTCGTCGCGCTGACTGCCCGCACCGGGAGCCTGTGGGTCCGCGACATTGACCACGACCGCCAGCGGCGTCAGCCCGCGGCGCTCGATCGCCTCCACGGTGAGACAGACGTGGTTGATGCAGCCGGTGCGGTCGGCTGTAACCACGACCACGGGATATCCCAACGCACCAGCGAGGTCGGCATTGTTGCCGTCGGCCGCCAGAGGCGACAGGAAACCACCCGCGCCTTCGACCAGACGGAAGGCGTCCGCCGGCCCGGCGTGGACGGCCGCGACCAACTGCTCGAGACGCACCTCGCCACTGTCCGCCTGCGCCGTGCGCGAGGCGGAGATGGAATGGCCGAGACGGTAGGGGACGATGACATCGATGGGCTCCGACTTGCCCGCCGCGCGCGACAGGGCGATACCGTCGGCGGGGTAGAAGGCGCCGCCCTGGCGCTTGCAGCGCTGTTCGATCGGCTTGCGCACCGCGACCTTCACGCCCTGGCTGCGCAGCGCATTGGCCAGGCCACAGGACACATGCGTCTTGCCGACGCTGGTGTCGGTACCCGTCACAAAGACCCCGTCCATGCCACCTCCAGATTGGCTTGCTTGCGATCGTTGCAGGATGGGGGCGTATTGTGCCGGATCACGATCGTTTTCGCTGCAAGCACGACAAGGACGTACAGACGATGACATCCACCCGCATCGGCGATGGGCACGAGCCCCCGTCAATCGACGGGTGTCGCGACGCCGCCACCCTCGCCGAGGATACTGTGACGCGCAAACAGCCCCGCATCGCGATCGGCCTCGGGATCGTCCGGGGTCAGCAGCTTGTCGCCCCGGAAACGGCCCTTCGTTGGGTGGTTCCCCAGACGGCCGGATACGGGCTATGCTTGCGCCGCGATGACGCAGACGGCCCGAAGAGGGAGGCTTCGGCTGATTCGAGTGGATCGGCCCCTATCGCCTACCACGAACAATCGCTGCGGTTGACAGGGAATGTCGCTACTCTCTGAGCTGCTCCCCCCACACTGCCTGCTCTGTGGCGACTTTGCCGCCGAGCGACTTGCGCTTTGCCACGGCTGCCGCGGTGATCTTCGGACGAACAGACACGCCTGCAGCCGCTGTGCCGAACCGCTGCCTGCGACCGGCGCCGCTCATCCGGAACTGAGCGTCTGCGGGCGTTGCCTCTGGCACCCGCCCGCATTCTCTGCCATCCACGTCCCTTACCGCTATGTGGCGCCGCTCGACTGGTTGCTCCATCGGTGCAAGTTCAGTGGTGATTTGGCCGCGGGCCGGGCCCTCGGGGAGCTGCTCGCTGGCGCCCTCCTTCCCGTGCTGCCACCAATTGACGTGATCGTGCCGGTGCCGCTGCACCCGTCACGCCTACGCCAGCGCGGCTACAATCAGGCTGCCGAGTTGGCGCGCCCACTGGCGAGGGCGCTGCGGGCACCGATCTGCCACAGCGCCCTGCGGCGCGGCGGCAGCGCCACGCCCCAGATGCAGTTGCCCGCACGCGACCGGCGTGGCAACGTGCAGCGGGCATTTCGCGTCAACCGTCGGCTAGCGGGTGAGCACGTCCTCCTGCTCGATGACGTCGTCACGACCGCCAGCACCGTCAGCGAGGCGGCACGCACCCTGGCCGCCACCCCCGAAGCGCGGTCGATCACGGTGGCAGCACTGGCACGGGCGTGATCGTGCATGCGCTACACAGCGAGGGGCACGTCGGCAGCGGCAGTGCATACACGCAAACAGGCCATCCACCGGGAGGGTTCCATGGAGACCATCAGTTGGGGCGATTTCGAACGCGTCGAGCTGCGCGTCGGCCAGGTCATCAACGCCGAACCGCTGACGAAGGCGCGCAAGCCGGCCTATGTCCTCGAGATCGATTTCGGCCCCGAACTCGGCGTGCGCAAGTCGAGCGCGCAGATCACGGAGCAGTACACAACGCAGGCGCTGATCGGCCGGCGGGTTGTCGCGGTGATCAACTTCCCGGAAAAGCAGATCGGACCGGTGAAGTCGCAGTGCCTGGTGACCGGTTTCCACAATGCCGCGGGCGAGGTCGTCCTCTGCGTGCCGGATGGCGAGGTCCCGCTCGGCGCGAAGTTGATGTGAACCTTGATTTCGGCTCAGGCGACGACGTGGTCGATCACCAACCCGAGGAAGACGACCAGGCCCACCCAGGCGTTGTTGAGAAAGGCGCGAAAGCACAGCGCCGGTGCGCGCTCATGGATCAGGAACTGCTGATAGCCGAAGAGCAGCGCGCTGGCAGCGACACCGACGAAGTACCAGGCGCCGAGCCCGAACTGCAGGCCCACCAGCACCAGGCCGATCGCGACGAGACACTGGAAGAGGCCAACCATCGCCCGGTCGTGACGACCGAAGAGGATCGCGGTGGAGCGCACGCCGATGCGCAGATCGTCCTCACGATCCGCCATCGCGTACATCGTGTCGTAGGCGACGGTCCACACGAGAACGACGATGAACACGAGCCAGGCCAGCGGGGGCACGCCGCCCGTGGCAGCGGCGAAGGCCATGGGCACGGCCCACGCAAACGCCGCCCCCAGGAAGATCTGCGGGAGGTGCGTGAACCGCTTCGAAAAGGGATAGATCGCGGCGAGCGCCACGCCCGCGAATGCGAGGTAGACCGTCAGTGGATTCAGTGTCAACACGAGACCGAAGGCGGCCAGGGCCAGCACGGCCGCGACGATCAGTGCCTCGGCGGGGCGGATCGCGCCCGTGGCGAGCGGCCGATCGACGGTGCGAGCGACGTGTCCGTCGATGCGTCGGTCCGCAAAGTCGTTGATCGCGCAACCCGCTGCGCGCATCAGGATCGCGCCGAGGACGAAGACGACCAGCACTCTGGGCTCGGGGACGCCCTCCGCCGCAAGCCATAGCGCCCAGAGGGTCGGCCAGAGCAGCAGATAGGTCCCGATCGGGCGGTCGACCCGCGTCAGCCGGGCATAAACGCCGAGCCGGGCGAGGATGAACGCTACCCGCGGGTCCTCCCGCAAGCGCTGGATGGGCTCGCGTAGTCGACGCAAGACGGCTCCTTCGAAGTTGGGTCGGTTCGGCGCCCCCGCGGGGCGGCCCTAGTGTAGGGAAGCCCTCTACCCGCTGCCAGCCACGCGCATGCAGCCAGGACCCATTGGGAATCATTCCGGGCGACCGCACCGCACACGGATTGATAGACTGGATCCATTCACGATGGGGAGTACACCGAATGAGCCAACACTTCGATCTGCTGGTCATCGGCGGAGGCAGTGGCGGACTGGCGACGGCGCGCCGTGCCGCTCGCCATGGCGCGCGCACGGCGGTGGTCGAGTACGACCGCCTTGGGGGCACCTGTGTCAACCGCGGATGCGTGCCCAAGAAGATCATGTGGTACGCGGCGGCGCTGGGACATGCACTCGATGACAGCAGCGACTACGGTTTCGATCTCACCGTCGGTGGCCACGACTGGTCGACGCTGGTCGACGCCCGCGAGGCCTACATCGAACGGCTCAACGGCATTTACGCACGCAACCTCGCCGCCGACGGCGTTGAACACATTGTGGGGCGCGCCGAGTTCGTCGACGACCGGACGATCGCGGTCGACGGGGAACACTATCGAGCGGATCACTTCGTCATCGCGGTCGGCGGCGAGCCGCTCGTGCCCGCGATCACGGGCGCCGAGCTGGGCGTCACGTCGGACGGCTTCTTTGAGCTACGCGAACGCCCGCCGCGTGTTGCCGTCGTCGGCGCCGGGTACATCGCCGTAGAGATCGCGGGCATGCTCCGCGGCCTCGGTAGCGACGTGACATTGACCCTACGCCGTGACTCGGTACTGCGCGATTTCGACGCGGATCTCCAGCAGGTCCTGATGGAGACGCTGGCCGCCGAGGGTATCCAGATCGCTACGGGCTTCACACCGCAACGTCTGGAGCGCGCGGATGACGGCTTGCGGCTCGTGCCCACGGAAGGTTCGGCCCGTGACGAGTTCGATGCGGTGATCTGGGCGATCGGGCGCCGCCCGAAGACGGCCAATCTGGGCCTGGAACGCGCCGGCGTCACGGTCGATGATCGCGGCTACATCCCCGTAGACGCCTGGCAGAACACCAATGTCGGCCACATCCACGCCCTCGGCGACGTCTGCGGCCAGGCGGAACTCACCCCCGTGGCGATCGCAGCGGGTCGACACCTAGCCGAACGGCTCTATGGCGGTCGCGCCGATGCCCGGCTGGACTATGAGAACATCCCCTCGGTCGTCTTCTCGCATCCGCCACTCGGCACCGTCGGCCTCACCGAAGCAAAGGCCCGCGCGACGCACGGCGATGACGCGGTCCGGGTCTACCGAACCCGCTTCACGCCAATGTACCACGCCCTCACGGCCCACAAGACCCCGACCGTAATGAAGCTTGTCTGCCTCGGGGCGGAAGAGCGCGTGGTCGGTTGCCACCTCTTCGGTCACAGCGTCGACGAAATGTTGCAGGGGTTCGCGGTTGCCGTGCGGATGGGCGCCACCAAGGCCGACTTCGACGCCACGGTGGCGATCCACCCGACGAGCGCCGAAGAGCTGGTCACGCTGTCCGGCTGAAGGCCCCGCGCGGCCCGGGGCAGCGCACCCCGGGCCGCCGCTTCGCGACAACACCCCCGAGCGGTCGCACACGGCGGTGCACCGTCAGGTCGCCCGATCCTCGAACCGGTCGGCCGTTGGAACCCCGGCAGCCGCCGGGAGCAGCGACTCGAGGCTCGTGCCGGCAGTAGCCTCGTCGAGGGCCGCCTCGACGCGCTCCAGCACCTGGCACTCCGCCCCTTGTGGCCGGTCGCGCAGGAATTGCGGCTGCCACCCCTCGTAGCGGACCGCGTCGAGCACCGCCTTGAGGCTGATTCGCGCCGGCGGCCGTGCGGGGACAAAACCGGGTGGCTCCGCGCGCGTCGCACGCAAGACGCCGGCCGCCTCCAGCGCGCCGAGCGTACGCTCGATCGTCTCCATCGGTATGCCGAGACGGCGGCTGATGTCGTCGCGATCGGGTGGCGCCTCCCCCCGATCGTACGCACTGGTGACGAGTGCGCTGATCGCCAGCGCAAGGCGTTCGCGCTGAGCCGGCGCAAGTACCGAGCGCGTGCGTCCTCCCCGCGCCAGATACTCCGGATACTGGCGGTAAAAGGCGATACTGGAACCGGTCAACAGCATCAGCCAGGAGAGATAGAGCCACACCATGAACAGCAACAGGATGGCAAAGCCCGAGTAGATCGCCGCATAGTTGGTGGAGGTCACCACGAAGCGCGCGAACAGGTGCCCCAGCGTTTCCCAAGCGATACCGGCGACCACGGCACCGAATAACGCCGGTCCCATACGCACCCGCGTATTCGGCATGACCATGTAGACAAAGGCGAATGCCACGATGACCAGCACGAGCGGGAGCATGCGCGTGCCCCAGCGGTGTAGGGTCCCGAAGGGCTCGATCTCGACCAGCGCCTGGAAGACATCGGTACTCGCCAGCGTGGCCGTGATCCCGAGCGCGAGGAAGACGAGGAGCGGGCCGATCAAGATGACGCTGAAATAGTCGGAGAGCTTGCGCACGAGCGTGCGCTGGCGACCGACGTTCCAGGTGAAGTTGAACGCTTCCTCGATCTTCTGGACGAGCGACACCGCCGTGTAGAGCAGAAAGGCCATGCCCACCGCTCCGAGGACACCGACCTCGATGTTCTCGACGAAATTGATCACGTTGGCGGTAATCTCGTCGGCGCGCTCACCGAGCGGGGCGAGGAAGTTCTCCAGGGTCGGCTCCAGGAGGTTGTGGACCCCGAAGCCCTTGAGCACGGAGAAACTCACCGCGATGAGCGGGACGAATGCGAGCAGGGTGGTAAAAACGAGGCTCATCGCCCGCAGTGTGAGCTGCCCCGAGGCGAGGTCTCGTACCACGGCAATGACAAGGCGCCCAAGCGCGACGACGGCACGGTGCCATAGGGGCAGTGTGTCGAGAGGCCGCTCCCAGAGCTCGTTTTCGAGCCGGCGGCGAAGTTCCAGGAGTCTTTCCATTCCGGACGGTGCCGCCTCGCCGTCGACGACGGCTGTCTAGCGCTTCATCAGCTCGAAGAACTCCTCGTTGGTCTTCGTCTGCTGCATGCGATGGATCAGGAATTCGATGGCCTCGAGGTCCTCCATCGAATGGAGAAACTTGTGCAGGATCCAGCTCTTCTGCAGCTCTTCCTGTCCCACGAGCAACTCCTCGCGCCGCGTGCCGGAGCGATTGATGTTGATCGCCGGGTAGATCCGCTTGTCGGCGATCTTGCGATCGAGGTGCAGCTCCATGTTGCCGGTTCCCTTGAACTCTTCGTAGATGACTTCGTCCATCTTCGAACCGGTATCGATCAGGGCGGTCGCCAGTATCGTCAGGCTCCCGCCCTCCTCGATGTTGCGCGCTGCGCCGAAGAAGCGCTTGGGCCGGTGCAGGGCATTGGCATCGACGCCGCCGGTGAGGACCTTGCCGGAGGAGGGGACGACCGTATTGTAGGCCCGTGCCAGTCGCGTAATCGAGTCGAGCAGGATGACGACATCGTGCTTGTGCTCGACCAGCCGCTTGGCCTTCTCGATGACCATCTCGGCGACCTGGACATGGCGGCTTGCCGGCTCATCGAAGGTCGAGGAAACCACCTCGCCCTGGACCATCCGGTCCATCTCCGTGACCTCCTCGGGCCGCTCGTCGATGAGCAGCACGATGAGGTAGCACTCGGGGCTGTTGGCCGTGATGCTCTGGGCGATATTCTGCAGCATCAGGGTCTTGCCGGCCTTAGGCGGCGACACGATCAGGCCGCGCTGCCCCTTGCCGATGGGGGCGACCAGATCGATCACGCGCGCGGTGATGTCCTCGGTCGATCCATTGCCCCGCTCCATGCGAAAGCGCGAGGTCGCGTGCAGCGGCGTCAGATTCTCGAACAGGACCTTGTCCTTGGCCGACTCCGGCGGGCCGAAATTGATCTCATCGACCTTGAGCATCGCGAAGTAGCGTTCGCCTTCCTTGGGCGGGCGGATCTTGCCCGTGATGGTGTCGCCCGTACGCAGGTTGAAGCGCCGAATCTGGCTCGGCGAGACGTAGATGTCGTCGGGCCCCGCGAGATATGAACTATCGGCGGAGCGGAGGAAGCCGAACCCATCCTGGAGGATCTCCAGCACCCCTCCACCATAGATGTGTTCGCCCTTCTTCGCGCGCGCCTTGAGGATGGAGAAGATCACATCCTGCTTGCGCGAGCGGGCCACGTTCTCAATGCCCATCTGCTGGGCAAGCTTGATCAGTTCGGAGGCGGGCTGGGCCTTCAGTTCGGTCAGATTCATCGGCTTGCTTATTGCGGCTTCAACGAGTTAAGGGTGCGCCGAGATCGCACGCGCGCGGGGATGCACGGCAGACGACTGAAATTCAGAAACAGAAAGGATTCGGGGCGCTCCGCCGAGGACGGTCGGAGCCAATGGAGTCTGAAACTAGCACGCCTGTGCGAACGCGTCTACCCGTCGATTGCGCTGCTGGCCCGGCCGGCCGATCGGCCGGCCGGGCTCGCCACCGCAACGTCAGGCATTACTGTCCAGAAACGCGGTGAGCTGCGACTTCGACAGCGCACCGACCTTGGTCGCCTCGACGTTGCCGTTTTTGAACAGCATCAGCGTCGGAATCCCGCGAATCCCGTAGCGAGCGGGCACATCGGGGTTCTCGTCGATATTCAACTTGGCGATCAGGATGCGGTCGCCATACTCCTCGGCGATCTCCTCAAGGATCGGCGCGATCGCCTTACAGGGGCCACACCACTCGGCCCAGTAGTCGACGAGCACGGGGCGGTCCGCCTGCAGTACGTCCTCATCGAAGCTTTGATCGCTGACTGCACGGATATTGTCGGTCACCAGTTCGCTGCCTCCCACAGACTGTTTCACGGGGCACAAATTGTCGCGTGCCCCCAAGTATGACACGATTGCCGGCCATTCCGGGCCCCGGCGCTTCGGCCCCGCGCAGTGCGGGCGCCCGCCCCCAGGGCCCGCCAGGCAGTTCGACCCCCGATCAACGGTTCGGCGTCCGCCTGCTTGAGGACACCGCCGACCATCCAGAGGCCCGATGACCAGCGACACTGATAGCCACCTCAGCGCCACCCGATTCGCCGAATTCGATCTACCCGAACCCGTAAGACACGGGCTGGAGTCGGCGGGATTCACCCACTGCACCCCGATCCAGGCAAAGACCTTGCCGCTCGCCCTGCGCGGCGTCGATGTCGCCGGACAGGCGCAGACCGGAACCGGCAAGACAGCCGCCTTCCTAGTTGCCATCTTCACGCATTTGCTACGAAATCAGCCTGCCGAAGGCCGGCGGGCGAACCAACCCCGTGCGTTCATCGTCGCTCCAACCCGCGAGCTCGCCATCCAGATCCACAAGGATGCCGAGAGCCTCGGATCGGAATGCGGCTTTCGCATCGCGCTTGCCTATGGCGGGACCGATTACGAGGCCCAACGCGAGCGCATTGCCGCCGGGGTCGACATCCTCATCGGCACCCCGGGGCGGTTGATCGACTATCTCAAGAAGAAGGTCTACGACCTGCGCGCGGTCGAGGTAGCCGTGCTCGATGAGGCCGACCGCATGTTCGACCTCGGTTTCATCGCCGACATTCGCTATCTCTTTCGCCGCATGCCCGATCCGGAAAGGCGGCTGTCCATGCTGTTCTCGGCGACGCTCTCCTACCGCGTGATCGAGCTCGCCTACGAGCACATGAACGCGCCGCAACAGGTCGAAATCGAGACCGACCAGGTGACGGCGGAGGGTGTCGAGCAGGTACTCTACTACCCGGGCAACGACGAGAAGATCCCGCTGCTCGTCGGCCTGCTCCGCCGCATCGAACCCGCCCGCACCATGGTCTTCGTCAACACGAAGCGTGCGGCCGACCGTGTCTGGTCCTAC
The DNA here is from genome assembly GCA_007134775.1 of Ectothiorhodospiraceae bacterium. Classification (GTDB taxonomy): domain Bacteria; phylum Pseudomonadota; class Gammaproteobacteria; order XJ16; family Halofilaceae; genus Halofilum. The sequence continues at coordinate 3,236 of SLKC01000024.1, read as the reverse complement.
CTGCAGGGCAATGGCTTCAGTGCGGCTGTACTCTCCGGCGACGTGCATCAGCGCAAACGCCAGACACTGCTCAAACGCTTCGAGCAGGACGAGATCACCGTACTCATTGCCACCGATGTCGCCGCGCGGGGGCTGCACGTCCCCGGCGTGACGCACGTCATCAATTTCGACCTCCCGCAGGCGGCCGAGGATTACGTCCACCGCATCGGCCGCACGGCGCGCGCGGGCGAGAGCGGACACGCGGTCAGCTTCGCCTGCGAGGATTACGCCTTCTCGGTGCCCGACATCGAGGCGTTCATTGGGGCCAAGATACCGGGGGCCGCGGTCGATCCCGAGCTGCTGGCCGAACTCGCACCGCCGGCGAAGATCGAGCGGCGACCGCGCACCGGCGGCGCACGCGGCAAGCCGTCCGGCGGCAAGGGCGCATCATCGAAGAAGGGGGCGGCGAAAACGCATTCGAACTCGGACGCGGGCTCGGGCCGATCAAGCCGCCGTCGGCGCAAGCGCCGCCCGACACCGCCATCGTCTTGACGCAACGCGCAGGCCGGCGGGTGATCGCGTCGCGTGGCGCAGCCGGGGCAGTTATCATGTAAGAGAGGGCCGGAACACGGCGGCGGCGAAAGGGCTGACAGGATGAAGATCGACTCCGTTTGCGTGCTGGGGGGCACCGGCTTTGTCGGGCGTCATGTCGTCACGCGCTTGAACAATGCCGGCAAGCATGTCCGCGTACTGACGCGCCGACGCGAGCGCAACCGCGACCTGCTGGTGCTGCCGAACGTCGAGATCGTAGAGGCCGACATCCACGACCCGGCGACCCTCCGCCACCATTTCGCCGAGCGGGACGCCGTCGTCAACCTGGTGGGCATCCTCAACGAGAAGGGCTTTCGCGGCGAAGGCTTCCGCTACGCCCACGTCGAACTCGCGCGCAAGGTGCTCGACGCCTGCAAGGAGCGCGGCGTCCGGCGCCTGCTCCACATGAGCGCCCTCGGCGCCGACCAGGGCGGTGGTAGCAGCCACTACCTGCGCACCAAGGGCGAAGCGGAGAATCATGTCCTGACCTTCGCGCGCCCCGAGATTGCCGCGACGACCTTCCGGCCGTCCGTGATCTTCGGCCCGGAAGACAGCCTGTTCAATCGCTTCGCAACGCTGTTGGCGATCGCCCCGGTCTTCCCTGTCGCCTGCCCGCGCAGCCGCTTTGCGCCGGTCTATGTCGGCGACGTCGCCGAGCGCTTCGCCGCGGCGCTTGAGGACCGCGAGTCCTTCGGTCAGCGCTACAACCTGTGCGGGCCCGAGGTCTGGACCATGATGGATCTCGTGCACTACACCGCCGAGCTGCGCGGGTATCGGCGCCTGCTGCTGCCCCTGCCCGACTGGGCAGCGCGCCTGCAGGCCACGATCCTTCAGTTCGCACCGGGCAAGCCGTTCTCGCGCGATAACTACCTCTCGCTGCAGGTGGACAGCGTCTGTCCGGAGGGCCCCACCTGCCCCACCCACGTCGATGCAATCGTGCCGGATTATCTCGCCCACCAGGACCGGCAGGCGCGGCTGCAGGGATTTCGCCGCGAGGCGCGTCGGCGCCGGCGCGCCACACCCTGACACGGCACCGTGGCCGAGACCTGGCTGGTCGGTGGCGCCGTCCGCGACGCGCTGCTGGGACTCCCCGCTCAAGAGCGCGACTGGGTGGTGGTTGGGAGCACGCCGGAGGCGATGCGCGCCGCGGGGTTTCGCCAGGTCGGGCGCGATTTCCCCGTCTTCCTGCACCCGGAAACCGGTGAGGAGTACGCCCTTGCCCGTACCGAACGCAAAAGCGGACACGGCTACCACGGCTTCGAGGTCCACGCCGGACCCGAGGTCTCACTCGAACAGGACCTGGAACGGCGCGATCTGACCATCAATGCGATGGCCCGCGGTGCCGACGGCACCCTCGTGGACCCCTTCGGCGGTCAGGAGGACCTCGCGGCACGACGGCTGCGCCATGTCTCGCCCGCGTTTCGCGAAGATCCACTGCGGGTACTCCGGGTGGCGCGCTTTGCGGCACGCCTTGCGCCACTCGGCTTCGAAGTCGCCGCAACGACGCGGGAGCTCATGGCGGCCATCGCCGCTGACGGCGAACTGGAATGGCTCGCCGGCGAGCGCATCTGGCAGGAGACCGAGCGAGCACTGGGGGAACCCCGGCCGGAACGCTACTTTGACGAACTCGCGGCCTGCGGCGCATTGCCGGCGATCCTGCCCGAGCTTGCCAACCACTGGGACGTGGCCCACCGCCATGCGCGCCCCGCGCTGCAGGCAGCGACAGGCTACCATGAGGCCACCGTGCGATTCGCCGCAGCCTGCCATGAGCTTGAACCGACCGATGAACTCACACCACTATGCCGGCGTTTACCCGTCCCCCGCCGCTACCGCGCGTTGGCCCACGCTGCCGCCGATGGCTGGCCGCTCTTTGCCGTTCTGCGCGCGTCCGACGGCGACGCGGTCTGGCAGTTATTGCAGCGCGTTGGCGCCGTGCGCCACCCGCGCGCGCTCGATCACCTGACGAACGCCTGGAGTGCGGCGGCGCGGGCGCGCGGCACGGATCCCGATGAGCGCGTGGCGGTTCTGCAGCGCGGGTTGCGCGCCGCACTCAAGGTGCGCGGGCGCGATGTCGCGGCATCCGGGCTGAGCGGGCCAGCCGTGGGCCTTGAGCTCGAACGCCAACGCGCAACCGCGGTCCGCGAGGCTGTGCAGGGGGGTGGCAGTCTCAACGGCCAGGGTTCACAATAAGTCGAACGCGACGGTGCAGGGCCCGTTACAGCCGGCTTCGGCGCCGTGCCGGCTCATTCGGAGGCATGCGATGAGATGGTTGGCTGCTTGTCTGTTCGCTCTCTGGAGCGCGTCGGCACTGGGTAACACCATCAACGTGCAGATCTACGATTCGATGGGGGCGTCCTACTCGACCGCCACGATCGGCGCGGAACTCGGGGCCGCTTACGCAATCGACTTCGAGCCGGTCATGGTGCTCATTCTGGGGCCATCTCTGGAAGACGAGCGCGTCGCGGAGCAGCGCCGCATCGTGCGGGAACTCGATCCCGACGAGACGGGCGTCCTCTATGCGATCGGTACCGCCGGCGGTGGCAACTACCGCGGTTACAGCCTCACGACCAATACCGCCGCGGAATTGCTGCCCGATGCCGAGGGCTTCCGTGTGCTGGTGCTCGACGGCAGCGGCGAGATCCGCCTGGATTCGGACTCGGTCCTCG
>SLKC01000131.1 GCA_007134775.1 Ectothiorhodospiraceae bacterium | reverse complement strand
GCGGGGGCGGCCTGATCAGCGGCATCGCCGCGTTCATGAAGTACTTGCGACCGGAGACCCGGATCATCGGCGTTGAGCCCGAGGATGCGGCGTCGATGTATCAGTCGCTGCAGCAGCGCCGACGAATCCGGCTCGATCACGTCGGGATCTTCGCCGACGGCGTCGCCGTGCGCCAGCCAGGTCGCGAGACGTTCCGCCTGACGCGCAAGTACGTCGACGACATCGTCCTGGTCAATACCGACGAGATCTGTGCCGCCATCAAGGACATCTTCGATGATACCCGGACCTTGACCGAGCCCGCTGGTGCGCTCGGTGTGGCCGGCATGAAGAAGTACCTCGAGCAGAATCCAGTCACGGGTCAGAATCTGCTGCCCGTCGTCTGCGGGGCGAACATCAACTTCGACCGCTTGCGTCACGTCGCCGAGCGCGCCGAGGTGGGCGAGCATCGCGAGGTCCTCTTCGCGGCCACGATCCCGGAGCGCCCGGGCAGCTTCCGCCAGTTCTGTTCGACGCTGGGCCGGCGCAGCGTCACCGAGTTCAACTATCGCTACTCGGACAGCGATGAGGCGCACGTCTTTGTGGGCGTGCAGACCCAGGGGGGCGTTGACGAGCGCGAGCAGATCTTCGCGGAGCTCGAGGGGCAGGGTTACGCTGTGCTCGATCTCACCGACAACGAGATGGCCAAGCTCCATATCCGTCATCTGGTGGGTGGTCACGGCAATGGGCTAGCCGACGAGCGCCTCTTCCGCTTCGAGTTCCCCGAGCGCCCCGGCGCACTGCAGAACTTCCTCGACCACATGGGGCGCGGCTGGAACATCAGCCTGTTCCACTATCGCAATCACGGCGCCGCCTATGGCCGGGTTCTCGCCGGTATGCAGGTGCCGGAGACGGACGAGAGGGCGCTGCAGCGTTTTCTTGCGGAGCTGGGCTACAACTGGTGCGAGGAATCGTCGAACCCCGCCTACCGACTCTTCCTCGCCTGACCCCGTCGGGGCGACTCCGGCAGCAGCGGCACGAGGTCGTGTGCACGGTTCGTGTCGGTCGCGGGGCTACTCCAGCGCCAGAATGGCCGACCAGTACTCGGGGCTCACCGGCATCACCGACAGCCGGTTGCCCTTGCGCACGAGCGGTAGCCCCTCCAACTCGGGGCGATCCTTCAGTTCCGCGAGCGTGATCGTGCGCGCCAGACGGCGCACGAAACGCACGTCGACCATATACCAGCGCGGGTTGTCGGGATCGCTCTTGGGATCGTAGTGCAGATCCTCGGGATCGAATGCCGTATGGTCGGGATAGCCGGCGCGCACGATCTCCACGATTCCGACGATACCGGGCTCCTTCGTGTTCGAGTGATAGAAAAAGCCCTGATCCCCAGCCGCCATCTGGTCGCGCATGAAGTTGCGTGCCTGATAGTTGCGCACCCCGTCCCAGTGATCGGTCTGGTCGGGCTGGGCAGCGAGGTCGTCGATGCCGAACACGTCCGGCTCCGACTTGAACAGCCAGTAGGCCATCGGAGGCGACTCAGGCGTCTTCGGTGGCGGCTGCCACTGGGCGCCAGACCTGCTGCTCGGTGACGGTCATGCGCAGCGGGACATCCCACGGGTGGGTGGGTAGATCGCTGGTGTGCTGGAACTCGTGGGCGATGCCGACGAGGCAGGGCGCGACCCGCTCCGGCTCCTCGTTGAGGAAGGCGAAGGTGCGGTCGTAGTGGCCGCCACCCATGCCGAGGCGATGGCCGTGCGAATCGAAGACGGTCAGCGGGACGATGACGAGGTCGAGATTCCGCGGCGAGACCCGTTCGCCCTCGTCGACATCGGGCTCCGGGATGCCGAAGCGGTTCTCCTTCATCGGCATGTCGCGGGAATAGGGGGCGAAATCGAGCGTACCGTCGGCTTCGCGCACGACCGGCAGATAGATGTGCTTGTTGTAGCGCAGCGACTGCTCAATGATCGACGTACAGTCCATCTCCCCGCGCACCGGCCAGTAGGCACCGATATGCAGGGCGTGGTGGTATTCCGGCGTCGATTCCAGCAGCAGGCACATGTCGCGCGATGCCGCGCGCAGCTGCTGCTTGGTCAGTGCCTCGCGCTGCTGCTTGACGTAGTCACGCAGGAGCTGGCGCCGTTCCTCGATATCCTGGGTCATGGCAGTTCTCGTCCGGTCTTGGAGTTGTCCGTGAATGAGGAGGGGCACGAACCGCAAGTGTCGGTGTTCACCTGTTTGCCTTGAACCAGCGGTTCAAGTGGGGAGGGCTGGGGTGGCCTCAGGCTTTCCGCGTAGTGCGGACATGCTCACCGGTCACCACCAAACAAATCCCCTGGGCATCATTTAGGTTCAAGGGTATATACCCAGTGAACGGTCGAACACAGCAGAACGTGCCCCACAACCTGGTTGTTCGGTCCGAGGTACCATCAGGCGCTCTCGGATAGTTTCGCGGCGACCCGCTGCTGCAGGTCGCCCACGCCTTCGTTCACGCGCTGGAGCGCCCGCTCGCTCTCTTGCAGTGACAGCAGATCGTGCGCGATGTTCAGCGCTGCCATCACGGCGACGCGATCGGTGCCGATGACGTTGCCGCGGGCGCGGACTTCCTGCATGCGTCGGTCGACATAATCAGCCGCCGCGATCAAGGCCTCGCGCTCGTCCTCCTCGCACGCGACTTGATAGTCGCGGTCGAGGATCCGTACCGTTATCGGCGTCGCCTGCGCCGTCATCATGAATTCTCCATCGCCTTGAGTCGCGTAATCATCGCTTCCACTCGCGCCCGCGCCTGTTCGTTTTTCTCGATCAGCCGCGCCCGCTCGTTGGACAGGCTCGCCTGCTGATTGCGCAGCGACTCGTTCTCCGCCTGCAGCCGATCGACCAGCGCCAGTAGCTCATCGACCTGACGGGTCAATGCCTCTAGGCGCGCTTCGGCATTCCGTGCGACATCATCAGCCATTGCCAGCATACTAGGGTCAGCCCCATCGCCGGTCAATGGCGCTTG
>SLKC01000157.1 GCA_007134775.1 Ectothiorhodospiraceae bacterium | reverse complement strand
TGCCGCATGCACGCCCCTGACGACCAGATCCGCGCCTGGTGCCGTGACGGCGACCAGCGCAGCTTCGATGCCTTCTTCCGCGTCCAGGCCGACCGCCTCTGGCGCTTCCTGGTAGCCCGCGGCACCGACCCGGAGGCCGCCTACGACCTCGTCGCCACGACCTTCGAGCGCTTCGTCGCCACCGTCTGCCGGCGCCCCGATGCGCCGGTCGCACTGCTCTACCGCATCGCCCGCAACGCCAGCACCGACGCCTGGCGCCGCCAGCAGGTGCGCGACCCCGGCACAGCGCTCGACGCCGCCGAAGTCGGCGTCGACGGCGACCGCGCCGAGCACCTGGCCGAGGTCGACCAGCTCCTCGCGGGGCTCGACCCCGTCGACCGCGATCTGCTCCTGCTGCGCTACTGGGCCGGGCTGACCCATCGCGAGACCGCAGAGGTAGTGGATCTTCCCGAGGGCATGGTCCGCCGCCGCGTCGCCGGCCTGCTCCAGCGTCTTGCGCCGGATTCTGGGTAGAGAGGCAGCTGATCGCGTTGTGCTTGCGCCACGGCTTGCCGGCCTCGGCGCATGGACTATAATGTGGTAAGGATTCCTTACTACCGGAATTTGGCATGCTCGCGAAGCGCACTGCGAAGAATCAGATCACCCTGCCCAAGGCACTGGTAGAAGCTGTCGGCGTCAGTGACTATTACGACGTGACGGTCGAGGAGGGCCGGATTGTGCTCACCCCGGTTCGCGTCCAGCGCGCCGACGCCGTGCGTGACAAGCTGGCTGAGCTTGGCATCAGCGAAGCCGATATCGACGACGCGGTCGCCTGGTCCCGCAAGGAGGAATGACGCCCCCACGCGTAGTTCTCGACACCAACTGCGTCCTGTCCGCACTGCTGTTCCGCGCCGGTCGCCTCGTGTGGCTGCGCACTGCCTGGCAGACGGGACGCATCACGCCGCTCGCCAGCCACCACACCGCTCGGGAGCTGGTACGGGTACTCCAATACCCGAAGTTCCAGCTTACCTCTGGCGAACGTGAAGACCTCCTCGCCGAGTACCTGCCCTGGATCGAGTCCGTGGATACCAGTGCGGCGCACGTCGAAGCGCCGACCTTGCGCGATCCGCACGACTACCCGTTTCTGCTCCTGGCACTGGCTGGTCGTGCCGACGCGCTGGTCACGGGTGACCAAGATCTGCTCGTGCTCGCTCGCTCCCTCGAGGGGCTAGCGATCCTTAACCCCGCCGAATTCCATGACTGGCTCCTGACACCATAGCCCATACGGGAAGGCAGATGTTTCAGGCAGCCCTTCGGGGCGCGCGATACCGCCTTCCTCCAACACCACCCTGAATTGGGCCGGGCGATGAACAGAATGGCCTCCCCGTGCGTTACGGTGGGTAACATCCAGCGCTGCGCCCGGAGCTGTACGGATGGCATGCTCCGAACATGCCAGCGCATCGTCGCGGAGGAGCGATAGCGGTGACACACCGCGATCCCGAGGAGGCGCTGCGCCAGCGCTTCGAGCGCGCGCTCGCCGGCATGCCCGGCCCGGAACCTGCAAGGCTGCAGGGCATCCGCCGGCGGCTGCGTCGGCGCCGCAGCCACGGCGCCGGCCTTTGGCTAGCGGCCGCCCTGGTGATCGGTACCGGCGCAGCCGCCTCCGCCTACTGGCTGCCCGAGCGGACCGCTCCGGATGCCGAGGCACCAGCCGCCGAGGAGGAGCAGCCCGCGCTCGACGGGGCCGACGCGGAACCGGCGGACGACGAGGCCCGAGATCGCGCGGCGGAACCGGCCACGCAGCCGCAACAACCGGGCCGCTCCCGCGACGGCGACGCGGTCATCTACAGACAGGCCGAGTAGAGGCGAAAAATGACTCCGACCCCATTTTCACCCGATCCGGTGATCTTCCGCGAGTAACAACCATGAAACCGACTCCGAGCCCTTTTTCTCCGAATAATCGCTGGCTACCGGCCGTGTATGTGGCGGTCTGCCTGATGACGCTCAGCGGCGCCGTAGCCGCCGAGGTCGAGGAAGAGGAGGAGGAATTCAACCAGCCGGGCACACACACCTTCGAGGTTCCATCCGGCGTGGACGAGATCACGGTCGAGCTCTGGGGTGCCGGGGGCGCGGGTGGCAGTGCCGAGCCGAACAACAACAACGCTGGCGGCGGCGGCGGTGGGGCGTATGGCAGTTTCACCCTCTCGGTAGAGCCAGAGGAAACCTACGATCTGTTCGTCGGTGAAGGCGGCGAATCGGGGGAGAATCCGGTCGATGGCGGCGATTCCTGGTTTGAGGGACCCGACACGGTCACGGCCGGTGGCGGCGAGAGCGTGGCGGAGGATGTGGAAGATGGCGGCCAGGGCGGCGCAGGGCCGGACCCGAGCGGGGTTGATGCGTCGTTCGACGGCGGCGACGGCGGTGACGAGCAGGGTAACGACGCCGGCGGCGGCGGTTCCTCGGCCGGCCCTGGAGGAGCGGGTGAGGACGGCGGAGCACCTGCGGGGGGCACCGCACCCCAGGGCGGTGGTGACGGCGGTGATGGGGCGACCGACCGGCCGCAGGGCGGCGAGGATGGCGTACAACCGGGCGGCGGCGGTGGCGGTGCACGAAGCGACAACCAGGATGGCGCAGACGGTGGCCGCGGTGCCGATGGCCGTGTCCGGATCAGCTACGAAATCGAGCCGGCCGAGGCCGAGCAGCTGAGTTTTTCGGTTCAGCCGAGTGACACGGCGATTGGTGCGGTCATCGATCCCGCGGTCGAAGTGCGTCTGGAAGACGGCGACGGGAACATGGTCAGCGAAAGTGGCGTCACGGTGGAAATCGCAATCGAGGACGACGGCGGTGCCGATGACCCGACACTCTCGGGCCAGACAAGCGTTGACACGAATGCCGACGGTATTGCCGTATTCAACGATCTTTCGATAGATGAACTTGGTGACGGCTATACCTTGACGGCAACGGATCCAGCGGGAGAACTGGATCCCGATACCAGCCAGCCCTTCGACATCGTCGACCCCGGCGATCCGGA
>SLKC01000147.1 GCA_007134775.1 Ectothiorhodospiraceae bacterium | reverse complement strand
TCGAAACGCCGTCCGACACGGGTAGCGGCGCTCACGCTGGCCTGCTTTGCGGGTTGACATGTTCCGCACGCGGCGGGGGAGTATCTCGAAGGAGACGGTTGGATTTCCTATCCGTATCCGTTGTCTTCGCTTGCCCAAGGGGGTTGTCGCGGATAAAATAGTGTTCAACACTACTTGGATGCAGGCAATGAAAACGGTCACCGCTTCCGAAGCCAATCGGCGCTTTTCCCGCGTGCTGCACGATGCGACCCGCGGCGAGGAATTCGTGATCCTCTCTCGCGGCAAACCCGTCGCGACTATCGGCCCTATCAACCGGACCACCGGGAAAGCGGGTCGAACCGCCCGGACCACACTTCTCGCTCGCTTGCGCAGGCAGGCCTCATCGGGTCACACCTGGACCCGCGATGAACTCTACGAGGACTGAACGATGCGGGCGGCACTGGATACCAACGTTCTGGCATATGCTGAGGGTGTTGGTGACGCGGATCGCCAGAAACAAAGCCTGGATCTGCTGGAGCGAGTTCCGGACTCCGACGTTGTGCTGCCCGCGCAGACACTGGGCGAACTCTTCCGTGTTCTGACAGGAAAACAGGGGCGACCCCGGCCGGACGCGCGCAATGCCATCCTGCAATGGACCGATGCCTACGCGGTGGCGGACTCGACGTGGTGGTCCTTTCAATCGGCCTTTGATCTTTGCACCGATCACGGGCTTCAGGTCTGGGACGCACTGATTCTCTCCGTGGCCGCCGACAATCACTGCCGCATTCTGCTCAGCGAGGATTTTCACGAAGGCTTTACGTGGCGCGGAACAACCGTCGTCAATCCGTATGCGGATTCCCCACACAGCCTGATGCCGTGAATGCAGTCAAGGATAGGAACTCCAACCGCCTCCTTCGCAATATCACACCACCGAGTGGACGAGATCCACCCGCGCAACACTCCGCCGTGGACACCCCAGCCTTCACCGACGGCGATCCGACGCCCGCTGGCGCCTTGTGACCGCGGTCGGTGAAGGGTGGGGTGTCCACGGCTGCAGGCTGTCGATCAACGCGCGCAGAGATGTATCGCAAGGCGATCGCAAGTCATCCGACGGGCCGCCATTCCCGGCCGCTGTCGCCACAATCACCTCCATGCGTCAGGCCGGCCGTGGCCGGACGCATCGACTATAGCCCAGACCCGTGTCGCTGCCTCGTTTGGCGTATCTTCATTCGGCGTGGCGTCAGACAGCCGGCGCCGGCCGGCCGAAGAGATACCCCTGGCCGAGAGATATGCCGAGGGACTGCAGCGTGGCGCGCTCGGCTTCGGTTTCGATGCCTTCGGCGATGATCCGGGAGTGGGTCTCGGCGGCAAAGTATGCGAGGGCGGAGGCGAGTGCGCGGCGGGGCGCCTCGTGATCGACGGAGCGGGTCAGGGACATGTCGAGCTTGATGAGGTCCGGGTGCAGACGGACGATATGCTGAAGGCTGGAGAAACCGGCGCCGGCATCGTCGATAGCCAGCAGAACGCCCTGCTTGCGCACGGCCGTAACGCCGACTCCAGTGCGACGTAGTCCTGCACCGCGGCATGCTCGGTGATCTCGAGCGCGATCCGTCGCGAATGCGCGGCCGCCGTGATCAGCGGCTCGAAGGCTTCGTCGAGCACCGTCAGCGGGGAGACGTTGAGCGACAGATAGGCGTCCGCCGGGAGACTGTCCGCACCGGCGAGCGCCGCGCGCACGGCGGCCAGTTCGAGTTGCGGCCCCAGCCCGGCCGCGAAGGCATCCGTGAACCACACATCGGGGGTTCGCGCCTCGCCCGCCGAGAAGCGCGACAGCGCCTCGAAGCCCACCGGGCGAGCGTCCCCGAGTTCGCATATCGGCTGATAGACGGCGTGGTAGGCCTCATCGGCGAGGACCTGCTCGATACGTTCACGCTGCTCGCGCGCGCCCTGCTCGGCGGCGACCTCGCGGCGGATCTGATGCGCGGCGATTTCGGCGAAGAGCTTGAATGCCTGCAGGTCGCGCTCGTTCAGGGAGTCGTCCGTATGCGGGCTGAGGCAGCAGAACATGCCGTAGGGCTCGCCATTGTCGAGGCGCAGCGGGACACTGATATGGGCGCCGATCGGAACCTCGTGCGTGATCGGCATCGACATCGCAAGCGCTTCGCGTGAGGTGTCCGGAATCAGCTCGGGCAGACGCCCCGCCATGATGTGCGGGCAGTAGACCTCATCCAGCGGCCGCGCATCACCCGGCTTGATCAGGTGCTCCAGCCCGGGGACCGACACGTTCCGGTACACGGAATCGCTGCCCTCGAACCGCGAGACGTAGGCCACTTCCATGCCCAGATGGGAGCGAACCGCCTCGATCGCCCACTGGACCGTGCTCTCGCCCTCCTCCTGCTGTCCGCCAGCAGCCGCGAGTATCTCGTCGCTCCAGCTCATGCCATCCCCATGCCAGTGCGCCGCGGCGCGCATGCCCACACTCTGCCATCGCCCGACTCGGACCGCGAGGATTTTCACCCACCCCGACAGCCCCGGGCGTGATCGAGCATGCCCAGACCGCGACCGGCTTACATGATGCGGCGGCGAATGGCCGAGGATACCGTCTCCACGACAACGACCACGGCGACGATCACGATGATGATGGTCAGCGCGAGATCGTAGCGATACAGGCTCATGGCCGTACTCAGCTCAACGCCGATGCCGCCGGCGCCGACCAGGCCGAGGATGACCGCCGAACGGATGGCCTTCTCGACGCCGAACAGACTGCTCGCGGTCATCGACGGCATGGCCTCGGGCAGAATGGCGCCGAAGATGACGGCGCTGCGGCCGCCGCCGACTGGCTGAGTGAACGCCCTCGCCGTTCGGCTCGAACACGCCGTCAATGGCGCAGACGTGGAAGTGGGTGTGCGCATTGAGCGCCGAGCCGAAGCGGTGGATGGAGGCCACCGCCCCGCCGCGGGCGTTCATGGCGGCGCCATCGCACCGGGTGCGCAGGTCGCGCTCGATCGCGTCGAGCAGTATGCGCAGCGCCGTGTCG
>SLKC01000054.1 GCA_007134775.1 Ectothiorhodospiraceae bacterium | reverse complement strand
CCCTCGGCCGCGCCCGTGTGCAGTGCCGGGTCGCTGAGGCGCTCGGTGCGCTCGGCGATGGCCCGCTCCAGCCCGTCGATGCGCTCGGGCAGCGCCTCCAGTTCCTTCTGCTCGCTATAGGTCAGGCGCCGCGGGCCCGTCCCGGGCTTGCGGTCCGCCGGACGCGGGCGCTGCTGCGCGGCCTTCTGCGCCGAACCGGACGAGCGCGATTTCATGCGTGGCGCCTGGCGGGCGAGCCAGTCGCTGTAGCCGCCAACCGATTCCTCGACCACGCCGCTGCCATCGAGCACGAGGATGCTGGTCACCACATTGTCGAGAAACTCGCGGTCGTGCGAAACGAGCAGCAGGGTGCCGCTGTACTCGGCGAGGCGCTCCTCGAGCAGCTCCAGGGTCTCGACGTCGAGATCATTGGTCGGCTCGTCCATCACCAACAGGTTCGAGGGCTGGGCGAACAGCCGCGCCAGCAGCAACCGGTTGCGCTCGCCCCCGGATAGCCGTGTAATCGGTGCGCGGGCGCGCTCGGGAGTGAACAGGAAATCCTGCAGATAGCTCATCACATGGGTGCGACGCCCGCCCAGATCGATGAAGTCCTGGCCGCCGGCGACGTTCTCCATCGCGTTCGCGGACTCGTCGAGCTGCGCGCGCTGCTGATCGAAGTAGGCGATCTGCAGCCGCGTGCCGTGGTGGATGTGCCCTGTCTGGGGCGCGAGCCGGCCGAGCAGCAGCTGCAGCAGCGTCGTCTTGCCCGAGCCATTCGGGCCGACCAGCCCGACGCGGTCGCCGCGCAGGATGCGCGTGGAGAAATCGCGGATGATGGGCTCATCGCCGTGGCTGAAGCCGATATTCTCGGCCTCGATCACGCGCTTGCCCGAGCGCTCGGCCTCCTGCGCCTCCATGCGCACCTGACCCTGTTGTTCACGCCGACGAGCACGCTCGGCGCGCATCTGCTGCAGGGCGCGCACCCGGCCCTCGTTGCGCGTGCGCCGGGCCTTGATCCCCTGACGGATCCACGCCTCCTCCTCGGCGAGCTTGCGGTCAAAGCGCTCGCGCTCGACCGCCTCGGCGTGCAGGCGCTCCTCGCGCCGGCGCAGGTAGTTGTCGTAGTCGCCCGGCCAGCTCGTCACCCGCGCACGGTCGATCTCGACGATGCGTGTGGCGAGATTGCGCAGGAAGCGCCGGTCGTGGGTGACGAAGAGGATCGCCCCCGCAAACCCCTTGAGCAGGTTCTCCAGCCAGTCGATCGCCGTGATGTCGAGGTGGTTCGTCGGCTCGTCGAGCAGCAGGATCTTCGGGTCGCGCACCAGCGCCCGAGCGAGCAGGACGCGGCGCCGGAGTCCGCCGGAGAGATGCGCGAAGTCCTCGTCCCCGGGCAGCTCGAGCCGCGTCAGCACCTCCTCGACTCGCGACTCCAGGTTCCAGGCATCCAGGGCCTCGATCCGCGCCTGCACCTCGCCCAGGCGCCGGGCCTGGCCGGGGTCGTCCAGGCGCTCGATCAGTCGGTGATACTCCGCGATCGCGCCACCGGCCTCGCCCAGGGCGGCGGCAACGACATCGAATACGGTCCCGGCCGTGCCTTCCGGCACCTCCTGGGTCAGGCGTGCGACCGTGGCGGTCTCGGCCACCTGGATCGAACCCTCGTCGGGCTCCAGCTCACCCGCGAGCAGGCGCAGCAGCGTGGATTTGCCGGCCCCATTGCGCCCGACGATACAGACCCGCTCGCCGGCAGCGACGTCGAGATCGACCCCTTCGAGCAGTGGATAGGGGCCACCGATGCTGAATTCGACATTGCGCGCGCGAAGTAACGACATCGAACGATCCGGAAAGACTGCGGGCGCGCATCATGCCACAGAAGGCGCGCCCACCGCCGACGTCACCGGTCCCGGTCGTCGGCGCGCACGCGAATGCCGTCGCTGATGCGATCGCCCGGGTGGGTGATGACGCGATCCCCGGCCTCCACGCCCGCCTCGATCTGGGCACGCAGTCCGCTGCGCCGGCCAATTTCGACCGCGCGCTCGACGGCCCGACCGTCCTCGACCGCGAAGAGGCGCCATTGATCGTCACGGCGGAACAGCGCGCTGGTAGGCACCTGAAGAACGTCGTCATCCTCCCACAGGATGAACCGGGCTTCGACCCGATAGCCGTCACCAAGTTCACGCCACTGCTCACGCGGACTGGTGATCACCACGCGCACGGGCACGCGCTGCTCGTCGACGCCCAGCGCGGAGACATCCTCGAAGCCGGCGGGTTCGACACGCCGGACCCGTGCGGAGAGCTCATCGTCGCCGCCCCAGCGCTCGATCACCACGCGCATGCCCGGCTCGACGCGAACAGCGTCCATCGACAGCAGGTCGACCCGGACCTCGAGATCGTCGAGGTCGCCGATCTCCAGAATGGCCTCGCCATCGCGCACGGGCCCCTCATGCTGTCGATGGCGGGCGGTAACCACGCCGGACAAGGGCGCACGGACCTGCAGCGCGGCTTGACCGTCACCGTCGCGTTCCCCCCCGGCGATCTCGGTACGTGTGCGTGCGGCGGCGAGTTCGAAGCGCGCGACATCGACCTGATAGCGCGCACTGCGCACCGCCGCACGCGCGGAATCGCGCCGCGTCCGCGCGCGATCGAGCTCATCCGTGGAGACCATCTCGCGCAGATGCAGGCGCTGATTGCGACTGAAGTCGGCCGCCGCCTGCTCGTAATCGCTCTCCCGCGCCTCCAACTCGGCCCGAGCCGCCTCGACCCGGGCGCGCGCCTGCTCGACCTCCTCTCGCGCCTGCATCTGCGTGCGGGCATCGAACGCGGGGGCCGGCATCCCCTCCAGCTCGAACAGGGTATCGTCGGCCTCGACCCGATCTCCGGGCTCCAGGCCGACCCGGCGCAGGAAGCCGCCGATCGGACTGGAGATCGTATAGCGCTCGCGCAACGCCGTGCGGCCCTCGTCCTCGACCGTTTCCGCGAAGTAGTCGGAACGGACCGCCGTGACACTCACGGTCTCCGGCGCCGGCATCAGTGCCCACGCGAGCAGAGCGGCCACGGCAATGCCCGCAAGGATCAGGGAAAGGCTCTTCGTTCGACTCATGACTATTCAACCGTCTTCAATGCAGAAACCATGTCGATACGCCGCAGTCGCCGCACGATCAGCAGCAGCGACAGCGCGGTCGCGACCCCCACGCCGGCGGCCGCCGACGCGTAGGTCTGATGCGGGATCACGAAGGGCATGCGCAACATCTCCAGCGTATAGACCTGATTCAGCAGCCAGGCCAGCCCGGTACCGATGATCCAGCCCAGCGGGATCGCCAGTAGCGTCAGCAGCAGGATCTCGCCGATCAGGATCCAGCCCACCTCGCCGCGCGTGAATCCCAGCACGCGCAGCGTCGCCAGCTCGCGCACCCGCTCGGCGAACGCGATGCGCGCGTTGTTGTACACCACCGCAAAGGCGATCGAGGCGGCGAGCACGGTGAGCACCGCCATGAAGGCGAGCACCGTGTCCTCGATGTAGGCGCGGATCTGCGCCTCGGTCTCGGCGATCAGGCCGACGCCGGCGACGCGGGGTGTATTGCGCAGCGCAGTGAACAGCGCGTCCTCCTCGGCGGCGTCGACCAGCAGCCGCGCCCCCGTGATCGTGGGCCCCTCCCGCATCAGGCGATTGAGCGCGTCGCGCTGCATGTAGGCACTCACGCCGATGGGCTCACCCACGACCGCCGCGACCTCGACATCGACGCTGCGCTGGTGCTGCTCCATGACCTCAACGCGGACCCGATCGCCGGCGCTCACGCCAAGATCGTCCGCCAGGTAGTCGGTCAGCAAGAGCCCCTCGGGCGGCAGCTCGATATCCCGCCCCTGCCCATCGATCAGCCCGCGCAGATGCAGTCCGGGATCGAGGCCCTCGATCGCGGTGCGGTAGGTAAGGCGCTCATGGCGGAGACGGACCGGCACGGCACGGAAGGGCTCGACATACTGTACCCCGGGCTGCTGGCGCAGCCCGGCCACCGCGTGGGCGGCGCTCGGTTCGGTCAGATGCACCACGACGTCCGCCTTCTGCACCAGCCGGTACTGCCGGTCGATGAGCTCATCGAAGGCGCTGAACATGTAGCCCGTCACCAATATCAGGCCCGCGGAGAGCGCGATGCCGACGACCGAGAGCGTCGCCTTGAATCGGTGGCGGGCGAC
This sequence comes from Ectothiorhodospiraceae bacterium, assembly GCA_007134775.1. Classification (GTDB taxonomy): domain Bacteria; phylum Pseudomonadota; class Gammaproteobacteria; order XJ16; family Halofilaceae; genus Halofilum. Next base: position 7,651 of record SLKC01000054.1, on the reverse strand, counting down.
ATTGCGCAGGATCATGCGCCCGGGCTGGCTCAGCCACCGCTGCAGACCGGCATGCTCGAGCCAGCCCTGACGGAACGTCTCCGGAGCCGGCGGCCGCATCGCCTGCGCCGGCGCCAGCGTCACGGCCCCGTAGACGGCGTGGAAGGCCCCGAGCAGTGCCGCCGCACCGGCGACCACGACCCCGAGCAGCACCACCTGCGGCTGCAGCCGGAACGCCATCTCGGGGAAGCGGAAGTACTCGGCGAACAGCTCCGCGAGCGCGCTGGCCGCCCACGCCCCCAGCCCGACGCCGACCGCCGAGCCCAATAGGACGATGAAGCCCGTGAGCAGGCCGTAATGCACCGCCATGTCGGCGTTGGAATAACCGAACGCCTTGAGCACAGCGATCTGCTGGCGCTGGGTACGGATGATGCGCCCTACCAGCACATGCAGCAGGAAGGCCGACACCGCGAGAAAGACCGTGGGCAGGAAGGCGGCCAGCACCCGCAGGCCCTCGATCTCCTCCATCAGGAAGCTGTGCGACTGCTGCTCGTCACGGCCGTGGGCGCCGAGCGAACCGTAGGGCGCGAGCAGCTCGTCGAGCGCCTCGATGACCGACGCCTCCCGCACGCCCGGCTGCAGCGTGAGCACGACGCTGTTGAAGGCGCCGTCCATGTCGAAGGCGCCTGCCAGGGCTTGGCGATTCATCCAGATCACGGCGAAGCGCTCGTAATCAGGCAGCAGATCGGCCGGGCCGATCTGGTAGATCCATTCCGGCGACAGCGCGATTCCACTGATCTCGAGGCGCTCCATGCGACCGCGGATGATCGCGTGGATGCGATCGCCGGCGCGCAGCCCGTGCGCCTGGGCGAAGGGCTCACTGATCAGGATCTGCTCGCCGCGCCCGCGCTCGGGCAGCGTACCTTCGCGGATATGGAGCTGGTTGAGCTCGGGCTGATGCCCGTCGGGGATGGAGATCGCACGCCCCTGAATGGGGTCGGCGAATTCGGGCACCTCCACCCGTACGGGCGCCTCGACCCGGGTCTCCAGGCGGTCGACGCCCGACAGTGCACGCAGGCGGTCACTGACTCGCTCCGGGGCCCGCTCCAGCGTGACGAAGACCTCGGCGAAGCGCGATTCCGCGTAGAAGCGCTCCTTGCTCATCGTCAGCGCATCGAGCGAGGTGACGGCGATGATCAGCGTCATCACGCCCCCGGCGATGACCACCGCGATCGCCGCTGCCTGCCCCTTCAGCGCCATCAGATCCCGCAGCAGCTTGCGGTGGAGGGTGCGCATCACCAGTGCAGCTCGTCGGGGCGCTTGCGCGTGCGGTTGTGCTCGACATCGGCAACCCGGCCATCGCGCAGGCGCACGACCCGGTCCGCCATCTCCCCGATGACCTCGTTGTGCGTGATGACCGCGGTCGTCGTGCCGGTTTCGCGGTTGATGCGCTCGATCGCCTCGAGGACCCGGATGCCCGTCTTCGAATCGAGCGCGCCGGTGGGCTCATCGCAGAGGAGCACGTCGGGGCGTTTCGCGATGGCGCGCGCGATCGCCACACGCTGCTGCTCCCCGCCGGAGAGCTGGGACGGGAAGTGATCCATGCGCTCGTCGAGGCCGACGACGGCCAACGCCTCGTCCGGCGTCATCGGGTCGCGGCTGATCTCGGTGACGATCGCCACGTTCTCCCGCGTCGTCAGGCTCGAGATCAGGTTGTAGAACTGGAAGACGAAGCCCACGTGGTGGCGGCGGAAAGCGGTCAACGCCCGCTCACCGGCCTGGACGAGATCCCGGTCGCCATAGCGCACGTGGCCGCCGCTGGCGCTGTCGAGCCCACCGAGGATGTTCAGCAGCGTCGACTTGCCCGAGCCGGAGGCGCCCAGCATGACCACCAGCTCACCGGCATGGAGGTCGAGGTCCACACCGCGCAGCGCGTGGATCTCGACCTCCCCCATGACATAGATCTTGACCAGATCGCGGGCCGCGAACACCACCTCGCGCTCGGCGGGCGCCTCCCCTGCCTCTCCCATCCGCTTCCTCACTACAGCCGCCTTGGGTCTTCGGGCCCTAGTCTACCGCGCTTGATCGCCCGACGAATTCGTGGAAACTGCCCCGGGCTGGCCCCGCGGGGCGCGGATGGTCCCGCTAAGGAGGCGCTTCGGCGATGATGTACGCAATCCTCGTGCTGATCCTGCTCTTTCTCGTGAGCTACGTCCTCGCACGCTGGCTTCGGCTCGTCCTGCGCGAGGGCGGCCAGGCGGCGAGCACGGCGCTCTACGTCGCCCGCGGCGGGCGCACGCCTGCGACGCTGGTCGCCGAAGCGCGCCGCGCGCTCGGCAACGAACACACCGATCTCGTCATCGCCGCACGCGACCCCGACGGCTCCGCGCACCGCTACCGGCAACACCTCGCGGCAAATGGCGACCGCGCCGCGGAACCACTCATACTCGCACTCGGGCTGGACATCTCACAGGGACGGGTCTACATCCACGCCATCGAACCGGGCGGTGACGGCGGCGCAACGGAATGCAAGCGCCACCACGCCTTCAGCGCGATCAGCGACATCGAAGCACTCTCCCCGCCCGCCGCCATCGCCGGCGATCGCTACGAGGGCGCGAGCGCGCTAGGCCTGTGTGTCGATGGCGGTGGCCTGCGCCGCCATCTCCTGTTCGTGGAGCCGGAATGGCGCATCCGGGCAAGCGATCTCGCCCTGCGCCTGCGCGCGATGATCCACGAGGGCCAGCGGCCCGTGGCGCCTCCGGTCATCATCCAATGAGCCGCCCCGGGCCGAGCCCCTAGAAGGTAGCGCGTACGCCGACGCGGGCCATGCGTTCCGGCGCCGGCTCAAAGAAACGCCCATTCGCATCATTGATGCGGACGTTGTCGGCATACTCCTCGCCGAACAGGTTGTCGATCCCGACCCACGCCTCCAGCGCCTCCCCGGTCTGCGCCTGCCACTGGCGGCCGACGCGGGCATTGACCAGGTTGTAGCTGTCGACCTCGACCTCATTGGCGTTGTCTGCGTACACCCCACCGACATGGCGGGCGTCGACGATGAAGAACGTGTCACCGAGTCGCCAGTCCGCCTCGACAAACAGCTCGTCGCGCGGCAGGCCGGGCAGACGGTTGTCGTCGAAACGCTCCCCGTCGCTGGCGGTGAAGTCGCGGAAGCGATAGTCGGCCCAGGTGTAAGAGCCCGCCAACGTCAGGCTCTCCGTGGTGAAGTGCTGCAGACCGAACTCGACCCCTTCGCGCCGTGTCTCGGCCGCGTTCTCGAAGAAATCGCGCTGTTCACCATCATCCTTGACCACGATCTCGTCGCGCACGCGCACAGAGAAGACGGCGACATCGTAGTTGAGTCGCGGCGTTGCGCGCCCGCGCGCGCCGACCTCGCGGTTGACCGCGAAGGCGGGCTCAAGATCCTCATTGAAACCGCCACCGCCCTCCGGGTTGGCGAACTCCGTGAAGGTCGGTGTCTCGAAGGCGGTGCCGACCGTCGCATAGAGGCGCTGCTGCTCGGCCCAGCTCCAGCCCAGAGCGACCATCTGGCTGGGCTCGGTGAAACGCTGCTTGCCGGAGAAGTCCTCTCCATCCGTGAGGTCGTCCTCGATCCGGAAGCGCACCCGGTCGAGGCGAGCGCCCAGTGTCAGGTCCACCGTCGGCGCGAGCCCGATGTCGGTCTGGGCGAACACGCCTGCGGCCGTAGCCTGCTGGCGTTCATCGACCGTGCGCTCGCCCACCTCGCCATCCGGGCTCACGTTGCGGCGCACGCGGTCATCGATCTGGCGATCGATCTCGGCGCCGACGATATAGTCCACCGGCAGCGCGGCCAGCATGGCGCCATCGCGGTACTCTACGCCGGTGCCGAAGAAGTCGCGATCGAACTCGATCTGGCTGTCCAGCTCGACGCCCGCATCCGGCGCGGGGAAGGGAAGCTGCTGCCAGAAGTCCCGGTTGGTGTAGAAAAACCGCGCCGTGAGTTCACCGGACAGACTGCTCGCATCCTCCCAGGTAAAGCCCAACCGCTGCTGGCGCACCTCCTGGCCCGCACCGAGTGCCTCGGCCGCCGGTGCCGCCTGGCGGCGGTCCGAGGCGACCTCCTCCGCCGTCAGTCCGCCCGGATCCTCGGCCAGCGGCAGCTCCACTGCAGAGAGCACGGTGGTGAGTTCACGCTCGCCCGCGAATTCGCGGGTGGCCTTGAGGTTGGCGAGGGTCTTGCGGACTTCGCTCTGGTCGCGGTAGCCATCGAAGGTGAGCTGGCTGCCACTGGCATGGTAACGCCACGGCCCATCGCTATCCCCGCCGCTGAGGGCGAACTTGCGGTAACCGTGGCGACCGAACTCGACACTGGCATCGGCGAGGCTCTCGCGCTCGGCGCCATCCATGGTCGTGACATCGATCACCCCACCCGTGGCATTACCGTAGAGCACCGACGAGGGGCCGCGGATGGTCTCAATGCGGCTGACCGAATCGAGGTCGATCATATCCACCTGCGACTGGCCGTCGGGTAGCGTCTCGGGGAAGCCGTCCACTCGAATGCGGATGCCGCGCACACCAAAGGGCGCACGCGCACCGAAGCCGCGCGTCGAAATACGCTGATTCTGCGCGAAATTATAGCGATTCTGGAAGAAAAACCCCGGTGTCCGGTTCAGCGACTCCTCCAACTGCACGCGCTCGTGCCCCCGCCGCACCTGCTCGCGATCAACCCGGTCACTCGCTGCCGGCGTCACGAGCGGATCTCGCTCCATTCGCGGCGCGCTGACCTCGATCCCATCAAGCGTTACGGGCCGCTCGGCCAATGCCGACGCGGAGACGAGACAGCACACCAGCAGCGACCCTCGAAATGTACGCATCAGCCCGATCTTCCCATGCCCTCTACCCAGCATCCAAGCTACCATGACCGTACAGTACACGCTTCTCCGCCCAATCTAGGACACAAAAACCATGCCTACCCGATCCAGCGAAGCGACCTGGACAGGCGATGCCACCGCGGGGTCCGGCACCGTTAGCACCGAATCGAGTGCGGTCGATGCCGGCTTCGCATGCGCGTCCCGATTCCTCGACGGTGATGGCACCAACCCCGAAGAGCTCATGGCGGCCGCGCATGCGAGCTGTTTCGCGATGACCCTTGCCCGCACGCTCGAAGAGCACGGATATCAACCCGAGCGCCTCCATGTCGAGGCCGAGGTCACGATGGAGGAGATCGATCGGCGGGCCGCACTCATCCGCTCCAACCTCCGCGTTACCGCGACCCTGGAACCGGACGACGCCCAGGAAATCGAGCGGCTTGCCGAGCAGGCGCACTCGGAGTGCCCGGTTTCACGCGCATTGGCCGGCATCGACTGCACGCTATCTGTGGCAGTGGAACAGCCGATGCTAGACTAGGCTCTCGCACCTACGGGCTACCGCGAATGTCACGGAATCCCTTGCCAGAGGCTGCCTTCCGGCGGGTCATGCAGCGGCTCCAACCGGAGCAGATCCGCTCGTTCCCCGAGGATCTCGTGCCCCAGACCATCGACCCTGCGTGGGTCGCGTCGCTACCCGATCCCGCTCGCCGTGCCGCGATCGAGCAACTGATATGGTCGCGCATCTCCGCCAGCGCCGAAGCCTCGGAGCTGGCCCGCGCCTATCTCGACGAGGAGACCTACCAAGCACTGGAGGCCATCGACGGGGCCTCCGCCACGGGCGCCGATCAGCTCGAAGAGCGCACCGAAGTGCTCCTCACCCGAAGCGCTGGCAGCGCGGGCACCCGCGGCGGCGCGAAGATCGACCAGGATACCCTGACCTCCGCCCGGGAAGTCGCCCGCGAGCTCAGCGATACGTACGGGCGTCTGTGGCGCAACCGCCTCTACCTGGAACAGGTCCACGTCTCCCATGAATCCGTTCAGGCACGCATCGACAGCGCACGACGCCACGCCGCCAACATCACCGCGCGTCTGGAACGGGCACTGGGCCGGTTCCGGCTCCTGGAGATGGACCTGGCGGTGACCGACATGGAGGGCTATCTGCGTGACTGCGAGGCGAGCCTCACCAAACAGCAGGTCATCGACGAACAGATCACCGAGCTCAAGGCCAAGCTCAACCGCGAATCCCGCCTGTTCCGCCGCCTGCTGCGCCCCGGTATCGCGCGCTATCAGCGCAAGACCATCCGCGACCGCATCAAGAAGCTCAACAACGACCTGCGGCAGACCGAAATCCCCGTCAGCGAGGACCGACTCTGTAGCTGGCTCGACGTACTCACCGAAAGCAGTCTGCTGGCGGACTTCGGCGAGTGGCGCAACAAGGCCCACCAGATGCGACCACTGCTTTATCGCCTGCTCAACATCTACTGCCAGCAGCAGGAGGGTGCCGCCCGCCGCGTCGTCCGCCAACCGATGTCGGGGCGGCAGGCACGCGAGGCAGTCGACTACTACATCGCCAGCGAGCGCTTCATTCTCGCCTACTTCGCCCGCAAGCGACAGGAAATCACCCTGTGGCTATCCGGCGCCGCGCGCGAAAAGCTCGCCACCCTCGACAGCATCCGCGACGAGATCCTGCGCGACTACCGCCATGGCGGTACCCAGGCCACCGCGTCAGAAGCGGCCTAGTCCCGGGCAAGGTTGCCAACGCGCGCGGCCTGGAGCGCCACTCCGGGGAACCGATCCGGAGTCGATTGCCCTGAGGGTCTCAGTTCGTGTGCCCGGGACTTCTCGCACTCACCCCTATAGCCCGCCCTCGAAGAGGTCGCGCAGCTCCTCATAGTAGGGCTCGACGGCGTCGATGTCCGGATTGTCCTGCAGGTCGGCGAACATCTGGCGCTGCTGCTCGATCTGCTCCAGCATCGCCTCGCGCTGCTCCTCCGGAATATCCTCGTTGGCAAGTATCTGCTCACGCTGGGCGTCGATCTGCGCTTCCAGATCCTGCTCGTCCATTTCCTGGCTCATGTTGATCGCCATGACGGCCTCCAGCACGCGCTGGTGCGTCGCCATCCACTCGTCCTGTGCGAAGCCATGCTCCTCCAAGACCGAGGCGTGCTCCTGCTGAAGCGCCGTCGCCTCCTCGGGCGTGATGTCGTCATCCACATCTTCATACTTTCGTGCGAAGTCCTGAAGCGCGTGCATCGAGTCGACATAGCGCTCCACCTCACCGCGCTCCAGCGGCGCTTCTTCCGCCACTGCCGGACCCGCCACCAACGCGAGCATCACGGCGGCCGTCGCCGCAAAGCCCTTCCAATGTGTGATCGTCATCATCGTGTTCCCCGTCTTCCGTCAAAGGCCAGTATTCTCTCGGCACGCGCACTCGCCCCACCCTCGGTCAGGACCGGTCAGCAGTGCCTACGCGCTCCCAACCCGTGAGCATATCAGCGAACGCGCCTGCCGGGCATCTCCGTCGTTGGCACGCGCGTCATCGAGCGCTCCGCCCATTTCGACCCCCGACCTCCCATTACCCGGCCCCGCCTGCAGACAGCGCAGGCCGGCCATCAAAGTGACATACTCCCTCTCCAGTCCGATCATGTGGCGGGCCAGCGCTTGGCCTCGCCTTCTGGTAGGCGCATCGACGCCATTTTTCAGTACGCCCACTCCTCGTGAGCCAGGGGCGCCTTGTTCAGTTCGTCACGCCGCAGGCGCCAATCCGGCATGAATTGGTCCATCAGCTCGCGAAAGCGATCCGTGTGATGCCGTTCGAGCAAGTG